>NZ_CAKRCF010000007.1 GCF_934307085.1 uncultured Anaerobutyricum sp.
TTATACCAAAAAATCGCTCAGACCACACACGGTCTGGGCGATTTTTCTGTTAGGGGAGTTTTTTTACAGCCCCTTTTTGTATTTATTAGCAAAAATGGCGTATTTCTCTAAAATATTCAAACCATGCTTGTGTTACATCTGCATGACGAGCTTCAATCATACGCATTATGTTTCGGAGAGTATGTTTGGGAATTCGTGAGTTATTATTACAAAGAAGACAGTTGCCGCTACTGGTTATCCATATCTTTGTTGCATTTGCATATAAAGATATTTTTGACACTTGAACATCTAAAAAAGGGATTATATAATGTGAAGTATTCGGCAATTGAATTACCGAGGATTCTCGCTTAATTTCTTAAAAGCAATAAGCAAGACTATATCAGCTAAGAGTGGAGGAAATAAAATGGCAAAAAAGAAAATTTATGCCGTAAGAAAAGGACATAAAACAGGTTTATTTTATACATGGGATGAATGTAAAAAAGCGGTGCATGGCTATTCTGGAGCAGAATATAAGGGATTTTTAACAAAGGAAGAAGCAGAGGCTTTTTTAAATATTGGAGCAGCTAAAACAGCTACTGGTAAGAATTCTCCAACAGCAACAACAAGTATGGATTCTAGTACATTGACAACCTCAACATCTGACCGGCTTGTTGTTTATGTGGACGGAAGTTTTGATGTAAATCTTCAAAAATATTCTTTCGGCTGTGTTATTTTGCTTGAAGATGGAAGAATTGTCGAGCGAAGCGGGAATGGAGATGAGCCGGAATTATTGGCGATTCGTAATGTAGCCGGAGAGATGCATGGTGCGATGTATGCAGTACAATGGGCATTGGAGAATGGGTATTCGTCCGTTGTTCTCCACTATGATTATGAGGGAATTGAAAAGTGGGCAACTGGTGTATGGAGCGCCAAGAATCCACATACTAGGAAGTATGCGGCTTTTATGAGGCAGATGCAGGAAAAGATAGAAGTTATTTTCCAGAAAGTAAAAGCACATTCAGGAGATTTTTATAATGAGCAGGTTGATAAGCTTGCTAAAAAAGCATTGGTAGAAGGACATGGGATATCAGATGTTGATGTGTTAAAATTATAATTATAGAGTAGCAGATAAGGTCTGTTTCTTAAATAAATCAAATAGCAAAACGCAAATTAATTGCATTTTCTTCTTGACATTTTTATTGAAAGTGTCTAGAATATGAAATTGCAATTGATTTGCGTTTTTTGTTTTGCAAATTTGATTGTTGGCGATAAAGCCTATTCAAGATTAAATTTGGATTACATTTTCTAAATAAAAAGTAAGAGAGGTTGTAAATGAAATTATTATAGAGGGAGAAGGAATGTATTTATGAAACAGATATTTAAAAATAGGAAAAAATTTTCTGCAAGTTCTCTGTTATTAACAGGGCTTTTTCTATGTATTGTTTTATCAGTAGGATGTTCTGTAGTAAAAAATACTTCAGGAAAAAATCTTACAAGAAAAAATGCTGAATCGGAAAATACAATAGAGCAAAACAGCATAAGGAAAGGTAACAGTAAGAAGATTTCCATTGTCTGTACCACTTTTCCACAATACGACTGGGTAAAAAATATTCTTGGAAAAGAAGCTGAATGTTTTAATGTGACGCTTTTACTGGATAACGGTGTAGATATGCATAGCTATCAGCCTACAGTGAAAGATATTGCGATTGCCGGTTCAGCAGATTTATTTATCTATGTCGGTGGGGAGTCTGATACGTGGGTTGCAGACGCTTTAAAAGAGGCAAAAAATAAAGATTTAAAGGCGATAAATCTTATGGATGCTTTAGGGAATTCTGTGAAAGAGGAAGAAATTGTTGAGGGAATGCAGGAAAAGAAAGGTTTTCTGGGACATTCTCATGAAGAATCTTCAAAGGAAGACTCTGAAAAATCCCAAAAGAAAAATCATAAAAAACCACAGAAAGAACAAGGACAAAAAGAGACTGTAGACGAAGAACCAGAATATGATGAACATATCTGGCTTTCTGTTCGCAATGCTGAGATTATGGTAAAAAATATTGAAAAAGCAATCGAACAGCTTGACTCTGATAATGCAAAAGTCTATCAAACAAATACAGAGAATTATATTAAAAAGTTGAATACATTAGATAGGCAGTATGCAAAAACAATTCAGAATGCAAAGTATAAAGCGATTTTATTTGGAGACCGTTTTCCGTTCCGATATATGGTGGATGATTATGACTTAAAGTATTATGCAGCATTTGTTGGTTGTAGTGCGGAGACAATGGCTGGTTTTGAGACGGTAACATTTCTTGCAAACAAGGCAGATGAACTGAAACTTCCAGTTATATTAACAATTGAAAATTCAGATGGGCGGATTGCAGATGCGATAAAAAGTAATACAACAAAGAAAAATCAGCGAATTATGGCAATGAATTCTTTGCAGTCAGTTACAAAGGAGCAGCTTGCTGATGGAATCACTTATTTACAGGTAATGCAAGAGAATTTATCTGTTTTGCGGGAGGCTTTAAATTGAGTTTGTTAAACAATAGCTTATTGTTTTATGTTCGTTTTTTGGAATCATAAAAAATAATTTCTGTTGTAACATACAAACAAAAAGATTGATAGAAGTAGGAATTATACGAATATTGCTATGATAAGGACTCTATAATTAAGAAGCTAGCAAAACAACTTGATAGGAATAATTATATACACATTACCATGATAGATTTTCTATCAAAATATATATTTAGAAATCAGGAAGAGATAGAAAATATGAAAGCGTGTTTGAAAAATGTGCTGGAAAGAGCTTGGAGAAAGAGGTGGAGACATAATGGCTTATATTACTTGCAAAGACTTAACATTAGGCTACGAAGGACATGCCATTGTATCAGATTTAAATTTTAAAGTCGGTAAGGGCGATTATCTTTGTATCGTCGGAGAGAATGGAACAGGAAAAAGTACGTTGATTAAGACGTTACTTCATTTACAAGACGCAATTAGTGGTGAGGTTCTTACTGGAGATGGCTTAAAGGCTTATGAAGTTGGTTATCTACCACAGCAAACTGTGGTACAGAAGGATTTTCCGGCAACAGTGGAGGAAATTGTTCTTTCGGGGACACTGGCGAAATGTGGATGGAGACCATTTTATGGAAAAACAGAAAAGAAGCTTGCTGAGGAGAAGATGAAGCGAATGGAAGTATGGAATCTCAGAAAGTCCTGTTATCGGAATCTTTCCGGAGGACAACAGCAGAGAACACTTCTTGCCAGAGCGTTATGTGCGGCAAGTAAAGTCATTCTTTTAGATGAGCCAGTAACAGGGCTTGACCCAAAAGTGACAGCAGAATTTTATCAGGTGACAAAGAATTTAAGTGAAGAGGGAATCGCTGTTATTATGGTTTCTCATGATGTACAGGCACTTGATTATGCAACACATATTCTCCATATGCAAAAGAAAAATTCATTTTACGGAACAAAGGAAGAATATATAAACAGTGATAAATGGCAATTATTTAAAAATGCAGGGAAGATAGAATAGGAGGCGACAGAAAATGACACATATATTACGGGAATTATCCTTTTATTTATCCTACCCATTTGTGCGTTACGCATTAATTGTTGGAGTTCTGATTGCTTTATGCTCCTCATTACTTGGGGTAACATTAGTATTGAAACGATTTTCTTTTATCGGAGATGGCCTTTCACATGTTGCCTTTGGTGCAATGGCAGTTGCCACAATTTTTAAACTGGTAAATAATACGATTTTCATTATGCCAGTTACTATAGCTGCGGCAATTTTGCTCCTTCGAACTGGGCAGAATACGAAGATAAAAGGTGACGCCGCAATCGCAATGCTTTCAGTAAGTTCCCTGGCAGTCGGTTACCTTGTTATGAATCTTTTTTCTACTTCTGCAAATGTATCTGGAGATGTCTGTTCGACATTGTTTGGTTCGACAACAATCCTTACATTAACAAAAAGTGAAGTAATCACCTGCATGATTATGTCAGTACTGGTTGTTGCATTTTTTATTTTATTTTATAACCGGATTTTTGCAGTAACTTTTGATGAAAACTTTACAAAAGCAATTGGAAAAAATGCAGAAACCTACAATATGATCATCGCAATTATTACGGCAGTCATTATTGTACTTGCCATGAGTCTGGTTGGCTCGCTGCTTATCTCAGCATTGATTATATTTCCGGCACTTTCCGCGATGAGGGTGATGCAGTCCTTTAAAGGTGTGATTATTTATGCCGCCGTTCTTTCAGTAATAGGTGCTTTCTTTGGAATTATACTTTCTATTCTGTGTTCTACACCAGTAGGTGCGACAATCGTAATTCTTGACTTGATTTTATTTTTTATAAACTGTATAATTGGAAAAATTATAGGAAGAATATAGGAAAATTTCACTTGTTTTATCCTTTATACCTATAAATAAGCAAATTAAAAAAATTACACAATCAAGTCTGTCATATACGGATATCTACGATATCAACAAAACTTAATGTAGATGTAATGCCACAATCAGTTATAGATTATATATATTTTTGGGAGTTGTTCATTTATAGTTTATAAATTGTATAATTAGGGAAGTGTTTGGGAAGATGATAAAAAATATCATCTTCCCTTTTTTTGTGATTTTATCATTGACAACATATACCCCCATAGGTATAATGCACCCATACCCCAAAGGGTATAGGAGGTGTGTGTATGAAAGGTTTCATAGAGAAACTAGAAGAACTTTTAGAACTTGGAGGAACCAAAAGAGACATCGCATTCCTTATTATTTCAGGAATCGCTCTTTTGATTAGTATTTTTGATTTAATCCCATTACCGTTTAATGCGTCCTGGATAGCAATTATCCTGTGTGGATTGCCGATTATTTTAGAAGCAATCATCGGATTAGTTACCGAATTTGATATTAAAGCTGACGTACTTGTATCCATCGCATTAATCGCATCTATCTGCATTGGTGAGGACTTTGCAGCAGGGGAAGTTGCTTTTATTATGCAGCTTGGTGGCCTGTTAGAAGAACTTACTGTAGCAAAGGCAAGAGCAGGAATTGAAAGACTTGTTCATCTGACACCACAAACAGCAAGAGTTATTAGCAACGGCAACGAAAAAATGATTCCCGCCCAGGAAGTAGAAAAAGACGATATTTTACGAGTACTGCCTGGAGAAACCGTTCCGGTAGATGGTATCATTCTTTCTGGTCAGACTTCTATCAATCAGGCAGTGTTAACCGGAGAATCCCTTCCCGTAGATAAAGAAGCCGGAGACGAAGTATTTTCTGGTACAGTCAATCAGTTCGGTGCTTTTGAAATGAAGGCAACAAAGGTAGGGGAAGACAGCTCTATCCAAAGAATGATTCGCCTCGTACAGTCCGCAGATGCTGGAAAAGCGAAAATTGTTGGTATCGCAGACCGCTGGGCGACCTGGATTGTTGTCATTGCCTTAACTGCGGCCGTTCTTACCTGGCTTATTTCCGGAGAAATTTTAAGAGCAGTAACCATTTTGGTTGTATTTTGTCCATGTGCATTAGTCCTTGCAACCCCAACTGCAATTATGGCGGCTATCGGAAATGCAACAAAACATGGATTCCTTGTAAGAGAGGGCGATGCCTTAGAACGTCTGGCAAATGTATCAAAGATTACATTTGATAAGACAGGAACTCTTACTTACGGAACTCCAGAAGTAAAAGCCGTAAAAAGCATTAATAATAATTATACGGAAGAAACTCTGTACAGCTATTGTGCTTCTGCAGAGAAAATGTCCGAACATCCACTTGGTAAGGCAGTCGTAAACTGTTACCAAAAAGAAAAAAATGCACAGTTCAAAGAAGTACAGGACTTCAAAATGATTCCGGGCAGAGGTGTTTCCTGTAGCATTGATAAAAATGAAGTACTTGCCGGAAATGAAGAACTTTTAATAGAAAATAATGTCCTTTTAGAAAGCAGCGTAAAAAATGAAGCAAAAAAATATTTAAAACAGGGTTGTACGGTAATCTATATTGCAATCAACCAGAAAGCAGCCGGATATATTGCCCTTTCTGATACAATAAGAGAAGAAAGTCCAGCCGTTATCAAGAACTTAGATACATTAGGTGTCCAGCCAGTTCTCCTTACTGGAGATAATGAAAATGCCGCTTCCTCTATTGCTGGTCAGCTTGGCATTGATGCGGTACATGCTAACTGTCTTCCAGAAACAAAACTAGAATGGATTGACCGTTTCCAGAAAAAACAGGAAAAAGTATGCATGGTCGGAGATGGTGTAAACGATGCTCCAGCCCTCAAAAAAGCGGATGTTGGTATCGCTATGGGAGGCGTTGGAAGTGACATTGCTATTGATGCCGCAGATATTGCGCTTGTAGATGATGAGGTAAAAGAACTTCCTCACCTGATAGCACTTTCTAAGAGAATGATGATTACGATTAAATGTAATATGAGTTTCTCAATGGGATTAAACTTCTTAGCGATTATCTTAGCAATTACAGGTGTTTTAAATCCAGTCATGGGAGCATTGGTACACAATATGGGCTCAGTAATTGTTATTATTTCTTCCGCATTATTATTGCGATGGGAAAGTAAAAAATAATTTAGATTTACCAAAAAAATAAACTCTAAGAAATATGTTACGATAACAAATTATATATTACAAAACAATAAATTATAAAAAATAAGAGAAAGAGGAGAAAGAAATGGTTTTAAATATTATAGGATTACTTATCGGTATTGCGATTTTAGTTGCTGGAATTTACTATATGGTACAGGATAAAGACGATGCAGAATCTAAAAAGATTTATCAGATAACAGCTGCAGTGGGAGCAATCATTGTAATCGTCGTATTACTTCGCATGTTTGTATTTTAGAGAATTTGTAAAGTTCAAAAGCAACTGGGAAATGTATTCTCAGTTGCTTTTGAACTTTATTGACTCTTTAACTAAAACGTATCTCAAAAATCATTCCAGCAGTTTGCAAGTTCTAATTTGAGTTATATTTTGACTTCATTTAGTTAAAGTAATTCGTTACACTATACTTTATAATCAAAAACTACTATTGGATTTATCAAAGACAGAAAAGAAAACGATGCAATTATCCCATCGCTTTCTTTTCGTCTCTCTTGACAAACCAACACCATTGAGTTATAGTATGTTCCACTTTGTCAAAATAAAATGAGAAAAGGTGGGGAATTTATGACATTTTATCAGGAGCTGCAACTTAGCTCAACTAGTTCAAAAGATTTAATCAAAAAAACAACAGATCCAAGGGAAAAAAGAAGGCACATCTTAATCTATAATTTTAAAGTATATCTTGTCGTTGCTTTCTGCTTTGCCTTAGTAACAATATTTAGTACCGTATTTGGTTCTGGAAACAGTGTTGCAGGAGTTGTTGTTCTCTTAGCATTACTTGTGTTAAGACAGGCTGATTTCGGAATCCGGACAACACATGGACTATTATGTATTATGGGAATTTTCGGGATTCTTATTGTAGGTCCGAGATTTACAAATATGTTATCTCCGATACCTGCATTTTTTGTAAATCTTGTTTGCATTATGTTACTGATGATTCTTGGCTGCCATAACGTCATCATGTCAAACCATTCCACATTTGTATTAGGATATTTATTATTACAGGGCTATGATGTTACTGGTAAAGAGTATACTTTGCGAGTAATAAGTTTACTCATCGGAATGGCTATCTGCATGGCAGTATTTTATAAGAATCAGAAAAATCGTCCATATCGTCGAACATTCTTTGATTTATTTCGAGAGTTTAACTTTCGCTCTGCAAGAAATTGGTGGTATATTCGACTGACATTAATTGTTTCTACGGCATTACTCATCATGTCTTTATTAGGATTACCAAGAGCAATGTGGGCAGGAATCGCCTGTATGTCCGTATGTCTGCCATTTTCCAGTGATTTAGTTACAAGAGCGAAGTTGAGAGGACCTTATAATATTTTAGGTTCGCTTATTTTTATGGTACTTTACATTGTTCTTCCAAAGTCAATGTATCCATATATCGGAATTATTGGTGGAATCGGCGTAGGATATTCGGCAGGATATGCATGGCAGACAGTATTTAATACTTTTGGTGCATTATCTATAGCTTCTGGGTTGTTTGGAATGACAGGAGCGGTTGTGCTTCGTATTGGTGCAAATGTATTTGCTTCTATTTATACGGTTCTTGCGGATAAAGTATTGAATAAAATATTTGAATGGACAACAGAGATGACTCCGGAATATGATTCTTAAGAAAAATACAGAACACAAAAGGAAGAGAAATTCATACCTGAGTAGCAATAGATAGGAGCGAATCTATCTTATAGATAATATTGCTACACCACACATATGATTTCTTCAAAAAATAATTTTATATTGGAATTGAAAAGACTGAATATTCATTCATTTTTAATGATATTCAGTCTTTTCTTTTTTATATTGATGAACGGCAAAAATAATACAGATAATGTATGACTCTTGTGGAATTTTTGCCGATAATATAGTATACTATATCTATTATGATATATTTGTGGTTAATCTGGTTTAACTATATTTTTTGATTTGGTATATAGATGTATAATGGAGGATAATGATGCGATACCTTTCAGTTGCCGAAATAGCAAAAAAATGGAATATTTCCGAGCGAAGTGTAAGAAATTACTGTGCGAAAGGGCGGGTATCAGGTGCAGTTCTTGCTGGAGGGACATGGAACATTCCTGAGAATGCCACAAAGCCAGAGCGTTCCAACAAGAAAAAGGAGCAACCTGTTACTTTATTGGGTATTTTACAGGAGCAAAAAAGAAGAAAGTATTCTGGAGGTATTTACCATAAGACACAGATTGAGTTGACATATAATTCTAATCATATGGAAGGCAGCCGCCTGACGCATGATCAGACACGATATATATTTGAAACAAATACGATTGGTGTAGAAAATGAAGTTCTTAATGTGGACGATGTAATCGAAACAGCCAATCATTTCCGTTGTATTGATATGATTATTGACCATGCAAAATCTATACTGACAGAAAAGTTTATTAAGGAGCTTCATCTAACTCTAAAAAACGGAACCAGCGATTCTCGAAAAGATTGGTTTGCTGTTGGTGATTATAAGAAGTTTCCCAATGAAGTTGGTGGTATGGAAACTGCTTTACCAGAAGAAGTAGCCGATAAGATAAAATTATTGTTGTCAGAATATAATAATAAAGCTGTAAAAACTTTTGAAGATATCCTGGCTTTTCATGTAAAGTTTGAACGGATTCATCCATTTCAGGACGGTAATGGTCGTGTTGGTAGATTGCTTATGTTCAAAGAGTGCCTGAAATATAATATCGTTCCGTTTATTATTGAGGATAATTTAAAGATGTTCTATTACCGTGGATTGACAGAGTGGAATAATGAAAAGGGCTATCTGATAGATACTTGTTTGACGGCACAAGACAGGTATAAAGCGTATTTGGATTATTTCAGGATTGCGTATGATAAATAAAAAGAGTTAAAAAAAGAAGGGGGACGTTACTGCAACACCAGTAACATTATAAAAAATGAATGAAATAACAAAATGGTTTTCTCATCCATTATATCGTTGGATGGATGAAGAAAAATATGAATCAATGGATAAGGTATTAAAAAGAAACTGTACGGAAGAATATATCAAAAAGATTTTAAATCATTATGACAATATTTCTTTCAAAGAATTGCATTTTTATCCGGCTGGAACTTATAGTGAACCAGAAAAAACAGTATTAGATAACATAGATGCTTTTTACGAGATTCGTATGGAACAAAAAGTAAGTAAAAATCATGTGGCGCAGTTTCGCGTATATCTGCCGGTAAAATGGAATTATCGTTTTATGGGAATATCCGGAGCGGGAACGAATACAGAAGTGGATTGGTTTTCCTCTATTCGCTTTAACGTCATTTCCTGGCCTATGGCATTGAATAATGGTTATGCATGTGCTGTAACAGACACGGATACAGGAATTCGTCTAGACTGCTCCTGGGGATTTGATAAAACAGGAGAAATTGAGTGGGAACACATTGATGCCTGGGCATTTCATTCAATGCATGAGATGACCGTATGTGCAAAAGAAATTTTAGAAGCTGTTTATAATATGCCACCAATTGCAAGTTATATGTACGGAACTTCTGGTGGTGGGCGTGAAGTTGTGACAGAAGCTATCCTGTACCCGAATGATTATGATGGTTTATGGGCGGATGCTCCATCTATCGATCTTGTAAATCTGTCATTTACCTGCGTATGGGCCGCTGTTGTTGAGGCTAATGAAAAGCATATCGTTCCATTATCTAAATATATTGCGGCGCGTGACATTTCAATGCGTGATCCGGTATTGAGAGAGCATCCATTTAACAGGCAGCACATTTGCTGGATGGATTTTCTGAATCATTTATGTGGATTGGAAACAGAAGATGGTCCTATTACTCGAAAAGATATTGCGGTTATGGTAAAAACATGGGAAGGACCTGTTTTACCAGATGGAAGAAGAATTGCCTATGGCTTTGGACCAATAATTCGTCAGTGGCCACTTCCTAATGGTAATCCATTATATGGTTACTTCCAACGAAGAGAAGACGGGAAATATAATTTAATGCCAATTGCAGAACAGTATATTCGTTGGTTTGTAAAAAATCCGAATTTTGATATACATACATGCAGTTACGAAAAATTTGCCCAAATTTATGATAGTTGCCATGCACGATTTGATCGTTATAGTTTTAATGAATGTGATTATACACCATATGCCCGAAGTGGCGGAAAGTTAATTATCACGCAGGGGACCGGAGACTGTGTAGTTCCATACCAGCAAATGATTGATTATTACCGCAATGCTTTTGACTATTTTCCATCAGAGAAAATTATGAATGATACCATACGGCTTTTTATGCCACCTCTTGCGGGACATTCTATTTTGGACTGGAGTGGTCCTGCTGTATCTATCGCAGACGGTATGACAGCTCTTACTAATTGGGTGGAAAAGGGAATTGCACCAGAATGTCTGCCAACACAAAGGTATGACTTTGCCAGGGATTGTGCTGTTGAAAAATCCAGTGTGCAAGTATATGATCAATGGCAGTACACAGCAAGACAGCAGCAAAAATAGATAACAGGACTTTATTCGATTAGAGGATTGCAGAATGAGATAGTGATAAGTAACTAAATAAACTTTTTGTGATAATAAACACTTTCCTATTCTGGTGAGTGTCAGATATTTCTTAGCAAATCTAATAGTTATATAGAAAAAAGCAGGATATTGAATATTACTACATTTGAGTAATAGCCAATATCCTGCCTTTATATGTTATTCCGTTGCCTGAATCGCATCATACCCCGTTTCTTTTGTACGGATCTTTTGTGCATGGCGAATCTCATAAGTAAATATCTTACCATCACCAGGTTCCCCTGTATAGGCAGCTTTTTCGATTGCCTCAATTGTTTTTACTTCCCATTCTTCAGAAGATACGACAATTTCAAACTTAATCTTTGGCTGCATCTGCATATCTACCTGCATACCACGGACAATTTCTTTATAACCTCGCTGAACACCACAGCCCATTACCTGGGATACGGTAAGTCCATTTACACCGATCGCATTTAAGGCAGCTTTTACATCTTCGAATTTATCTTCTCTGACGTAAGCCTCTACTTTTATCATCATAATGGAGTCCTCCTGTTTTATATCTACATTTTAACTTCCTATTTTATTTTAACTCGACATTATTTTCTTATAGATTATACCATAATCCTATTATAAAATCCCATTACACAATATGGAACATACGCAAAAAGGATTCACTAAAAGTTTTATATTTTTTCAATTATCAAAAGAATCAAGAGATTATTAAATAATGCTAACATTCTCTTAGTTATGAAATAGCGCAATCTATTGGTCAAGACCATTGAAAGATGGATAAGCACTTTCTCCATGTTCAGAAATATCAAGACCAACCTGTTCTTCTCTAACACTAACTCGTAATGGAGTAAATACTCTGACAATAGCAACGCAGATCAGTGTTCCAACAACTGCTACGGCGATTGTGATCACAATTCCAATAATCTGTGCGAGGAATAAATGATAATCACCGAAAATAAGTCCATCCCATTTAGCTACTGGATTAATGGAAGATTTTGTGAAGATACCAGTTGCAATACCACCCCAGATACCTCCAATACCGTGACAGCCAAAGGCATCTAATGCATCATCTATTTTTAATGTTTTTTTGATAAATCCAACACCAAAGTAGCAGATTGGGCTAACTAATGCACCAATAATAAAGGATGCCCAGATTGGAACGAATCCTGCTCCTGGAGTAATGGCTACCAGGCCGACAACCAAACCAGTTGCGGCACCAACTAAGGTTGTTTTTCCACTCTTTATTGTATCAATAAGCATCCAGGATAAGAGGGCAGCAGCAGCGGAAATCGCGGATGTCATAAATGCGTGAGCTGCAAGACCATCTGCTTTTAAGGCACTGCCGGCATTGAATCCAAACCATCCAAACCAGAGAAGGGATGCCCCAAGAACAACGCATGGAATATTATGAATACGATAGGTTGTATGTTCATAACCACGTCTTCTTCCAAGAATAATGGCAAGTACTAATGCACTGATACCAGAACTGATATGTACAACATCACCACCGGCAAAATCTACGGAACCAATTGCAGCAAGGAACCCACCTTCTCCCCATACCATATGTGCCATTGGATAATAAACAATAACTGACCAGATTGCTACAAAAAGGAATAATGCTTTAAACTTCATTCTTCCAACTAAAGAACCAGTAATCAATGCGGGTGTAATCATGGCAAACATCATCTGAAATGCACAAAATACCAAGTGTGGTATACTGTCTGCATAAGGACCGACGTCCATTCCAACACCATTTAATCCAAACCAGCGGAAATCCCCGATAATTCCTGCATGGTTTCCTCCAAATGCTAAAGAATAACCAAACAGTGTCCACATAACAACGGAAAGTCCCATAATAGCTACACATGCCATAATCGTGTTACAAACATTTTTCCTTCTAACTAAACCACCATAAAAGAATGCAAGCCCCGGTGTCATAAAAAAGACGAGAGCAGTACATACCATCATAAAAGCTGTATCTCCTGTATTCATAATATATATACGTCCTTTCTTCTCTTTTTTCTGATGATTCATCATTTTAAATTCATAAAGCTATTCCGGAAAACAAAAAAGGCGCCTAAAGTATAATTGTTATACTTTAGACACCCTTGTCACGCTTCGAATAGTATCATATATTTAAGTGTATTGCAAGAGAAAATTATAAAAAAGTTCGTATTTGGTTAATTTTATTAATAAATATACCCTATTCACCTAATTTTTCAGACAATATGTTGGCAGCATCTTCAATGCATCCAGGACAGGAGCG
This sequence comes from uncultured Anaerobutyricum sp., assembly GCF_934307085.1. Lineage (GTDB taxonomy): Bacteria > Bacillota > Clostridia > Lachnospirales > Lachnospiraceae > Anaerobutyricum. Next base: position 13,398 of record NZ_CAKRCF010000007.1, read on the forward strand.
GAGCACTTTCCCTGTATCCATTCCTTTTAATTCACGACAGATTGTTGAACCATTTTTCTTGCGGAAAATGTCATTTAATTCCCGTACTTTCTGATAAGTTGCTGCTTTAGAAACAGGGGCTTCCAAGTCCCCACAACTGTTTGCCATACCTATAACAAGGGCCATACCTGTTACCGCTCCACAAGTTCCGTAAGTGTCACTTACACCAAGTCCAAGACCCTCGGAAACTTTAAATGCTGTCTCTTCGTCTAATCCTACTTTATCACAAAATGCACATACGATTGCCTGTGCACAGTTATATCCCTTCTGATGGTATTTGGCTGCTTTTTCTGCTCTACTCATTTGTAAAATCCTCCATTTATATCTTATTACTACACACCAAGTTCTTCAAGAAACGCTTCGCATCCCTCAATTAAGTCATCATAAGTCTCATCAAAATTACCGGTATACCATGGATCTGCAATATCCCTCTTTACACCCGCAAATTCTAATAAAAGATGCACCTTATGCTTTGGATCATGACCGATAATCCGCTTTACATTATTAATATTCCACTTATCCATACATAAAAGATAATCGTAAGTCTCATAATCCTGCTTTGTAAGCTGTCTTGCCTGTCTCTTTGTATGAGGAATGCCCATCGCATCAAGCTTTGCCCTTGCTCCCGGATGAATCGGATTCCCGATTTCCTCACGGCTGGTTGCACAGGAAGCAATTTGGAAGGAATCGGATAATTCTCGCTTTTTTACCATATCTTTTAAAATGAACTCACCCATAGGCGATCTGCAAATATTGCCGTGGCAGATAAACATTACTTTAATCATAGTTTTATAACCTCGCATTTCTTAATATTTCACGGTTTTTAGCCATTTTTGAAGTGTTGCTAAAAAAACTTGTTTGGCATATCTAAGTATAATATAGCATATTTTGACCATGAAAAGGTGTAAAAATCGGTGTAAATTTAAAAGTTTTACACCTGAGCTTTTTTTATAAAATCTATTTTTGGAAATCGGTAATTATATTATGCGTAGTCGCTTTAATTCTTCTTCTGCACCAGTAAAGTCTTCATGCGTATATATATTTAGGGTAGTACTTATATCGGAATGTCCCATTAAATATTCTAGTGTTTTAGGGTTCATTCCCGATAATAGGCTCTATTTTAGGTGCATTTCTATTTTTAATTATTGTCTTGAAACATTTTTCAACATCTGGTGTTAATGGGATTGTTCTTATTCCATTTTTTGTTTTAGGTTGTTGAATGTAGCGTCCTATTTTAGCAATATATAAAAGTTGATGATCTATATTTAATTTATGATTTTTTATATCAATATCAGATAAAGTTAGTCCACAAAATTCAGAGATACGTAACCCTGTATTGAATAGAATATAAATCGCTTCATAATATTTACGATAATGCTTATCCTTTTTTATAAAATCTAAAAAGTTTCGTTCTTATTCTCGACTTAATGCGTCACGTGTAATAGAATCATTTATAATTACATCAACTAATTCAAAAGCAAAAGGGTTCTTACGAATTAAATCATCATCAGTTGCTAATTGAAATGCTGGTCTAAGGACTCCTCTAATAGATTGAACAGAGCTATAGCTACGTTTGTCAATTTTTTACAATTTAATTAACCATAACTTCGCATCAGATAATCGGACAGAATCAATGTGCTGTTGTCCGAAGGGATCCTTTTGAAGTAATCTGATTACAGTTTTATACCCAGCTTTAATTGTAGGACGAACTGAAATCTTTGTCTCAGTGTACTTTTCTACGAGTTCTAGGACTGTTAATTTGCCTCCATTTGGTATAATGTGATCAAACAAATCAGCCTCTATTTTTTTCATTTCTCTGAGAGATAATGTATGTTTTTTACCTGCTGGTGTTTTGTCATTATGGTTCAATCGCCAACTGTATATAGCATGTTCTTTTTTAATATGATTGACTTTTTTAAAATATTAATAAATGAAAAGTTTAATCCCCCAGCTATGCTGGGGAGAATAGAGTAAGTGGAAACGTAAAGGATACAATAAAAAGCCTCCTATGCTACAATGAGAATGGTGTCGCAAGCCAAACTCAAGATAAGAATAGGAGGCGGTCCAAATGGACAATAAAAGTTTATCACATACAAGATGGAATGCCAATACCATATTGTATCTGGATGTTACAGGATTGTTATAACTGTCCATATTCTTATCAGAGCAAATAAAATAGCAAGTATTCCAATTCCGAAACACAACAAACCAAAGAAACGAGAACCTCCACCTGCTATATCTTTCAAAGTTTTTGTCACATCTGCCGGATTTTTTGGATTATAATATCTTGGATATTCTTTCCCGATAGGATACTGATTTATAGAACTTCCTATGCGGGTATGATATTCGTATCTTTGACCATTTACCGTATACTCGTAAACTGGAGTATAAGAGGTAACAGAAATTCTGCTTTCCGGTCCCTGTTCATTTGAGTTTGTTTCTTCCCATTCATTTTTTTCTACTCGGATTACACGCAATGTAGTATGTCCTGTGTAATGCTGCTGATATTCTTCCTTTTTTTAGTTGTATCGTTCCACAGTTTTTTTCTAAACCAGATAAAGAGGAATCCTAAAAGTAGCGGGATTACCGCTAATATAAAAGAATAAACATAGAAATTTGTCATAGCTTTCCTCTCCCCTTTTTGCAGCTTATTTTGAAAATGATTTTATAATATTTTCCATATTTTTATTATATAAAAAATCTTTTATAAATATAGTGTCTTACAGTCACCATTTCGTTGGAAACGGTGACTTACCTGCAAAAATGCTGAGGTATTCTTGAATTACTGGAATCATTTGTAAAGAGTGCTGGAACTAAAAAAGAAATCATGATACAGTATGTTGCAGATAGTAGATAGTTATAAATTGTTGTTATGGAAAAATCACTTCAAAAGTTGTGCCGGAGTTCACATTATTTTTAACTAAAATGTTGCCATTATGCACCCTTACAATCTCACGGACAAGAGAAAGACCGAGTCCCACGCCGCCAAGTTCCCGGCTTCTGGATTTGTCCAGACGGAAAAAGGGTTCAAATATCCGTTCTTTAAGTTCTTCGGGGATACCGTTTCCAGTATCTTCAACTGTAAGATGAAGCTGACTGTTTTGCTGTGTGGCGGTTACTGTGACTGTGCCACCAGAAAAGTTATATTTTATGGCATTTTCGACAAGATTATATACAAGTCGATAGATAAGAATATCACTTCCCATTAAGAGTACATTGTCGCATTTTTCGATAAGGTTGATTCCTTTTTCCTGTGCAAGAGGTTCTAAATCAGCAAGAACCTCTTCAACAAGAGCAGCTATTGCGATTTCTTCATCTCGTGCTATTGTTTGAAGTTCGCTCATATCAAGAAGCGTTCTTACCATTTTGCTGAGCCGTTCTGTTTGTTCGGTAATCATGCTTATAGTTTGTTGTGCAGATGTATCATTATCCAGATGCTTTGAGGAATTGTACAAATCTATCTGTAGCTGCATCACAGCAAGCGGTGTACGAAGCTCATGGGCAGCATTAGCGGTAAATTGCCTTTGCATCTCAAATGCTTCTGAGAGTCGTTTAAGCATTTTATTGTATGAAACACTAAGCTGGTTCAGTTCAGAGAATTTATTTTCTTCTATTCGGGAATCCGATAGGTTTTGTGCCTGCACTTCTTCAATTTTCTTTGAGAAATCACATAGAGGTTTTAGTGCATGACCACTTATAAAAAATGTAATCACGCCTCCAAGAAGAGATAACAGTGTTGAAAATAGCAGACTGCTTTTTTTGTAGTCAGCTTTATTATTATATACCTGAATGGAAAAATTCTTTGCAAAATTGTTCCACTCTTCATCTGGAATACTAATATAGATTTCATCTTGATTCTTCTCATTGTTATCTTCGCTTTTTGCATCTACAGTATTTTGCAGAGAATCGATATAGTAGACTCCGTTTTTGTAGATAAATATAGTAAGGCTTCCGCATATCATTGCGATTAATAAAGTAGTTATAATAGTGAGTCTCCACTGAAGCGACATTTTTTTCATGACACAGCCTCCACAAGCTTATAACCTTCGCCAATCTTGTTTACGATGGGATCATAGCCGAGCACTGCTTTAAATTTTTTCCTGAGGGATGACATGTGTACCCGGATAGAGCCGCTAAAACTGTCTATGGAAGCATCCCAAACATGTTCAATCAGTTCTTCCTGACTTACGGGTCTGCCTTGATTAAGAAGTAAATATTCTAAAATACCATTTTCCTTTCTGGTTAAAGGTACGAGTATTTCTTTGGCATATGCTTCCCGCTTTTTCGTATCAAACTTTATGTCTTTGCAATGTAAGCATATATCTTTTTGTACAAATTTACGTCTTGTAAGACTTCGGATACGGGCTTCCAGTTCTTGTAGATGAAAAGGTTTTGCCATGTAATCATTAGCTCCGGCATCTAATCCTTCCACCTTATCTATAATCTGACTTCGTGCGGATAAGATAAGAACCTTCGTTTCTTCGTTTTCTTTTCTTAGTTCTCTTAGAATATCCATTCCGTCCATGCCGGGAAGATTAAGATCAAGCACAATTAGATCATAGTCTTCCGTCAAAATATAATCAAGAGCCTCATGTCCATCATAACAGGTATCTACTTCATAGCCTGATTCATACAAGCTTTTTGAAATGGTATCACATAATTCTTTTTCATCTTCAACAATTAATAATCTCAAAATAATCTCTCCATTCGCTTAACAGAAATTTTACACCACTTATTGTATAATACGAGAGTCACAAGGTCAACAAAGACAATAATAACAGTATACTTAAAAATTTGTATAAAAAGAATTTTAAGTACCTAATGAGTGAAGGGGGTAATAAATATTTTGAAATGCAGGAAAATATCACAGTTTATTTTACTTATCGCCGGTGTGAGTATGATGAGTTATGGTGCTGTTAGAGGCGAAGCTGCCGTTGTGCTTGGTAAAGCAATAAAATTATGTTTGGAGTGTGTAGGAATTGGATAAAAAAACAAGTTTAATATCAAAAAAAATAGCCAGCTTGCGTGGTGGGATACAGGCGGCCGCCACATTGCTTACCAATATACATATTCCTAATTTGTTTAAGGGAAAAATATATCAGGGAAATGCAAAAACAGTATGTGTGCCGGGATTGAATTGTTATTCCTGCCCTGCAGCATCAGGAGCCTGTCCAATCGGAGCTTTTCAGGCAGTAGTTGGTTCATCACAGTTTAAATTTACATATTATATAACCGGATTTTTTATTTTACTTGGTGTAATGTTAGGAAGATTTATATGTGGCTTTTTGTGTCCGTTTGGATGGTTTCAGGATTTGCTTCATAAAATCCCGGGGAAAAAGTTTTCCACAGAAAAATTAAGATTGTTAAGGTATCTTAAATATATGATTCTTTTCGTTTTTGTTATATTTCTTCCAATATTTATAACAAATTCGATTGGAATGGGAGATCCGTTCTTCTGTAAATATATTTGCCCTCAGGGAGTTTTGGAAGGGGCAATACCGTTATCACTTGGCAATACGGCTATTCGGTCGGCACTTGGTAAGCTGTTTTCTTTTAAACTTATCATTTTGATTACAGTGATTCTTTTAAGTATCCTGTTTTACAGACCGTTTTGCAAATGGATCTGTCCACTTGGAGCAATTTATTCACTATTTAATAAAATTTCATTTCTCAGCATAAAGGTTGAAGATGATAAATGCGTTGGATGTCATCAGTGCACAAAAGTATGTAAAATGGATGTTGATGTTATAAAGAGTCCGAATCATCCGGAATGTATACGATGCGGCGCCTGCATGAAAGCCTGTCCAAAAGATGCGATCCACTATCAGTTTATAAAATTTAATGACAAATAAAAGGAGGTTTTTTATTATGAAAACAAGAAGAACTATTATCATGATTCTTACACTTTGCGTAGCGTTATCATTTACTGCATGTACAGGAAAGGGAGATGTTGGGAAAGCAGACTCTGCATCTGTATCAGAGGGAACGGAAAAGACAGAAGATTTGCAGGCGAAACTGGATGATTTATACCAGCAGGAAAATCAGATTTTTGAAAAACATAAAGATGTCTGGGAAAAAGTATTTCGTAAGATGTCCAAAGCAGATGCCGGCTCGGATAATTATGCCGAATACCTTGCTTCCACAGTGGAATCAAACAAAAAATCTTTTACGGATAATGAATTAAAAACATTAAAAGAAGATATTGAGACAATCCGTGGAATTGAAGAGCAGATAACAGAAGTCGAAAATAAATTAGATACATCAGGTGCTTCTGATTCCAAAGATGATGATACGATTGCTTTTAATAACGTTTCAGGAAAAGATTTTGATGGAAATGACGTTGATGAAAATCTTTTTTCTAAAAATGCAGTAACGGTTATGAATTTCTGGTTTACAGGCTGCAAGCCTTGTGTTGCCGAATTATCAAAGCTTAATGAATTAAATGATGCGATAAAGTCGATGGGAGGAGAAGTTGTAGGGGTTAATACTGATACATTCGACGGAAAAGAAGCTACAATTAAGGAAGCAAAAAAAATACTTAAAAGTCAGGGAGCAAAATACCGAAATTTCGCATTGGATGCCAGTTCAGATGCAGGAAAATATGCCTCTGAGATCATGGCATTTCCGACAACAATTCTTGTAGACAGAAAAGGTAACATTGTAGGAGAGCCAATGGTTGGTGGAATTGATAATCAGGAGAATTATGATACACTTATGAAGCAGATTAAGTCCGTAATAGAGGCGGATAGTGCAAATAAATAATTAAGTTATCCCATACTGTTTGTTTAAAAAAAATTCATTATGTGAATTACATGACAACAGAAAAAAACAGTGCTATAATGTGTTTGAAAAATAAAAAGAACAACAGAAAGAGGCTAATTATGGATATTGAAGAAATGTTAGAGATTCATGATTGTCCATTATGTGACGGTGGAGCATTATTAGAAGAAGAAAGTGGCTGTGGATATTATGTAATGTGTCTGGATTGTGGATGCCATTCTGTGACCATTGACTTCCACTCAGAAGAAGAACGTCTGGAAGCCGCTAAGAAGACAGTTATGTTATGGAATGCCGGAAAGGTAATTTCAAGTCATCCGGGAGAATAGAATATAAGATATAAAGGAATTCCTATAAGTTTGATGTTTGTACTTATAGGAATTTTTTCTACTTATAAGGCAATGTGGTCTATGGTGTTTGTTTTTCGTCTGTCTATTTATAGGATATTGGAATAAAAAGAGTGTCGTTAGAATTAGTCCATGAATACCATGCTTAAAAGGGTGCAAACCCATTTTTCGCTTTATAGGAAAGTTCGCCTTTGGCTCCTTTCCAAATGAAAAATAGCCCACGTAAAAGTGGGCAGGACAAATAGATGATCATGGTTTTAGAAGTTGAACGTATTGATCATCTTCGTGACGATTGTAATGGAAAGAGACAAGATCACCGATATAAGAATCAATCCTGGAAGTGGCAATGACAGGGCGACCAAGATACCGGCCAATATATTTGGTAACAGTCTTAGGGTCACAACGGTTGGGCTTGGCATAAACATAGAAGCCGTGTTTATGTTCCAGATAACAATGGGCAGAAACTTTTTTAAAAGAAGGACCGATGCGAAGCAACATATCCTTGCATAGAAGCTCTCCTCTGTGTATCATACTTATATATCTATATCATAGAAAATGAAAGGCATAAAAAATGAGTTATCAAATTTATTTTATAAATCAAAAAAAAGAAATTACTGTAGAAGGCGGTACCGTAGCCGCCGCCTGTGAAAAGGCAGGATTTCCGTTAAATCTTGTCTGCGGCGGAAACGGAACCTGTGGCAAATGTGCGGTAAATATCAAATGTAATACAAAGCAGGAAATACAAAAAGTTCTTGCCTGCCAGACAAACATTACAGAAGACATGACTATTTACTTGGAAAAATCTGACTATATACAAAAAGCGTCTGTGTTAACCAAGTCTGTACCTTTAGAATTAGAGCTTCGTCCATCTATTTCTAAAAAATATCTGACAAAGGAAGAAATTCTTGCAAAGCTAAAAAAAGACGGTACATTTTTTCAACAGGATATAAAATTACAAGGTATGCCATCACAAAATACGAATGCTACAAATGCCCAAGATATACAATCCTCAAATACAAATTTTCAAAATATAACTTTCTGGAACAGCCAGATCCCACTTTCTGTTATGCAAAAGTTTGCAACATTAAATACAGATAGAAATTTTTCAGGCTGCACTCTTATATATTTTCAGGAACAAATCATCGGAATAGAAGCTGGTGATACGACCACTTGCTGTTATGGAGCGGCAGCAGATATTGGAACAACAACTGTAGCACTATATATTTATAATTTAAATACAGGAGAGCTGATAACAACAAAATCAGCGTTAAATAAACAGACAATCTATGGAGCCGATGTTATTTCAAGAAATGCTGCTGTAAGAGAAAATCCGGAAATGCTTCTTAATATGCGAGAAGCTATTGTGGATACATTAAATGAAATGTTTACAGAAGCAGTAAGTGAGCAGCCTGATTTAAAAGACAATATCTATCATATCGTTCTTTGTGGAAACAGTACGATGCAGCATTTGTTTTATGGTTTAAATCCATATTATCTGGGAGTAAATCCTTTTGCAAACATCACAAAAGAAGCCATTATCACACCTGGAAAAGAGGCTGGGTTACAGTGTAATGAGAAAGGCATTGTAGAATTCTTACCATTATTAGGTGGATTTGTCGGTGCAGATACGACATCGGTTCTTCTTACGTTAACAAAAGAAAAAAAGAAATATCTTATGGTAGATTTAGGTACAAATGGTGAACTTGCTGTTGGAAGTTATCCTGATTTTCTGGTGGCCTCGACTGCCTGTGGTCCGGCATTAGAAGGAGGGAACATTGACTGCGGAATGCGCGGAACAACGGGAGCAATCGAAAAAGTTTCTTTAAAAAACAATCGACTTACCTATAAAGTAATTGATGATACAGAGCCAAAAGGACTTTGCGGTTCAGCAATTATTGATGCAGTAGCAGAACTTCGCAGAGTCGGACTGATTGATGAGGCAGGAACCTTGCTTGGACCAGACGAATATCGAAGAATCAATCCATTTAGCCCGTTGATAAAACATCTGCATGAAGTAGAAGAATATAATATGGCATTCTATTTTAAAGAAGGGGGCGAGGGAAAATCTCCAGTTTATCTCTCTCAAAAGGATATCCGCCAGATTCAGCTTGCAAAGAGTTCCATCTACTCCGGCTGCATTGCTCTGCTAGAAGAAACAGGTGTATCCTTAGAACAGGTAGATGCACTTATACTTTCAGGAGCATTTGGCAATTACATTGATATTGATAATGCCTTAGCCATTGGTCTTTTACCGAACATCGACCGAGAAAAAATAATTTCTATCGGAAATGGTGCCGGCCAGGGAGTACAGTCTCTTTTACTTGACAGATCCTACCGCCTTCGCGCAAAAAAGATTTCCGAAAACTGCACGCACCTTTCTCTGGCAGAAAACAAAAAATTTATGAATGAATATATAAAAAATATGAATCTGTAGAATTTTAAACCATTCTCAAATAAGCCATGCTCATTCCTCTTATCCCTGTCATTGCCAAAGACAGCCCCTAAAGAGAGTATAGCCTGTTTAAGGGCATTTCCCCTAATTTCTGGGCAGATTCCAAAGAACGACCAATGGACAATGAAAAGAAAATACGGTAAAATATTTACAGAATTTGTAACTCTTCAAAAACAAGACAACTGCGTATTTAGAAAAGTTACTAAAGAAAAAGGAGATTGGTTATTATGGGTAAATGTGACGTAACAGCACTGGGGGAATTATTAATTGATTTTACAGAGAATGGCATAAGTGAACAGGGAAATCCTATCTTAGAGGCGAATCCTGGCGGAGCACCGTGTAATGTACTCGCAATGCTTTCAAAATTGGGGCATTCTACGAATTTTATCGGTAAGATTGGTAACGATATGTTTGGTGCACAGCTAGAAAAGGCATTAAAGGAAGCCGGAATTGGTACCTGGGGACTTCGTAAAGATGAGGAAGTTCATACCACTCTTGCATTTGTGCATACCGCAACAGATGGAGACAGAGATTTCTCATTTTATCGTAATCCTGGAGCAGATATGATGCTTTGTGAGGAAGATTTAAGAGAAGATATTATTACAAGCAGTAAAATTTTTCATTTTGGTACATTATCAATGACACATGATAGTTGCCGAAAAGCAACAAAAAAAGCGATTGATATTGCAAAATCTGCTGGGGCTTTAATTTCATTTGACCCGAATTTAAGAGAACCATTATGGAATTCTTTAGAAGATGCAAAAAAGCAGGTTCTGTATGGGCTTACTCATTGTGACATTTTAAAGATTTCCGATAATGAGATTTTGTGGCTCACGGGTGAGGAAGATTTTGATGCTGGTATCCAGTGGATTCAGGACCGATTCCACACACCGCTTATCCTGGTTTCTCTTGGAAAAGACGGAAGTATTGCCTGCTGTAAAGAAGAACGAGTAAAAGTACCTGCTTTTCTTCAGGATAATACGATTGAAACAACCGGTGCAGGAGATACCTTTGGTGCTTGTATTCTCCATTATATATTAGAGAATGGATGGAAAGATTACAGCAAAGAAGAACTTAGAGAAATGCTTACTTTTGCCAATGCAGCGGCCTCCATTGTGACTACACGTAAGGGTGCCCTGCGTGTTATGCCGACAAAAGAAGAAGTGTTAAAGCTCATAGGTTAAATATTGAATAGAATATTTGACATTTTAGAGTAATGTTAAAAAGCTTGTAATTTTTCGTCAGAAAAATAATAGAGAAAATATAAATATTTGTTTGTGTATTTCGCAAAATTAATGCTATAATAAAAGGTGGCTGTCTACGATGAAGAAGGCAGCCGCCTTTTATGCAATAAAAAAACAAAGATAAGGAGATGAACATATGAGTGAAGAACGTAAGGAAAATGTACAGACGGGCAATCCATTAGGAGAAGCTTCTATTAGTTCTTTGATGGTTAAGTTTGCTGTTCCAAGTATTATCGCTATGCTTGTCAGTGCATTATACAATATTGTTGACCAGTTATTTATCGGACAAGCTGTCGGCACACTCGGTAATGCTGCAACAAATGTTGCTTTTCCGCTTACAACATCTTGCATTGCCCTTGCACTGATGTTTGGTATTGGTGGTGCTTCCTGCTTTAATTTAAATATGGGAAGAGGAAATCAGGACCGGGCAGTATATTTTGTTGGAAATGCTATTGTCTGTCTAATTGGAAGCGGTGTAATTCTATTTTTAATTTCAGAATTATTTTTAACCCCGCTTTTAACGGGATTTGGTGCACCGGCAAATGTCCTTCCCTATGCACAGACCTACGTACGAATCACAGCAATAGGTTTCCCATTTTTAATTTTGACAACAGGAGGCTGTCATCTGATTCGTGCAGATGGCAGTCCCAATATGGCAATGATCTGTAATTTAGTTGGTGCAGTTATCAATACTGTATTAGATGCAGTATTTGTTATGATATTTCACTGGGGAATGGCAGGTGCTGCATTAGCAACAATTATCGGACAGATTATTTCAGCAATTATTGTTATTCGATATTTGCTTCATTTTAAGACAGTACCTCTGACAAAAGAACATTTCCATCCTCACATGGAATATATCAGTAAAACTGCACAGATTGGAATGGCTTCTTTCTTTAATCAGGTTGCCATGATGATTGTTCAGATTATCATGAATAATTCTCTGACTCACTACGGAGCGGCTTCTGTTTATGGAGAAGCGATTCCTTTAGCTTGTGCAGGAATCGTCATTAAGGTAAACCAAATCTTTTTCTCCATTGTTATCGGTCTCTCTCAGGGAAGCCAGCCAGTAGAAAGTTTTAATTATGGAGCAAAGAACTACGACCGTGTGCGTAAGGCATTTGGTCTTGCAGCAACATCAGGTGTTGTAATTTCTATTATTTCTTTTGTGCTGTTTCAGATTTTCCCAAGACAGATTCTCGGTCTGTTTGGAACCGGAGAACCAGAATATTTTGAATTCGGAGTACGTTTCTTCCGAATCTTCTTATTCTTTATCTGGTTAGATGCTCTGCAGCCAATTACTTCGACTTTTTTTACATCCATCGGAAAGCCGGCAAAAGGAATTTTCTTATCTCTTACAAGACAGATTATTTTCTTTATTCCGCTGCTTTTAATTCTGCCGCATTTTATGGGAATAGAAGGATGTATTTATTGTGGACCGATTGCAGATTTTTTAGCAGCAGTTATTACAATTATCATGGCATTTCTTGAATTTAAAAATATGCCAAAAACAAACGGAGAGTAAAAGGAAATTTTTATAATGATAAAAACAGGGATAAAAGACAGCTATGACAGAGAGATAAATTATATGCGCATTTCCATTACAGACCGCTGTAATCTTCGCTGTCGTTACTGTATGCCAGACGGAGCTGAATGGATTCCGATGAAAGAGATTCTTACCTATGAGGAGATCACAGAGGTCTGTCAGGAAGCAGTAAAGCTTGGTATCACCCGTTTTAAAATTACGGGAGGGGAACCACTCGTGCGAAGAGGCTGCCCGGAGCTTATTCGCATGATAAAAAATATTCCGGGAACAGAACTTGTCACATTGACAACAAACGGATTATTATTAGGAGAGCAATTAGAAGCATTATTATCGGCAGGACTTGATGCCGTTAATATCAGTCTCGATACATTGGATATCAAAAAATATGAATGGATTACTGGGTTTGATAAACTTGATGCCGTCCTTTCTTCTATAGAAAAGGCAGTAGCTTCTGGTATTCCAGTAAAGATTAATGCAGTTTTACAAAAAGGAATGAATGAGGAAGAATGGCTTCCTCTTACGGAACTTGCAAGAAAATTACCGTTAAGTGTTCGTTTTATTGAAATGATGCCGATTGGTTATGGAAATATGTCGGAAAGCATTTCTAATGAGGAGTTAAAAGAAACGATACGAAAACACTATGGAAATTTAACAGAGGATTTCCGCATATATGGAAATGGCCCGGCAGTATATTACTCTATAGAAGGATTTCAGGGAAATGTCGGATTTATCAGTGCAATGCATGGAAAGTTCTGTAATCTCTGTAATCGTATTCGAATGACTTCAACTGGAGATTTAAAGCCCTGCCTGTGCTACGAACAGCGCTGGGCTTTAAAACCTGCTTTACGAATAGAAAATCCGGAAAAACGACAGGAAGAAATTCAAAATATATTAAGAAAAAGTATTGAAAATAAGCCGCAAATGCATTGTTTTGAAGATACGAGACAAGTGACAGAAAGCCATCCTATGGGGCAGATTGGTGGATAATATTATGTCTTCATCTGCTTGGGGCGAGGGTAGCTATCGTTTTGGTATACAAACAGCGGATGTGATGAGTAAGGATATTATACGGGAATATCCAGATTTATTTGAAATCACAAAAATTGTAAGCAACTACATTGAGAAACAGATTGGACTGCCAATACCTGATGGCGAGATTGCTTATTTGGCGTTGCATTTTGGCTCTCATTTATCAGTAGCGGAGAATGAACATCAAAATCTTCGAATTTTAGTGGTTTGTGCTAATGGAGTATCTACAGGAAATATGATACAGAGGCAAAAGCAGCGGTGAAAGCCACTTTTCATATGAATGGCCCTGTTTATCTTCGATTTGGCAGACTTCCTGTCCCTGTATTTAACAATCCAGATACCTATACGTTTGAATTAGGGAAAGGAGTGGTTCTTTGTGTTATAACTACCTATTCCGCATCCGCCAACAGCTTTTTAATACACGAATAGGTAATTTCATATAATGATAGCAGGACATATTCTGTATGTGCCTCTTTCATTGCTTTGGTCTGTTTTTCCGTTACATAAGTATATGGATAAATACCGAATAAAAATGGGAAGAATGCATATAAGAAGTCCTGAATATCGTGTATCGTCATTTTAGGGAAGAATTTTTCAAGACAGTGTGTTACAGCTGCCATAGAGTTTCCATAAGATTTTTTAAATTCTACAAGATTGTCTAAACGGCTGCGGCTTTCCATATCATAATGATTCATAGATAGTAATTTTAGGAGACATTCTCTTTTTTCTAAAGTATGAGCTAAGGCACTGGCAAATTCATCAACAGTCATCACTTCATATTTTTCAAAAATCTGTCGGATATCGGCTGTCCATAAGTCATATTCCCTCTGAAACAGTGCCAGAAAAATCTCTTCTTTTGTCTGAAAGTAATTATAGATAGAAGTGCGGGTAAAGGTTGTTTCAAGACTAATCTGTTTTAAAGTGATATCTTTAAAGTTCATCGTCGTATATAATTTTGCACAGGCGTTAATAATTTCTTCTTTTCTTGCGTTAGTTAATTGTTCGGAACCTTTTGGCATAATATTTTCTCTTTTCTTTAAAATATATAATTGATTTGCTATAAATGTATGCTTCATTTATATGTGATTTATGATAAATACTCACTTTTTAAGTGATTATATCTAAGTACCGATGATATGTCAATCTATGATGAATATGAGGGCATAGTGTGTTTTTCTCCTGCATATCTTTCTTTTTGTAAAAGTATATGATATAATTTTGAGAACGATTATTAAAATTATTGGGCTAGAGAGAACATATTTGATTTTTTCAAACTTGTACAGGGTAGAACAGATGCATTGCTTTGAAAATAGACAAAAAGTAACAGAAAGCCAGTCGATGGAACAGATTGGCGGATGAGAGGAGAAGTTAATATGGGGAAAATTACCGGAATTTGTATCAGTGAAAAAAGAGGGGTGCAAAAGCATCTCATAACAGAAGCTAATATTATTTGCAACTGGGGAATCGAGGGCGACGCTCACGGTGGCAAATGGCATCGTCAGATTAGTCTTCTTTCCAAAGAAAAAGTGGATGCCTTTAAAGCCAAAGGCGCAGATATCCATCCCGGTTCTTTTGGTGAAAACTTAATTGTTGAGGGAGTTGATTTCCGCTCTATGCCTGTCGGCACCCGTTTTGTTATCGGAGATGTCGTTCTTGAAATGACCCAGATTGGAAAGGAATGTCATAACCATTGTTTGATCTATAAGACAATGGGGGACTGCATCATGCCAAGAGAAGGCGTATTTGCAGAAGTAATTACAGGTGGGCATATTAAAATCGGTCAGGAAGTTACCTGCATCCCTCCAAAAGCAGACAGACCTTATACAGCAGCAGTAATCACTTTAAGCGATAAGGGAGCCGCCGGAATAAGAGAGGATAAAAGTGGTCCTGCAATCGTAGAAATGTTAAAATCTGCAGGATACGATGTAAAAGAAACTCTTTTACTTGCGGATGAACAAAAGCTTCTTGAAAAAGAACTGATTCGTTTAAGCGATCAGCGTCAGATTAATCTTATTTTTACGACTGGCGGAACTGGATTTTCCAAACGTGACCGGACTCCGGAAGCAACTATCGCCGTCTGTGACCGCATGGCAAACGGAATTGCTGAAGCAATTCGTAATTATTCCATGACGATTACCCCTCGTGCCATGTTCAGCCGTGCTGTTTCCGGAATCCGTAACAACACTCTCATTATCAATCTTCCGGGCAGTCCAAAGGCGGTAAAGGAGTCTTTAGAGTTCCTTCTTCCGAATTTAGAACACGGGCTTGGGATTTTAACGAATCGTGAAAATGAATGTGGAGCACCTTCGCTGTGATGCAGAAAATATTACAAAAAAAGGCAAACAGAAATATCATTATTTTTATATGCATGGTTCTCATTGCACTACTGTGCCGTATTTTAGGGAAAATAAGTTTCCAGTATGTTTTAAATGGAATCGTACGAAGCATAATACATATTGGATTATATATCGGATGGGCGATAAGCATCCATAAACGAGTCGTTCAAAAATCAGTGAAAAATACCCTTCTCTTTATATCCGGCTTAATGATTTTCTGGTTTATTATCCGCACTGTAAAGTATTTTTTTACAATAGATGCCAACGTAGAACGCTATTTGTGGTACAGCTACTATCTGCCTATGCTCTTTATTCCACAGGCTGCACTACAGGCAGCGATTCTTCTTGGACAGCCAGAAGAGTATACTTTACCAAAATGGTCAAAATTAATATATCTTCCTACCATTTTCTGTTTTTTACTTGTAATATCTAATGATTTTCATCAATGGGTATTTTCCTTTCCTTTAGGGGAAGTATGGACAGATAAAGCTTATTGTTATGAAGGTGGCTATTACATCGTATTCCTCTGGGAAATCCTATGTGGGGTATCTGCCTTTATTTTGATGGTTTATAAACGCCGACTGTCCCAAAGAAAGAAGTATCTTCCCATTATAGGAATTTGTATTACTATCATCTATGCCGTTATTCATGCAAGTGGTGTACAGTGGATGCAGGTCATCGGCGGAGATATTACCGCTGTTTTATGTCTGATGTTTGTATGTATATTTGAAAGCTGTATTTACTGTGGCCTGATTCAGACAAATACAGGATATGAACAATTGTTTGAAGTATGCACGATGGGAGCGCAGATCACAGATTTAAAGTATCATGTATGCTATGCTTCTTCTAATGCAATGGAACTATCTGAGACTGTAATGAAAGAGTCTGCAAAGAAAGAAGTCGTTGTTGATAAAAAGACCGTAATTAAAAGCAGGCCGATTCAGGGAGGATATGTTTTATGGCAGGAGGACATTAAAGACATCCTGATGCTGTTGGAAAAGATGGAAGAAAATCGGAAAACGATAGAAGAGAGTAACTGCATTGAGCAGGAGAATTATCAGACAAAAGCAAAGATTAATATGCTCCGGGAAAAGAACCGCTTATACGATAAGCTTCAGATGCAAACTGCCGGGCAGATTGAACTATTAAATAACTTGTTATATCAATATGAGGCGGAAACAAATTTGACAGCGAAACGCAGGCTGCTTGCTAAAATCAGTGTAATCGGAACTTACATAAAGCGATGTGGTAACTTAATTTTTATCGAAGAAAGAGCTGAGGTGTCTGATATCGCAGAACTGGAAGCCTGTTTGGAGGAGTCTTTTAGCAGTCTTAGGCTAATGGGAGTTATGTGTGCATTTGCCGCTCCGTCAGGAGCATTTATCTATGTGCGGGATGCCGTCCGTATTTATAACTTTTTTGAAACCGTAATCGAAGCTTGTCTTGATTCCCTTTTATCTGTATGGGTAAAGTTTCGTGTACATAAAGAAAGTCTGATTTTTTGTATGGAAGTAGAAAGTAACGCAAACTTAACCTCATTTTTTAAAATCACCGATACAAGCAGTTACGAGGACGGCGTATGGAGATTTACATTTACTGTGAAGAAAGCAGGTGAAGCGTAATGCAGACATTCTATCTGTCATCTAAGCTACTACAGACGATGTTTATGGCCGTAGTATTTCTCAGTCTGATATTTTCTCTTCTTTTACTCTTTCTTCTTTATGAACTCCGACCATACATGTGGAAATGCTATCGAAATTGGAACAGCTTTCTATTCTTCTTTTTATTTCTGCTTTTGAATCATCTGGCATATTCTTTCCATCAGATAAATAATGGTGAAAAATATTATGAATTGCTGCCTGTCCCAATCATAATACTTTGGTGCATTGTCGGTATTATTGATTTTTTACTTGTTAGAGAGTGTGTCCACTTAAAAAAGAAAACGAAAGAGAAGGTTAGCCAAAATTCTATTAAAGAAGCGTTGAATCTTCTTCCGGTAGGAATCTGCTATTTTACTTTGAATGGTACAATAAAGCTCTGTAATTCACAGATGTACCGGCTTTTTAGAGCACTTGCTCATAAAGACCTGCAAAAACTTAGTGAATTACGAGGTGCCCTTCACAGCAATATACAAAACGGAGTTATCCACCTTACAGATAAAAAGGAAATTTATCTTTTTCCCGATGGACGGGCATGGAATTATCAGGAAAATGAGGTGAAAGACACGGAGGGAAATGTTTATATAGAAGCCGTTTTTTCGGATATCACAAAGCAATATCATGAAAAAATAAATCTTACAAGGCAAACAGAAAAGTTAAAAGAAATATCCAGAGAGCTAAGATATCTTTCTGATAATGTATTGATTTTGACAAGAGAAAGGGAAGTCCTTGCTGCCAAGACTAAATTGCATGATCAGATGGGAGCGGGACTAACCGCTATCCGACAAAGTTTAGCACAGGAAAATGCAGATTACAGCAATGCGGTACGATTACTTCGTCAGGCAGTAAATGCGATTTGGAATGATAATCAATATCCTTTAGAAGAGGGAGAATTTGAAAGATTTCTACAGGATGCCCGAACAATCGGTGTAAAGGTTCGCTGCACAGGCTCCTTACCAAAGGAAGAAGAGTATGCTCACATATATATTCTTGCCATGAGGGAATGTCTGACAAACGGAGTATGTCATGCCAGTGCGACAGAGCTTTTTATAACGATGCAAGAAGATAAGGATTGTTATCATATTTGTATTACAAATAATGGGGAAATTCCGGAAAAAGAAGTTGTTCCAAAAGGCGGCTTATATAATCTTTCACGTCATATATTTGATTATAGTGGGGAAATGCATATACAGTCCATGCCATATTTTGCATTAACAATAACATTTCAAAAAAAGGAGCTAAATCATGAAGAAGGTATTGATTGTAGAGGATCAGAGGATGCCTCGTGAAAATATGGAAAGGATTCTCCTTGATAGTGGCAAATATAAGCTTTGTGCCAGTGTAAACGGAGCCGATGTCGCACTTGCCGTATGCAGGCGGGAGAAAATTGACCTGGTTTTAATGGATGTGTGTACTGCCGGTAATAAAGACGGTATTGAAGCGGCAGCAGAAATTAAAGCAGAATTCCCGGACATAAAAATAATTATCGTAACTTCGATGGTAGAAGTCGGATATTTAAAAAGAGCGAAGGAAGCAAAAGCCGACAGCTTCTGGTATAAAGATATCAGTCCAGAAAAACTAATTGATGTTATAGAGAAAACAATGGCAGGCGAACATATCTTCCCAGACAAAACACCTAGCGTAAAGCTGGGTCTTGCTGACAGTTCAGAACTTACTGCTAAAGAAATCGAAGTTCTCCGGCTTATATGCGAAGGTCTTGAATATAGTGAGATTGCTGAACGAATGCATATATCACAGCGAACAGTAAAGTTCCATATTTCTAACATATTATCAAAAACCGGCTATGCCAATAAAACAAGGCTCGCAATCGCAGTCACCAATAAAAACTTCATCATCCCAAGCAGCCCGGAAAAAAATCCATCCTCTTTGTGAAGAAAACCTGTACTTAAGGACAGGGTAAAAAATGAGCATATTTGTTATAATTCTCTTAAGAAAACTTTATAGTTTTAAAATGGATACTCTCGCAACTTCATCGAAAAATTAAAAGGAGGGGTCACTATGAAAAAAGAGAGAACGAAACAAATATGTAACTATTTCATGAAGGGATTATTGTTATGTGCTTTGGTGTTTGGGTTCTGGTTTATGGCAGATGCCGGGGTGAATGCCAATGAAGTCGGTATTCCTAAAGACTTTACCCCAGGAACGATAGAAATGGTTCCATTTACGAAAGAAGAAAATAGTAATCCATATATTAATATAACCAATAACTCTGATAAACCGATAAAAGTAACTTTTGAGCATGATATTATAAAAACAGATCATAATTATCAACTAAGAATATATGTAGGAAATCATGAGTGTGTAAGTCGCGAAAATCCAGTAGCGAAAGATGCAAATGTGCTTTATTTATATCCATATCAGCGTATAGAGAAGGCTTGTGAAGTTGTTTTTTCTTCTTCAGCTTCAAGCTCTGCTTCTGTTACATTTAACATTAAAGCAGCCTATCTCAGTAAAGAAGTAAAAAAGAAAGAGCAGGCGATTGGTCTTAATAAAAATACCGCAGTGGAAATTCCATTATCCGGTATGCAGAACAGTCTTTATGAAGGTGTTACTGTTTCTGGAGGAGAAGAACGCTGGTATAAGTTTAATGTTAGCGAAAGAGCTGTAATTAATCCGACATTTGAGCTGGCTGAAAAAGAAAGAAACGAACATTTTAATTCCAATACTACAACTATTCGAATTTATAATCCTCGTGATGAACAGGTATATACAGAAGCTCATACAAAGTATACAGGTGAGAATGTATGGAATCTGGGTTCAAAAACTTTAACAAGCGGTACATATTATGTACAGATAGCTAATAGGGGTTCTTATTATCCGGCAACATTTATGTTCAACCTAAACGGTCACAACTGGATCCCTGCAACTGGAATTACCTGTTCCCAGAGTGCAATCCAGCTTTCTGATATAGGTAAGAAAAAGGTGATCGCACAGACTGTACCGGCGAATTCCGATGATAAGATTGTTTCGGTATATGACCATCTTACCGGAAAGACGTGGGACTGGTATAATTCGAATAAAGTTGATTATGACGGAATTCCATCTTCTGCTACTGCACCGGGCAAACATAAATGGATTACTTTTAAGACTACTAACGGAAAGACATTTACCACTTATGTAATCAGTCCGGCAGAGAAATTGAGCAAGCCACGTGTGGCTACAGGTTATAATTCTGCAAAGTTCTGGGTGGATTACCCGAATAAGCTGCAGACTTCTGTAAGGATTCAGGTTTTAAAGAAGGGTAAATGGACGACAGCAAAAACGATAGGATACTTCTCCTGTGGCAACAGTAATCCGGTTACCATAAAAGGATTAAAGCCTCTGACGAATTACAAGTTCCGTGTACAGGCTTATGCAAACGGTATGGCAGGAACGCCATCCAATATCGTAACAATGAAGACCGGCTCTAAAGTAAAACCAGCGGTAAAGTCTATAAAAATCGTACAGAAGAAAAAGGTAACCGTTAAGGGCTGGTGGCGCAAACACTGGGTTGGCGGACACATTTCACGTTATGAATGGGTACCACCGTATACCTATACGAAGTATAAAGTAAAAGTAACCTTAAAGAAAAAAGTACCGAAAATCGGCGGTATGTGGGTTGCTACTAATTGGGTAAAGGGAAGTAAAAAGAGTTATACCGTATGGGTTCCTAACGGGGCACAGAAAGGGAAAAAGCTGACGATTAGAATCAGTACAGCATTAGGTAAAGGATATGGTAATGGTCCAGAAGTGAAAAAAGTAATAAGAGTTAAGTAGCCTTCTAGAAATCGCCTTTTCCATTTCCCCTATAATAACATAAAAGGAAAAGGCATCTAGAGTCACTTTCCCTATAGAAGAGATTTCATGCGAGTGCATGAAATCTCTTCTTTTACTTTGATGTCAGAATTTTGATGTGACAAAAGCAGATGGCTGTGATATATTGTAATAATGCCAGAGCGTGTTTGAAAATAAAATAGAATCATATCGGAAATTGACCGCCAAAATAAGCACAGAAAGATTCTGGGAGTATATATAAATAAATGGAGGCAGAATTATGTTAAATAGCAAAGAAAAGAAATCAAATCTTGAGATGTTTATAAAGCTTATAACAGGATATTTTAATAATAAAGAGCAGTTTGAAGAAATGCAAAAATCGGGCAAAGTATATCCATATGCCGAGCATGTTAATACAGTCTGTAATGACAAGATTAAAAATCTTCCAGTGGATTTTCAGGGAAAGTTTCTTGTAGAAGAAAGCTATTATGAAACGAATGGAAAAAAACATGCATCTCCCCATATTTTTTTATTTACAGAGGAAAGGGAAGGGATTTTACTTTCATCTTATGAAATACCAGCGGGAGCAGATAAAAATACATTTACGTATGATTCCATGCTGCCGGTAGAATATAGTGAATTGAAGAAGTCGGAAAAGTTTACACCGGCATTATATCTTGAAAATGATGGTGTTTGGGAAGGTGGAAGTACAAGCCAGTTTACACCGGTTATGATGTTTAAATTGTGGGAACGTTTTTCAGAGACAGGTTTGGAAGTATCTGAGAGCATGGAAGTAAATGGAAAAAGAACGTTTGGATATGATGTTCCGATTCTTTATAAGCGTGCATAAAGAATTATAAGTTTGACAATATCATTGTGCATATGTTATGATCCTGTTTTTGACAGTTGTAAGGATAGAAAACAGTCATAGAGCCTTTATTTAAGGACACTCTGGCTGTTTTATTTTTTGCAGCGATATGTGCTATATTATTTCTCTGGCAGGCTTTATCTAAACGGAGTTGCGTACACAGTTTCAGAGGGAACAGATAACCTACATTGAGTATAATAAAAGAAAAAAATCTAATTTATTGCAATTTATCCATTTAATTTTTTTAATCCACATACTTTTAAAGAGTCTGGAATTTGCAAAAAGTGAATTTTTTTGATATTATAGAAAAATTGATGCATAAATTTGTTTAAATTCACATTAAAAATCACTTAAATATTAAAATTTAAGCAAATATATGTTTTGTGAAAAATAAACAATAACGAAAGGAAAATGTATGAATAATTTAGCATTAAGTGATGAAATATTGCTAAAAATAGAGAAGCCAGTACGCTATATTGGGAATGAAGTAAACATGGTAAGGAAGGACCCAGAAGGGAAAATAAGGTTTGCGATGTGCTTCCCAGATGTGTATGAAATCGGCATGTCCCATCTTGGGATGAAGATTATTTACGACCAAATGAACCGCAGGGATGATGTATACTGTGAGCGTGTATTTTCACCGTGGGTTGACCTCGATAAAGTCATGCGTGAGGAAAATATACCTCTTTTTGCCCTAGAAAGTCAAGACCCTGTATTTATGTTTGATTTTCTGGCGATTACGATTCAGTATGAGATGTGCTACACTAACATTTTGCAGATACTTGATTTAAGTCAGATTGGTATTTATGCGAAAGACAGAAGAGAAGATGCTCCATTTGTCATTGGCGGTGGCCCTTGTACTTACAATCCAGAACCTCTGGCAGATTTCTTTGATATGTTTTATATCGGGGAAAGCGAGACGGTATATTATGACCTGATGGATTTATATAAAGAGCATAAAAAGAATGGTGGCACTCGTAAAGAATTTTTAAGAAAAGCTTCCCACATTCCGGGCATTTATGTGCCATCTCTTTATGAGACAACTTATAACGAAGATGGAACAATTGCTTCTTTTGAGCCGCTTTATGAAGATGTTCCAAGAACTATTTTAAAACAGGTGCAGATGGACCTTACGAATACATTTTATCCGGAAAAGCAGATTGTTCCATATATCAAAGTAACTCAGGACCGCTGTGTTCTTGAAATCCAGCGTGGATGTACAAGAGGCTGTCGTTTCTGTCAGGCGGGAATGATTTATCGTCCATTAAGAGAGCGCGCTCTTCCAATGTTGGAAGAACTTGCTGCTAAGGGAATTAAAGGAACTGGAAATGACGAGATTTCTTTAAGCTCTTTAAGTTCCAGTGATTACAGCCATTTACCGGAACTTTGCAATTATCTGATTGATAACTACCGTTCTAAGAATATTAATATTGCATTACCTTCTCTTCGAATTGATGCTTTTTCTTTAGATGTTATGAGTAAGGTGCAGGATGTACGAAAGAGCAGCCTTACTTTTGCACCAGAAGCTGGTACACAGAGAATGCGTGATGTAATTAATAAGGGACTTACCGAAGAAGTGATTCTTCATGGTGCGATGGAGGCGTTTAAAGGTGGCTGGAGTAAGGTAAAGCTTTACTTTATGATGGGACTTCCTACAGAGACAGAGGAAGATATTAAGGGCATTGCTCATCTTGCAGAGAAAATCGCGATGAATTATTACAGCATGGATGCCGAGTACCGTCATGGACGTATTTCCGTAGGTGCAAGTGCCTCTTTCTTCGTTCCAAAGCCATTTACCCCATTCCAGTGGGCTTCTATGTGTGAGGAGGATGAATACAAAACAAAGGCACATATCGTAAATGATGAATTTAAGATTCAGCACAATCACCGCAGCCTTTCTTTCAAATGGCATGATGCCAAAACGACCGTATTAGAGGGTATCCTTGCCCGTGGTGACCGCCGTATCGGCAAGGTTATTTACGATGTTTATAAAAAAGGCTGTATTTATGATGCCTGGACAGAATTTTTCAACTATGAAGCATGGATGGAAACGATGGAAGAGAATGGACTTGACTATCATTTCTACACAACAAGAAAAAGAGAACTTGACGAAATCTTCCCATGGGATTTCATTGATATTGGTGTAACAAAAGAATTTTTAAAACGTGAATGGAATAACGCAATGGCAGAAAAGGTAACCCCAAACTGCCGTCAGAAATGTTCCGGCTGCGGAGCTGCAAAATTTGGAGGAGGTGTCTGCTATGAAAGTAAGAGTAAAATGGACGAAAACAGGTGTTCTTAAATTTATAGGTCATCTCGATGTACAAAGATATTTTCAAAAAGCGTTAATGCGTGCAGAACTGCCCGTTTCTTTTTCTAAAGGTATGAGCCCTCACCAAATTATGAGTTTTGCTGCACCTTTAGGACTTGGAATGACTAGCGAGGGCGAATATGCCGACATTTCTTTTGACTGGACTTATAGTAGCGAAGAGATGCTTTCCCGTATTAATGCAGTAATGAACGAAGGCATTTCTGTCCTTGAATTTAAAGAAATTGATGAAAAAGAGAAAAACTGTATGGCAGTAACTGCTGCAGCAGATTATCTCGTAACTTTTCGTGAGGGATATTATTACAAAGATGCGTTCCTAAAACGCACACAGCCTTTTTCTATGCAGGAAAAGATTGCAATTGTAAAGAAAACAAAACGTTCTGAAAAAGAAGTAGATATCGCTCCGATGATTCTTGATATTCGTGAATATGAGTCAGAACCGCTTCTGCCAGGGCTTCCATTAAAACAGGAAGGCATTTTTATGAAACTTGTTACCGGCAGTGCAGAGAACTTAAAGCCACAGCTTGTAATGGAAGCTTTTTGTAAATATCTTGGCTATGATTATGACCCGATGGGATTCCAGTATCACCGTCTGGAAACCTATTTGAAAAAAGATGGAGAACTTCAGCCTTTAGGTTCTGTTGGCCGGGATATTCCAGAAGAAAAGCATCCGGAAGAAAATTAGAAAATATCATGCAAATTCACTATATGATTTGCATGATATTATGTAATAACATATATTACAAGTTTATAAGATATATTATTTAACGCTTGTATTTATTTAGATTTGTTAATAATAAATCTATAAATATTACATAAATGTTAAAAAGGGGTTAACAAACTGTGATAAATATGTTATAATACATTTCGTAATAGAAATTGAAAGACGAAAAGGAGGTCTATTATGAAGTGTAAACAGTATAATATCATCGCAGCATTCGTTTTTATATTAAGCTTTCTCTGCCTTTTCCCACAGAAAGTTTCTGCACAACAGACAAATTCAAATAATACCCAGGTCAGCGTTCAATCACAGGCATCTATTCGATTAAATAAAGCTGGTTCCGTTGTAGAACGAGGCCAGAAAGTGAAATTAAAAGCCAAAATTTCCAATAGCCGTTCTAAAAAGGTTATATGGAAGTCAAGTAAAAGAAGCATTGCGACTGTAAACAGTAAAGGACAGGTTGTTGCCAAAAGAAAAGGTACCGCAGTTATTACTGCTAAGATTTCTGGAACCAATGTATATGCACAAAGCGTTGTTACAGTAAAGAATTACATAACTATGCGTGTAAGAACAACAGGATATTGCAATTGCAGACGCTGTGCCGGAAAGTGGGCCGGATGTATGACAGCAAGTGGAACAAGACCAAAAGAAAAACGTACAATTGCTGTGGATAAGCGTTTAATCCCATTAGGAACAAAAGTTAAGATTGGTAATATAATCTATAGAGCAGAAGATACCGGAAGTGCAATCAAAGGAAAAAGGATCGACGTTTACTATGCAAGTCATAGAAAGGCAACTGCACACGGTGTAAGATATCAGAATATTAAAGTTTACATTTAAGCTTTATTGGATATATTTATATGATGGAAGGTCGGTGAACTATAACACCGACCTTTCTTTATTTTAATCACAAATTTTTCCAGTTATATATTTTCTAACTACCTACCCCCTAAAGCCGGCGAGCTTGCACTCATGATAAACGAAAGGAGTTTTTATGAAAATAAAGCAAAATAAATTAATAATTACCAAAAAAGAGGATACCATCTGTTATGGATACTTTAAAGATGGCGTTCCTGTCGAACTTTACTGTGAACCTAAGGAACAACAAAGTATACTTGGTAATATTTATGCTGCCCGTGTAGAACGTGTTGCAGAAGGGATCCATGGAGCTTTTTTAGAAATAGGAGAAAACCAAAAATGTTATTATTCTTTATCTAATAGAGAACAACCTATAAAATTATCTCCCGGTCATGAAGATAAACTCTACGGAGGAGATATTATTTTGGTGCAGATTACAAAAGATGCTGTTAAAACAAAACTCCCTGTATGTACAGGAAATATCAGTTTAAATGGCAAATATTTTGTATTTACACTTACAGATAAGAGAACCGGTATTTCCAAAAAAATTAAAGACCGTTCTGAGCGAGAACGTTTGGAAATTATTACAAAAGGATACTACTGTGAACATTATGGTATTGTAGTGCGTACCAATGCATCTGGAATTCCAGATGAAGTATTGTTCAAAGAATTAAACTTATTAAAATTACGATATCAGGAATTAATGCGAAAAGCTCATGTCGCTTCTGGTAAAACGCTTTTATACAAGGAACCCCCATACTATATTACTCTTGGGAAAGAACTTCCTTTTAAAGCAATTGATGAGATTCTTACAGATGATTCGGATATTTTTAAAGAACTTCAAGAATATTATAAACATACCGTTACTTTTGATAAAATGCCGATTACTTTATATGAAGATTCTTGTTCACTATATAATTTATATCGCTTTTCACACTATTACGAAGAGGCATCTGGCAAATATGTCTGGCTCAAATCTGGAGCAAGCCTTGTCATAGAATATACAGAAGCAATGACAGTAATTGATGTCAATACTGGCAGCGTTTTAAAGAAAAAACAACAGGAAGATACTCTTTTTTATCAAATTAATCGTGAAGCTGCAAAAGAAATTGCACGTCAGCTTCGTTTAAGAAATATTTCAGGTATTATCATGATTGATTTTATCAATATGAAAGATGAAACACAAAAAGAAAAGCTTCTGACTTTGTTAGACAATGCCTGTAAAAAAGACCGCGTACACTGCAATGTCATCGACATGACTTCATTGAATCTGGTAGAGATGACTCGAAGTAAAGTTCGAAAACCTCTCTACGAACAGATTATTTCCTGTAAAAAAAGAGTACTGTAAAACAGCTTTGACTATCGTTTTAATCTGAAATTATCAATATTTTATTAAAATTCTCATATGTTTGAACGGTTACGATCAAATATAACATACGGCATAACCTGCGAACAAAAAAGAATAATAAAAAAATATTTTTTTAGAAAAGTGCTTGACATTCTCAGGAACAACTGTTATTATAATAGCCGTATGCCGCACAGTTCGGTATAAGTTTCATAACAGAACACCAAAACTGGCGAGTAATTATTAGGAGGTGCCATATGTACGCTATTATTGCAACAGGTGGTAAACAGTATAAAGTAAGCGAAGGCGACGTAATCAAAGTTGAGAAGCTTGGCGTTGAAGCTGGATCTGCTTATACATTTGACCAGGTTTTAGTAGTAGGCGGAGAAGAGACTAAGGTGGGAGATCCTGTTGTTGCTGGTGCAACAGTAGAAGCTTCTGTAGTTGAAGACGGTAAAGACAAAAAGGTTATCGTTTACAAGTACAAGAGAAAAACAGGCTACCACAAAAAACAGGGTCACAGACAGCCTTATACTAAAGTTAAGATTGAAAAAATTAATGCTTAATTAAGGTTAAGTGAGCAGAACAGACGAGACAGTTTGTTAAACAAAAACTGGTAGAGATATGATTCAGATTACTATCTACAAAAAACCTGATAATCAATATAAAGGATTTCAGGTAATTGGTCATGCTGACAGTGTGGAAGAGGGTGCAGATTTAGTTTGCTGTTCCGTATCTGTCCTTACAATTAATCTCGTAAATAGTTTAGATACTTTTACTGATGATGAATTTGATGTGACAGAGCAGGAAGAACTTGGACTTGTCCAGGTTACATTTAAGAATCCTCTCAGTGACAAAGCATTGTTATTGATGAACTCCTTTGATCTTGGAGTACATTCCATTGAAGAACAGTATGATATCTGGTTAAAGGTTATAACAAGGGAGGTGTAACGACTATGATGAAAATGAACCTTCAATTCTTCGCACATAAGAAAGGTGTTGGTTCCACAAAGAACGGACGTGATTCTGAGTCCAAGAGACTTGGTGCGAAAAGAGCAGACGGACAATTTGTAAAAGCTGGTAACATTCTTTACAGACAGCGTGGTACAAAGATTCATCCAGGCGTTAATGTAGGACGCGGTGGAGATGATACATTATTTGCATTAGTAGATGGTGTAGTACGTTTCGAAAGAAAAGGCAGAGATAAAAAACAGTGCTCTGTACATCCAGTGGCATAGTTAAATCTTGTTTATCAGCGGCTTCAAAGCGTTTTGATTTGAAGCCGCTTTTCTTCTATACTCTTAAATTATCCGTAATTATTCATATTTATTATTTAAAATAGACCTATATATCCTGATGATAGATATTAGTAGTACACAAATTCTATGGTTTTGAATAATTACAAATATTTCACATTAAAATTCAGTTAGCAGAACCGTATGAACTTTTGTTGGTTCTGACAGTTACTTCAAAAATAGAACAATACAAATTTATATAGATTATTATAGAAAGGATGTGTATGTAATGTTTGCAGATCGCGCACGCATCTTTATCCGTTCTGGTAAAGGCGGAGATGGACATGTCAGTTTCCGGAGAGAACTTTATGTACCAGATGGAGGTCCAGATGGCGGAGACGGTGGAAAAGGTGGAGACTTGATATTTGTAGTTGATCCTGGATTAAATACATTAGTTGACTATCGACATAAAAGAAAATATTGTGCTGGTGACGGAAAAGAGGGCTCTAAAAAGAGATGTACCGGAGCAAGTGGAGAAGATATGATTTTAAAAGTACCTGCTGGAACAGTTGTAAAAGACGCAGAGACTGGAAAGGTCATACTTGATATGGCAAACCGTACAGAACCTGTTGTTTTATTAAAAGGTGGCCGCGGCGGAAAAGGCAATCAGCACTACGCTACAGCAACAATGCAAGCTCCAAAGTATGCACAGCCAGGACAAAGAGCAAAAGAACTCTGGGTTGACTTAGAGCTTAAAGTAATTGCCGACGTTGGATTGATTGGATTCCCAAATGTTGGAAAATCCACACTGCTTTCTCGTGTGACAAACGCAAGACCAAAGATTGCCAATTATCACTTTACTACACTTAACCCAAATCTTGGTGTAGTTGACTTAGCAGAAGGCAACGGTTTCGTTATCGCAGATATCCCTGGTATTATTGAGGGGGCCTCTGAGGGTGTTGGTCTTGGATACCAGTTCTTACGACACATTGAGCGTACAAAAGTAATGATTCATCTTGTAGACGCAGCTTCTGTTGAAGGAAGAGATCCAATTGAGGATATCAAAGCCATTAACAAAGAATTAGAAGCATATAATCCTGAGCTTGCAAAGCGTCCACAGGTAATTGCAGCTAATAAGATGGATGCCATGCCAGAGGAGGACAGAGAAGTTATCATCGAAATGTTAGAAGAGGCATTTGCTGATAAAGATATGAAAATTTTCCCTATTTCCGCAGTAAGTGGACAGGGTGTTAAAGAACTTTTATGGTATGTCAATGACCTGTTAAAAGAATTACCAGAAGAACCTATCGAGTTTGACCAGGAATTCTTCTTTGAACTTCAGGAAGATGATGAAGAGGAATCTATCGTTGTTAAAATGGAAGAACCAGGTGTATACAGTGTAGAAGGTCCTAAGGTAGAACGTATGCTTGGATACACAAACCTAGAATCCGAGAAGGGATTTGAATTCTTCCAGAAATTTATGAAAGAAAATGGCGTTTTAACACGCTTAGAGGAACTTGGAATCGAAGAGGGAGATACTGTAAAGTTATACAACCTCGCATTTGATTATTATCAATAGACCAAATTTATACAAAAAGTATTCTATGACAATCCTATAAGTAAATATAAAGTATATTTTGGAACAAATATCGTATTTATAGTATAACATTTATTAAGTTATTACATTTAGTTTAGAAAGGAATTATTATGACAAGCAAACAGAGAGCATATTTAAAAAGTCTTGCAATGACAATGGATCCTATTTTCCAGATTGGAAAGGCATCTCTTACTCCAGAAGTAATAGAAGGAATCCGTGAAGCAATTGATAAAAGAGAATTAATCAAAGTATCTGTATTAAAAAACTGTTTTGATGACCCAAGAGAAATCGCAGAAGTTCTTGCAGAAAGAACCCGTTCTCAGGTAGTTCAGGTTATCGGAAAGAAA
Source organism: uncultured Anaerobutyricum sp. (assembly GCF_934307085.1). GTDB lineage: Bacteria > Bacillota > Clostridia > Lachnospirales > Lachnospiraceae > Anaerobutyricum. Next base: position 43,900 of record NZ_CAKRCF010000007.1, read on the forward strand.
ATTGTTTTATATAAACCGGCAAAGGAAAACAGTAAAATCGTATTGCCATAAATATATAGGTAAAAAGTCATGGCAGAGCATAAAAAAGTAGGTATTATGGGAGGAACCTTTAATCCCATTCATTTTGGACATTTATTGCTGGCAGAAACCGCATTTTATCAATTTCATCTTGACGAAATTCTCATCATGCCAACAAAGAATCCTTACTATAAAAAGATTTCTAATTCTGTCACAGAAGAGGACAGAGTAGCAATGGTAGAGCTTGCAATAGAAGATAACCAGCATTTCAGGCTTTCTAAAGAAGAACTTAACAGGGAAGGAACAACATATACTGTAGAAACTCTTTCGCATTTAACGGAAAAACATCCTGATTATGAATATTATTTCATTATGGGTGCAGATTCTCTTTACCATATTGAATCTTGGAAGGATACTGAAAAAATTCTGAAAATGGCAACAATTGTTGTTGCTGGCAGAGCTGGTACTGGTACATCTTTAAGTAGTCAGATTGAATATATTGAAAATAAATATGATGCAACAATTTATCGTTTAAATTCTCCAGTATTAGAAATATCCTCAAACGATATTCGCCGACGTGTGCGGGATAAAGAGAGCATTCGATATCTCCTGCCTTCAAAAGTAGTTGATTATATTTTTGAGCATAATCTCTATCAACCTAATATGTCAGAGGAAATAAAAAAGGAGAATAACTAGCTATGATGTCAATACAGAAAATAAAAGAAGATTTAAAGAAAAAATTATCTTCAAAAAGATACGAACACACAATGGGTGTAGAATACACGAGTGCCTGCCTCGCCATGCGTTATGGTGCAGATATGGAAAAAGCCAGAATGGCTGGCCTGCTTCACGACTGTGCCAAATATCTTTCTTCTGAAGATAAACTTTCTACATGTGAACGATATGGGATTCCTGTTTCTGATTATGAACGAAAGAATCCTGAACTTCTTCACGCGAAACTTGGTGCTTGTTTTGCAAATGAGTTATACGGGGTAACCGATCCAGAAGTTCTTTCTGCTATTATATGGCATACGACAGGCTGCCCAGAGATGTCCTTGCTTGATAAGATTGTATTTGTCGCAGATTACATGGAAGCAAACCGTAATCAAGCAGAGGATCTTCCAGAAGTACGAGAGCTTGCATTTAAAGATTTAGATACTTGTCTGCTTCTTATTTTAGAAGACACCATCGCATATCTTGCAAGAAAAAAAAGTGTGACAGATCCTATGACTCAGAAAACATTTGATTATTATAAGGCAAATAAATAATTGCGAACTATTCAACATAACAATAGAAATATTTTTTTATTTTACTAAAGTATGTTTGAAACACACTCTAGTAACAGGTGGGATAAAAAATTGATATCCCCTTTTGACAAGATTATTATAATAAACAAATTATAATATATGAAAGGATTTATTATGAACGAATCAAAGAAAATGGCCCTTCTTGCTGTAGAAGCATTAGAAGATAAAAAAGCAGAAGACATTACAATTATCGATATCAGCGAAGTATCCGTTCTTGCAGATTACTTTATCATTGCAGATGGTACAAACCGTAATCAGGTACAGGCTATGGCTGACAGCGCAGAAGAAGCTCTCGGCAGAGCTGGTTATGATGCAAAACAGATTGAAGGATACCAGAGTGCAAACTGGATTCTTATGGATTACAAAGATATTATCGTCCATGTATTTAGTAAAGAAGATCGTGCTTTCTATGATTTAGAAAGAATCTGGAGAGATGGAAAGCAGATTAGTAAAGAGGATTTAAACGAAAAATAGGAATTTGTGAAGCAAGCCTGACACCGCTATAGAGAAGTTTATGTTCGGATTGCTCAGATGACTTCTAAAGAAGGATTATATTCTAAAGATGATTTTGTTTCGTTGTGCTAAACATTCCGTGTTGCCTGATATGACAACCTCACTTAAAGATGAGCTTGCGAGATTACAGTCAACACTCCACAGTATAAAGGCACAAAATGCATCTTTAGAATAAATCCTTCTTTTTCGATTTTTTTGAGCAATCCGATAGAAGACTATAATTTTCATTTTATATCATAATAAGGTATCATCAGATAGCATCCTGCATTTACTTGGTCAGACTTCATATTATTGCATTTCTTTATCTCATGAACATATTGATAAATATCTGTAAATCCAGCATAATCCTCTTTGGCAGACATGTTTTCTTTAGCAATTGACCAAAGGCTATCACCATCTTTAACTTCAACTACTTTATACTGGATATCTGAAATCGGCTCCTGGGCTTTCACAACCCTGTCTCCAAAATATAAAAAGAAACATATACAGAGCAGACTTACTAATAAAACGCCTCCTGTAATGAAAAATGGGCGTTTCTCACGCAATTTACGCTGTCTCTTTCTTCTCTGTAATTCTGAAAAATCATAAATTTGCGCTGTCGTTTTCATACTTATCTCTTGCATACAATCCCCTCCATACATAATGATAAACGGTTATAAATATTTATGTGCCAAGACATATGTTCCGAACTAATATTCCGAACATATATTCCGTATATATGTTTGCATTATACCGAACATTTTTTCGTCTGTCAATAAAAAAATGATTTTTTCGAAAACATTTTCGAAAACACTTGTTTTCTAATCTGTCTCATGATACAATTATTGTAAAAATATATGTTTATAAAGGAGAGTGTATTTTTGATGAGCTATGGAAAGATAAGTGCAAAGCAGAAAGAGATACTAGAATACATAAAACAGTCCATTTTAAGCCATGGTTATCCACCGGCAGTTCGTGAAATCTGTGAAGCAGTTCATTTAAAGTCTACTTCTTCTGTACATTCTCATTTAGAGACTTTAGAGAAGAATGGATATATCAGACGTGACCCATCCAAGCCAAGAGCAATTGAGATTATAGATGATAATTTTAATCTTACAAGAAGAGAACTTGTAAACGTCCCAATCGTTGGTACCGTTACAGCCGGAGAACCAATTCTTGCGATTGAGAATATACAGGGGTATTTCCCGATTATGCCGGAGTTTGTGAATAATAAGCAGACATTTATGCTTAAAGTAAAAGGTGAGAGCATGATTAATGCCGGTATCTTTGACGGAGATTTCATTTTAGTAGAAGAGACACCAACAGCTTCCGATAATGAGATTATTGTGGCTTTATTAGAGGATTCTGTTACTGTAAAGCGATTTTTCAAAGAAGAAGACCACATTCGTCTTCAGCCAGAGAATGATACGATGGAACCAATCATAGTTCCACAGGATGCTCCATTTTCTATTGTTGGTAAAGTCATTGGATTATATCGTGCATTTAAATAAGATTTGGCTTTTATATTTACTCTAATTCCTACAAGTAGTTAAGAGAGTTACTCATCTAATCTCTTTCAGATTTAATTTGGTTTTTGTGTAACCTAAAACGATTCTATAAAAATTAAATAAACCATATCTGTAACTTTAATAACTGCAAGAGAAATGTTTTATTAAAGTTACAGATATGGTTTATTTTTTACGTATTGTCTATTGTCAGGATATACTTAATAATTAATTTATTAAGTATCCTTTCTTAATTTTGTGAAGTATTCGGCAATTGAATCACCGAGGATTCCTGCTTAATTTTCTAAAAGTAGAATTTACTTTTCTCTCAACTGAACTTTTCCCGCTGCCAGTCGTCTTCTCTGATCTTCCATTGCCGCATAATGTTTTCGTGTCGTATTAACATCTTTATGACCAAGAACATCTGCAACCAAATAGATATCCCCTGTTTCCTGATAAAGCTGTGTACCATAAGTGCTTCGCAATTTATGCGGCGTGATTGTTTTTAAAGGCGTTATTGGTCGGGCATACTTTTTCACAAGATTTTCTACTGCACGCACACTGATACGGCGTTTTTGCATAGATAAGAAGAGTGCATCCTCTGAACCTTCTTTCGGAATTAAATTTTCCCTTTCTTCAAGATAATCAAGAAGTGCCTCCCGCACCTCTTTTCCAAAGTATAAAACAACCTCTGCGCCACCTTTTCGGTGGATTTTCATTCCATTCGTTTCAAAGTCTAAATTGGATATATCCAGACCAACGCACTCAGAAACTCGAATTCCTGTCCCAAGCAGAAGAGTAAGGATCGCCAAATCTCTGATTTTTGTTTTATTATGGTACTTTTTTTGAGATTTTGTTAAACTATCCCCTTCCTCTACCGAATCCAATAATCTGGCAATCTCATCAATTTCCAATCGAACAATGGCCTGTTCATGTTTTTTTGGCAGATTTAAAAGGCTTGCTGTATTATTTTTTATCGCCTGTTTCCTGTAGAAAAATTTATAAAAAGTACGCATACTTGCCGTCTTTCGCGTACGTCCCCGTTCTTCATTTGTATGTACCTTATTATCTGCATCTTCATAAAGACGTAGATAATCTAAATATTCTTCTAATTGTGTTAACGTAACTTTATCAAGAACACTTACCGGCCAGTTTTTCAAATCTCCATCTTCAATATCCGGATATTTTTCCTGAAGAAAATGAAAAAATATTTTTAAATCGTATGCATAAGCGATACGAGTTCTTGAAGAAGTTGTCGGCTCGATTCCTCTGAAAAATTCTTTACAAAAAGAGGGGAGTTGCGCACAAAGCTCCCGAAGTTTTATTTCATTTTTCATTGTAACCTGTTCATCATATGTTGGTTGCTGCACAATAAATCACTCCTTTCTTAATAAAAGCTGTTTGAAATTGTTATCCTTAATTTTTAGGAGGACAGTCTGGATTCACAATATCATCAATAACAGCACGAATCATACGAGCTTTCGTGCCTGGATATTGATGATTGATTTCTCCAATAAGATTCTTTATATCTTCCCGTTTTGTAGAACCATCAACCGGACAGGGACTTTTTACTACTGGAAGATCGTATTCTTTTACAAATCCCCTCACATCTCCTTCATACAAAAAGAGGAGAGGACGGATTACAGTAAGCCCTGAACGGTCAAGATAGGTAATAGGAGCAAAGGTGTGAATTCTTCCCTCATATAAGAAGGACATCATCATTGATTCCAATAAATCATCTTTATGATGTGCATAGGCCACTTTATTACATCCTAATTCTTTTATTGTATCATTTAATGCACCCTTTCGCATTTTTGCACAAAGAGAACAGGGATTACTCTCTTCTCGAACATGGAAAACAACTTCTGCAATCTGTGTTTTTATAATGTGATATTCCACATCTAACTTCTTACAAAATTCCCTGATTCCCTCTAAATCCAAATTGTCAAATCCTAAATCTACGGTAATTGCTATAATATCAAATTTATGTGGATAGAACTTTCGCAAACAGGAGAGCGCATACAACAGAGTAAGACTGTCTTTGCCTCCTGAAATTCCTACTGCAATTTTATCATTGTCTTCAATCATTCCGTAGGTATCTATCGCCTGACGGGTTAAACTTAATAATTTTTGTAATTTCATAAAATAATTCCTTCTGATTTTTTATTTATTTTAGCACAAACGTTCTCCACATTCAAATCAGTTTTCTATAGCATTTTTCAAATACAGTCTAGAAAAGAAATTAGTTTGGGATATAATTTTATGAATGCACCAGCCTGCCGAAACATAAAATATATAAACGCAAATATACATAAATCGGACAAACTAGACGTTTAAAAATGATTTTGTTATAATATTTTTCTGGTATAAATCAGAGAAATTTTACATAGAAGTTTCAAATAAATTTGTCGTACATTATATAGAACTTTGTTAAACAGAAAGGAGAGCGCATGAAAAAGCTCATTGAAAACTTTATTATCATTATGGTACTTACCATTGCCATATTATTTTCCTATGCTTTTATAGAAAAGAAAATAAGTGGACAGAACAGTTCAGAATTTATAAATTTTCTTTTTAGCACACAGGAAAAAGCTTCCAATAATAAATCTTCTGTTACTTCTGATAAAGAAAATAGCGAAAAAAAATATAGTTCATCAATACAATCAGCAGATGATATGAATTACCGGGCAGTCTGGCTGAGCTATTTAGAATTTAACAGCTTTCGAAAATCTGTAAAAAATAATAATGAAAGTAGCTTTCGAAAGTTTTATCACCATATTTTACAGAGAATCAAAATACTTGGCTGCAACCGGATTATCGTACAGGTTCGTCCTTTTAGCGACGCTCTATATCCATCAGATTATTTTCCATGGGCAGCCTGTATTTCCGGAACACAGGGAAAAAATCCTGGTTATGACCCTTTAAAAATTATGGTAGAAATGAGTCATAAAGAAAATATTTCTATTGAAGCATGGATTAATCCTTATCGCATTTCCTCTGGGAACTCCATTCGCAGCCTATCTAATACAAATCCCGCCAGAAAATGGTTCTCTTCTCCAAATACCAAAAGAAATGTTCTTTCTTATGAAGGCAGCCTTTATTATAATCCTTCTTCAGAAAATGTAAGAAATCTTATTATACAAGGCATAAAAGAAATCGTTCAAAATTATGATGTAGATGGTATTCATATGGACGATTATTTTTATCCAACATTCACAAAAGAAAATGTATCAATAACTTTTGATGCTCCAGAATATGAACAACAGTTAAAAGCAGGTTTCTCATCTGCAGTTTCTTCATCTTTAGCTTCCTCAGATATATCATCAAATAAAAAGAAAATTTTTCTGGCAGATTGGAGACGAGGTAATGTAAATCAACTTGTATCTGGCATTTATAAGGCTGTAAAAGGAATTAATCCAGAAGTTACCTTTGGAATTAGTCCTGCTGGAAATTTAGATAATTTACGCAGTGATTTAGAATATTATATAGATATTGATACATGGGCAACACAGACCGGTTATGTGGATTATTTAATGCCGCAAATTTATTGGGGATTTACAAATAAAGTGGCTCCTTTTGATAAAGTAACTGACGAATGGGTCTCTCTTATGTCAGACTCCCCAGTGAAACTTTATATCGGACTTCAGCTTTACCGGATGGGAAGCAAGGAACCAGAGCAGTCTGATACAAAAGAGCTTCAAAAAGCTTCCCTCGTAAAAAAAGAACTTTCTTATTTAAAAAAGAAGGAAAAAATAGAAGGATACTGCCTGTTTAGTTATCAGTATATTGACTGTCAGAATAAAAATTATCATTTTGATGCCGAACAATTTTCTACTAAAAGAAAAAAACTTTTAAATGAGATACTAGACTCTTTAAAAAGTAATCCATAGTATGTGTTTGAAATACTTTTGTCCAAATGTTCATGTCTGCAAATTTTAAATAAAAGTGCAACAAAAGAATATCTGAGAAGCTTTAGTTGCGGCATCCTTGAAGTACCACAAGAACATTCGAAAATTCTGATAAATGATATTGTTCAACAATCAGACAGTATTATGTATGAACAAAAGAAAAAGCATAAAGAATAAAGAATAATATCAAAAGGATTTAAAGTGTTAAGAATCAGAAATTAAAAATTTGATGAAAATATAGAGTTAGAGAGTAATTTAAATCTAACTATTCGTTAAAGTTGGATTTCGCGAATAGTTGGATTTGCTCTTCTAATTTGCTTCAAACGTGACTAATAGTAATTTGTAAAGGCCAGCAAGGATTCCTATAATATGTATAAATGTACAGCCGCTGAAAATCATAGTCTTCTATTGGATTACATCAATGACTTCTTCAGCGGCATCTGTCCGGCTCCACAAATTATTATTTGATTTCAATTACGTCGTAATCTTTATCCTCAACAGCTTTCTTTAAAACATCGTCTGCAATCTCCTTTTCCAAAGTAACCACAGCAGTTCCCTTCTCATGGCTTACTTCTGCAGAAACTACTTCTGGAAGTGCCTCTAAAGTCTTCTTTACTGTTGCTTCACAGTGTCCACACATCATACCTTTGATACTCATTGTTTTTGTCATTTCATTTACCTCTTTCTTTTCATTATTATTTATGTTAATTAAGTTAACATCTATTGTAGATTTTTTCTTTTTGTCCTTTTTGGTGCTTCGAATATTTAACAGATTCAAACGTAATGCGTTTGTAACAACACAGAAACTAGATAAACTCATTGCTGCCGCTCCAAACATCGGATTGAGTTTTAATCCAAATATCGGAATTAATAAACCTGCTGCCAGAGGAATTCCAATTGTATTATAAAAAAATGCCCAGAATAAGTTTTCATGGATATTTCGTAATACTCCTCGGCTTAAGCGGATTGCTGCCGGAACATCCGCAAGTTTACTCTTCATTAATACAACATCGGCCGCATCCATTGCTACATCGGTACCTGCTCCGATTGCGATTCCCACATCAGCACGAGTTAAAGCTGGTGCGTCATTGATTCCATCCCCAACCATAGCAACTTTCCATTTTTCTCCTAATAGGCGAATGACGCTTTCTTTTCCATCTGGAAGAACACCTGCGATTACATTATCAACGCCTGCCTGCTCTCCAATTGCTTTAGCGGTACGTTCATTATCACCGGTCAGCATAACAACGTGAATTCCCATCGCTTTCAGTTCTTTAATCGCCTGTGGGCTGTCTTTTTTAATTACGTCAGCGACAGCAATAATTCCAAGCAGTCGGTTTCCTTTTGCGAAAAAAAGCGGTGTTTTTCCGGCAGATGCTAGTTGCTCTGCACTACGTTTTATCTCTTCAGATATAGATAAACTCTTTTCTATAAAGAGTAAATTACCACCAGTAAGTGTTTTATTATTTACTGTTCCAGTAAGTCCATTTCCAGGAACTGCCTGAAAATCATCTACAACAGGAACAGTAAAGTTTTTCTCTTCACCATATTCTACAATTGCCTTTGCCAGTGGATGCTCGCTCTTCTTTTCGAGAGCAAAAGCTGCTTCTAAAAGGTCTTTCTCACTAATGCCATCTGCAGGAAGAATGTCTGTCACTTTTGGCTGACCATTTGTAATAGTTCCTGTTTTGTCTAATGCGACGATATCTACCTTTCCGGCTTCTTCTAAAGATACCGCCGTCTTAAATAAAATACCATTTTTTGCACCAACACCGTTACCTACCATAATCGCAACAGGTGTCGCAAGACCTAATGCACACGGACAACTGATTACAAGAACAGAAATACCTCTTGCAAGGGCAAATCCAACGCTTTCTCCAGCAAGAAGCCAGCCAATAATCGTGATAACCGCAATCGTAATAACTGCCGGTACAAAAATACCAGATACTTTATCGGCGATTTTGGCAATTGGAGCCTTTGTTGCCGCCGCATCACTTACCATTTTAATAATCTGAGAAAGGGTGGTATCCTCTCCTACTCTTGTAGCCTCGCATTTTAAAAATCCGGACTGATTGATTGTTGCTGCAGAAACATTGTCTCCTTCTGCCTTATCTACGGGTATACTCTCTCCAGTAAGAGCTGCCTCATCAATTGCACTATTTCCCTCAAGAACAATACCGTCTACGGGTATACTCTCTCCTGGTTTTACAAGAAAAATATCTCCCTTTTTTACCTGGTCGGCAGAAATCTGCATTTCCTGCCCATTTCGAACAATGGTAGCCATTTTGGGCGCAAGATTCATAAGACTCTTTAATGCATCCGTTGTCTTTCCTTTCGAATATGCTTCTAATGTCTTACCAAGAGTAATCAATGTAAGAATCATAGCAGCAGATTCAAAATAAAACTCATGCATATAACTCATAATCAGTTTATTATTTCCAGCGGTCTGTGCTACTGTCATCGCAAATAAGGCATAAGTACTATAACCAAATGCTGCTGTTGCACCCATCGCAACTAAAGTATCCATATTTGGAGCCCGGTGAATCAGACTTGTAAAACCACTGATAAAGAAACGCTGATTAATTACCATAATGATTACAGTAAATAAAAGCTGTGCAAGTCCCATACCTACATGATTATTATTTAAAAATCCCGGCAATGGCCAGTTCCACATCATATGTCCCATTGAAAGATACATAAGTGGCATTAAAAAGATAAGAGAGACAATTAATCTTTTTAATAACTTTGGCGTCTCTGTATCCGCTAAAGCTTCCGCTCCGTGACTACTCTCCTTCTCCGCTCCTTTTACGGAAGCATGATATCCGGCCTTTTCTACTGCAGCAACAATATCTGCTGAGGAAGCCGTTCCCTCTACTCCCATAGAATTTGTTAAAAGACTCACCGAAACACTTGTAACACCAGGAACCTTAGAGACAACTTTCTCTACACGTGCCTGACATGCCGCACAAGTCATTCCGGTTACGTTATATTGTTCCATCTGCTTGCATCCTCCTGTCAAATTTAATATTATGTTTTTACAAATGTATCTTTATATCATAAATTCAAGAATGCCTGGCATTCTTGCTGCGAGATGCGTGTCATGCGAGGTGGGAGTCATCTCACATCTGATATACATAAAAAATGATACTTTCTTCTGAATGATTAAATTACTGAAAATTGTTACTTCATAAGCTTCTGCAATGTGGATACTAATTCCTCCACAACCTCATCATTTCCCGCCTGAATATTCTCTTTTACACAGGTACGAATATGATTCGCAATCAATACTTTATTAAAACTGTTTAACGCTGCATTAATTGCAGACACCTGTGTAAGAATATCAATACAGTACGCATCATTCTCTAACATAGAACGAACCCCTCGAACCTGTCCCTCAATACGGCTTAAACGATTAAGCAATGCCTTGAACTCTTTTTCAGAGCGAACTTTCTTCTTTACGCTACAGTTCTGGCATTTTGGTTCAGAAGAATTAAGATCTATATTTTTATTCTCCCCACAATGGCAGGATAAAGAAACTTCTTCTTTGTGGTCACAACTCTCTCCCATAGTATCTTCCTTTCTATAAAAAATATTCTTAATCTCTATCAGACAAGTAGGATTATATACCCCATTAGGGTATTTTACAAGTGCTATTTAAAAAAATATTATTATTGCAATCTTTCTTGTTGTATTTACTACTTCAGTTCCTATAATTGTCGTGCTTTCATGGTCCGAAATACTTTTGGATGTGATTACATACAAAAAGGACTTATCCTTTTTGTGATAAATCCTTTAAATAGAGCATTTTTTAATACTTATCTATTCGCTATATTTTATTTCAAAATAATTCAGATACTGTGTAAACTTATAGATAAAAAAATTTATATTTATAAATGTATATATTACTCTCTTAATTGATATTCATTAAAATGAAGTCAAAATAAAGTTCTTTTGATGCAGTAAATAACTTGGATACTTTTTTCCATTTTCTTTTATAAACAGAAAGTTGCCTGATTCACCATAGTATAATCCCATGTAATGGTATCTAACAAAAGAAATTCCTCTGTTCCCATCGGCTTACCATCCTGATATGTGGAAAATACATCACATGATATCACATTTTTCTTTTTCGTAATAGTATCCATCGGAGTATGTCCAACCACCTGTAGAAATTGATGTGATTTATACATTTTTACATCGTCATACTGTGGTCTGAGCCAGATTGGGGAGCCGTCATACCACATCTCCATTTTTCCAAGATCATTAATGTAATCTATAACTGCATCGACATCATCTTGCTTTGTCTTTGGAACATATAAGTCAACAAAATTCTTCGCTACTCCTGCATGAGAAAAAAGGATATTATCAATTCTATGCACATATTTTATTGGATTGTTCTCTGGTAATACTTCCTTTAAATCAAGTAGCTTTTTTTGTACGGTATAAGCAGCCATAGTGCTGTATCCCGTCTCAGGTACATGCCAAACATAACTTAAATCATGGTTTCCGTAGCACCAGGCGGTATCTGAATATTTTTTTGCAAAGCGGATAGCCTCCTCGTAAGTCTCTTCATAAAGCGGGATATTAAACTGTTTGTCCCAGTCATCAGCAATATCCATCAGACAAACCGCTCTTTGTGCAATCCCCCACTCCATTAATTCCGCTGCCTGTTTAAACATAAATGGTTTTAAATGTATATCTGGTATTACAAGAACTTTCATAAATATTTTTCCCCTTTCTGATGATTATTAATACTTATCTTACTCCATGATACAAATAATACTCTCTTTTTTACTTACAATGCCTGATACAAAATTCCATACAACTCCCTCACATAAAATGTCGGAAACAGCCACCAGGCAGTATGGCTAGGCACCGCTCCAACCGAGAAACCAAGCGACTTTGCTATCTGTGAGGCACGATACTGATGATATTCACTTGTTGCAATTGCTATATTGTTCCCCATTTCTTTCTTTTCCATTATCTTTTTAGAGAATCGCAAATTTTCTCTCGTAGAAGTCGAGTTATCTTCTTTTATAATTCTTGAAGAAGCAATTCCTTCCTTTACAAGGTAGCGGTACATACACTCCGCTTCACTGATTTTTTCTCCCTCTCCCATTCCCCCAGATACAATACATTGCGAATTGGGATGCTTCTCTAAATAAATAAGTGCAGCATCTAATCTTTCTCTCAAAGAGCGACTGGCATGTTCTCCGTATACTTTACATCCAAGCACGATAAGTGTTGCATTCTCCTGTGGCTTTTTTGCTGATGCTTTTACGATAAGAACTGTTTCGATAACAGCCATTATAACTACAATACCAATAATAACTGTCATAATACCAATCACACATTTTCCCCAAAAGTATTTTTGTAAATAAACAAATCCTTGCTGAACATTCTTATAAAAAATACCACCAACCAGCAAAATACCGCTGACTACTAACCCTGTAAGATTCCCAATATTTAAAATTCGATGAGTGAATACTGGAATGTTAAACCATATAAAAAAAACTGCACCAGCTAGAACCATTAAAATATGTATCATTTTCAATTTCTAAGACCTACCTTTCTTATCTTGTAAATTTTCAATTGCGTATTCGTAATTGAATTTATTCTAATACTTTAAAAGTATATCATATCAATCTTTTCCTAGCCATATTTTACGATTCTCTTCTTTTTCCCCCTTTTTATTTTACACGATAAAAGAACTATACTTTCATTCCCCTTTAATTATTAAATGAATAATTTCTGGCTGTCTACAAACAGGCCTCATCATATCAAAATATTTATGTGCAGTTGTATAAAAGTTCAATACAAAAAAGTTCAAAAATATTTATTTTTATATTGAACTCCAGTCTCTGTTATGCTATACTCTATCTAAATTTCACAGAAAAACAAAATAAATTGAACTTTTAATCCGATAAAAAAATAGAAAGGAACAGCTACATGATTCAAAAAGAAGTCTTCTCAAAACGATTAAAAGCCGCCATGAAGAAGCAAAACTTAAAGCAGATTGACCTTGTACGAGCGGCACAATCGCAGGGTATCAAGCTTGGAAAAAGCCATATAAGCCAGTATGTAAGCGGAAAAACCGTTCCGAGAACCGACATTTTACTATTTTTGGCGAAAACATTACAGGTGGAGGAAGAATGGCTCATTGGTGTATCTGATATGGGATCTGATACAGAAGTTTCTACTACTAAAAATAGAACCAGATTAGATACAAACAAAACTATCTTAGAAAACAGTAACCAGGAGAATCTGGAATCACTCACAATGTCTATTAAAAGGCAGAAAAGTTCAATTTCCGAAACAAAAATAATAAACAATACCAATCATAATATACAAATAACTTCTGCAGCAACTATTAGCAGGAATATTAGCAATAAAGAGGGAAAAAAAATGCGTGAATTTAAGAAATCATCCAAATTAGACAATGTTTTATATGATGTAAGGGGACCAGTTGTTGATGAAGCTGCCCGTATGGAAGAAGCCGGAACTCATGTTTTAAAACTAAACATTGGTAATCCTGCCCCATTTGGTTTCCGTACACCAGATGAAGTCATCTATGATATGCGTCAGCAGTTAACGGATTGCGAGGGATATTCTAATGCAATGGGACTCTTTTCTGCCAGAAAAGCGATCATGCAGTACGCACAGTTAAAACACATCCCAAATGTAAATATTAATGATATTTATACTGGAAACGGTGTCAGCGAGCTAATCAATCTTTGTATGTCTGCTCTGCTTGATAGCGGAGATGAAATCCTAATTCCTTCTCCTGATTATCCATTATGGACTGCTTGTGCTACGTTAGCAGGAGGAAAAGCTGTTCATTATATTTGTGATGAAGAATCCGAATGGTATCCGGATATTGATGATATTCGCAAAAAAATTAATGATCGCACAAAAGCAATCGTTATTATTAACCCCAATAATCCAACGGGTGCTCTGTATCCAAAGGAAGTATTAGAGCAGATTGTGCAGGTAGCAAGAGAACATCAGTTAATCATCTTTTCCGATGAAATTTATGACCGTCTCGTTATGGATGGCGAAAAACACATTTCTATTGCTTCTCTTGCACCAGATTTATTCTGTATCACATTTAGTGGATTATCCAAATCCCATATGATTGCCGGTTTCCGTGTTGGCTGGATGATCTTAAGTGGAAATAAAGCTATAGCAAAAGACTATATCGAAGGATTAAATATGCTTTCTAATATGCGTCTTTGCTCTAATGTTCCTGGTCAGTCTATCGTACAGACAGCACTTGGTGGTCATCAGAGCGTAGAAGATTACATCATGCCAGGTGGAAGAATTTATGAACAGCGTGAATTTGTTTACAAAGCTCTTACCGATATTCCAGGGATCAGTGCTGTAAAACCAAAAGCTGCCTTTTATATTTTCCCGAAAATTGATACGAAAAAGTTCAATATCGTGAACGATGAACAGTTTGTATTAGACCTTCTTCGAGAAAAAAAAGTCCTTCTTATTCACGGTGGCGGATTTAACTGGCAACAACCAGATCACTTCCGTGTAGTATATCTGCCACGAATTGAGGTATTAAAAAAGGCAACAGACAGTATGGCAGCCTTTTTGAGCACATATCATCAGTAATTTACGATTTAATTTATTAGTGAATCAACTGACGAAGTCCGACAACTGTATATATAGCCGATGTGAAAGTTTTCCTGCAGAGAAAATACCTCAACCGGTATTTTTACTTGCTCTAATATCACATCGGCTATATATACAAATAGTAAATCTAGTAATTCAACATCTCTTTTCCCAATTCTTCATCGGCATAAAGAATATCTATATATCTGCCAAGCAATGCCCCACGAAGTGCTTCTTTCTTCTCTAAACCGGAAGCAATCCCAATCTTACATGGGATTTTTTTCAATTCTTCTAATGTAATGCTGATACGTCTCTTTGCAAAAGAATTACTTACCGCTTCCCCCTGTGCATCAAAGAAGCAAGTACAGACATCTCCTACCGCTCCTTTTTCTTCTAATTCGACAAAATCTTCTTCTCTTAAAGAACCAGATCGATATAATATCGTATTCCTGCTCAAATTCCCGATTCCAAAAAGGGCAATCTGGCATTTTCGTCCTAATGTGAGAGCAGCAGAAATATTTCTCTCTTTTTTTAACATCTCTGCAATTTCTGCAGAATCTACTGCTACTGGTGCTGGAATCATGTAAACTTCTCCATGTCCAGCTCTGGCGATTGCCTGTGACAAATCGTCAGCACCGACAGGAACAGATGTCTCGTTTGTTTTTCCATTAAGCTGTACAACTTTTACATGGTGCACTCCTAAATCAGAAATATAATTTGCGAAACTTTTCATTGTGCGACCCCAGGCAGTTCCAATAATACTTCCATCCTTTAAATAAGAAGATAAATCTTTTGCTGCTGCTCTGCATACATCTTCTTGTACTGCAACGGCCGCATCTGAAAGCTTTGGAACGAGAAATACCTTTTTTAAATTATACTTTTTCTTCAAAGAAGCAGACAGTTCTTCGTTAGATAATACTGGATATTCCACTGTGATTTTGATATATCCCATCTCTTCTGCTTTCTTTAACATTCTGCTGACAGTTGATACCGAAATTCCCTCTTCCTGTGCAATAATCTTCTGATCCATATGCGATTCATAATATTTTTTAGCCACTCGAAGTATTTTAATTATTTTATCATTTTTCATACTTTTCCCTCACAGCCCATGCCGTTATTTACCAATTTATTATAAAGTATCAACAATACTGTGTCAATCTATGTGGAACAAAAAACGAAAATATTTGCAAAAAAATATATGTTAAAATATAAACATAAAAATATTTGCACTTTTTATTGACTTCATATTAAAATCCTGTTATACTTCAACAGGTAGGCATTGATAATGCATACAACTTAACATATTATATGATTCATGCATTTTTGTATATGCATCATATATTTATAATGTATGTTCCTAATCAGATTTTCGCATGGTATTTTCTATGTAGATTTGATTATTCAACATTTTCAGGAGAATTATCCTGAATTTCTTTCTCCCCGAAGGTTCTTTCACTTCTGTTTCTATTTCCCTACTCTACTACAGTTCCAAGAAGAAACTTCGGGCGGAATGATTTTATTGCAATTTACAAAAGGCAGAAATCAACATTTGTCGATTTTCTCCCTTCTTATTTTTCTTTATTTCTTGTTATTTCCGATTAATCTTTTTATCAATCAAAATTATTAAAAAGAATATTAAAAAACAAGAATTGATTTCAATTATGAAGTGTGCTAAAATAATTCTTAAAGATTACGGCATTGTATTACGCAATGCCCTTATTTATGTCCAAAAAAAAGAAAGAGAGTAAGGTATTATGAAAGAAAAAAAGCAAATGTCTCTGGCAATGCAGATATTTATTGCACTAGTCCTTGCTATTGCTGCAGGACTGTTGTTGCAAAAACATGCACAGTTTGCCGAAACTTATATCAAACCATTTGGAACCATCTTCTTGAATCTTCTTAAATTTATTGTTGTTCCTATCGTATTATTTTCTATTATGTGTGGAATTATTTCTATGCGAGATATCAAAAAGGTTGGTGCTATCGGTTTAAAAACCATTATTTATTATATGTGTACTACAGCTTTCGCCATTACTTTTGGATTAATTGGCGGTAATTTATTCAAAAAGCTGTTCCCAGTAATCGCTACGACAGATTTATCTTACAAAGTTGGCGAAAAAACTTCTTTGATGGATACGATTGTTAACATTTTCCCGTCAAACTTTGTTAGCCCAATGGTTGAAGCCAATATGCTTCAGGTTATCGTTATGGCCTTATTGATTGGATTTGCCATTATCCTTGTTGGCGAAGAAAAAAATACCCGCATTATCACTGCATGTAATGATTTGAATGATGTATTTATGAAATGTATGGAAATGATTTTAAAGTTGTCTCCAATCGGTGTATTTTGTTTACTTTGCCCTGTAGTAGCAGCAAATGGAGCAACGATTATCGGTTCCCTTGCTATGGTTCTTTTAGCCGCTTATGTATGCTATGTTATCCATGCAATTGTAGTTTACTCCCTTGCTGTAAAAGCAATCGGTGGAGTCAGTCCGCTTACATTTTTTAAAGAAATGCTTCCAGCAATCATGTTTGCCTTCTCTAGTGCTTCTTCTGTTGGAACACTTCCTATTAATTTGGAATGTACAGAAAAGTTAGGGGTTTCCAGAGAGATTTCTTCTTTCATTCTCCCACTTGGGGCTACTATCAACATGGATGGAACTGCAATTTATCAGGGCGTATGTGCAATCTTTATTGCTTCCTGTTACGGGATCCATCTTACACTTGCACAAATGCTTACCATTATCTTTACAGCTACTTTAGCTTCAATCGGTACAGCCGGCGTTCCTGGAGCGGGAATGGTTATGCTTGCGATGGTACTTACTTCTGTGGGACTTCCAGTTGATGGAATCGCTTTAGTTGCTGGTGTTGACCGTATCTTTGATATGGGACGTACTACTGTAAATATCACTGGTGATGCTTCTTGCTGCGTTGTTGTATCCAATCTTGAGAAAAAACGTGAAGCAAGAAAAATGGCAAAATCAATATAGGAACAGACAGTAAAACTAATCTATTATACTCAGTAAACTTAGACAGACTTAAAAATAGAAAAAAATAAAAAGAAAGCTATATAACAGATGCTTAGTATCACTGCACTCTTAATGTTTAGCCGCATTAAGAGTTTGCTCTAATGTGCACTTGTTATATAGCTTTCTTTTTATTTTCTGCCCCTATATATACTCTGTAATTTGTGGAAAATAGAAAATAAGGGATTTATCGCTTTCAAATAAGCTTTTAATGTGATTATTTATTATAATCACAGTGAAATAGCTCAGATATTATTAGTATAAATCCCTTATTTTTACCTATTTATAGTCTAGTAAAAGTGATATATGGAATAGTTTTCGAGGCATTTTTTGATTTTGAAGCGGATTTTAGGAATAAAATACGAAATTTTCTACTATATTTTTACTTTTTAGTATTTATTTTTCATTTTAAAGCTTATTTATGTAATTAATTGTAATATATTAATTAATATTAATTACATAAATTGTATCTTGCACTTTCTTTTTAGATGTTGTATGCTGTAAAAAAGGTTTTTGAGGCATTTTAGGGGTAATATAGCCTTATCAAAACTTAACAGTATTGATAAGGGCTCGGAAATGACGAAAAATAGGGCTGTAAGCCTTATCAAAACTTATTATCAAAAGTGGAGGATTTTAAATGGTTTACGGATACTGCCGAGTATCGACGAAAGGACAGGCGAAGGACGGAAACAGTATAGAGGCACAGGAAGCGGCAGTAAGAGAAGCGGGTGCAGAAGAAATATATGCAGATGCATTTACAGGAACAAAGAAACACAGACCACAGTTAGACAAGTTGCTAAAAGTGATCCAGAGTGGTGATAAAGTGGTCGTGACAAAGTTAGACCGAATTGCAAGAAGTGCAACACAGGGAATCGCCCTTATAGATGCGATGCTTAATAAGGGGGTTACTGTACATATTTTAAATATGGGTATTATGGATAATACACCTACCGGCAAGCTGATTCGAACGATTATGCTTGCCTTTGCCGAGTTTGAACGTGATATGATTGTTGAAAGGACACAGGAAGGGAAAGCAATCGCAAAGCAAAAAGATGATTTTAAAGAGGGACGGCCAAGAATCAGTAAGATAAAGATTGACCATGCACTTTCCCTGCTAGATGAAGGATACAGTTATAAACAAGTCGAGCGAATGACTGGAATTAGCACTGCTACGCTTGCCAGAAGAAAGAGAGAACGGCTTTTGGAAGAAGATTCTTAGTATATCTAAAATATCTCCTATAAGATGTGACGATTGGTAAAACGATTTTTAAAATCTACAAAATCACTCTTGTTCACTATTATAATAGGAAGAAACATATTCAAAGATGCTTTTTATACCAAACAGATAAACATATGATTATAAGAATTGCAATATACATTATACTTCTAAAAACTTATCATTAATCTACATTAAAGAAATTGGAGGAACTTACTATGGCAAATTTTGCAATCGCAGCCGATGAAAATGTCATTGCCCGCGGTAACAAACTAATAGAAGAATTACAGGAACCAGGCGAAAAAAAAGGGGTTACACTGAATCGACTTTTCGATCTGGTATCCACCCATCTGCAGGAAAATCAATTAAAAAGAAGCGGTGTAGATACAGAGGCATTAGATGCTTCGATTACAAACATTCGAAATCTGTTTACCGCTGCTCTCTCCGGCAAAGAAGAAATCCGAACCGAATACGAACGCCGCATGGCAGAACTTCGAAAAAGAAACGAAGAATTAGAAAAAAACTATAAAATTAAACTAGGCAAACTTTCTTCCGAAAAAGAAGAAGCGTTACGAAAATATAATGATTTAAAAGAATTACAGGAAACCGCTGAAACTGCAAGAAAAGCCGCCGAGGAGCAAGTTGCATCTGCCGTCAATCTTGCGAAGGAAAAAGATAAAACTAACATTATGTTAATGGAAAAACTTCGTGATGCCGAGCAAAAAGCTGCAAATTACGATACATTAGAGGAAGAAAACGCTTCTTTAAAACAGGACGTTTCCAATTTACAATTTAAAATAAAAGATTATGAGAAAAATGAAATTTTACATATCAGGGAAATAGAACAGTTAGCGAAAGAAAAAGAGAGAGATTCCGCTACTATCGAAAAACTCAATATAGAAAAAAGCGAAGCGCAGGAAACGATACAATCTGAACTGTCTGAAAAAACTGCTCTCCTTAGCAAACAGGAAAAAGAATTAAATACCTTACATATTCAGCTTACTGAACAAACCAAAGAAGCTGAACTTATGAAAGAACGAGCTGTTATAGAAAAAGAACGAGAAATGATTTCTAAAATAGAAGAACTTCGAAATACACTTGATAACGTAAAAGAAGAAAAATACAATTTGCAACTTCAGTTAGCCAAGTTACAAAGATAAGGAAAAATGTATAAGAGCGACAAATTCTAAAACAGAACTTGTCGCTTTAAAATTCATTAAATCAAATCAGACATAAAAATATCTAAATCCCACTGTGTAATAATTCGTGCTTCTTTTGACTTTTCTTCTTTTTCCAATTGTTTCTTCACACTATCTTTATCAGCTGTAAAAATAGTGTCTGCGTCTTCCATATTTTTTACAATTTCTCCACGAGCCAATGCGTTTAAACAAGCGACCTGTTTCATCGTTGCCTTTTTAAGATTAACTGCTGCATAAGCCGCAGCAGTTGTACCAATCAAATTATTTTCCAAATTAATCAAATTGTTTTTAGACATATCTGAAGAGAAATCCGCCCATATTACCTGTTTTTCCCTACAGTCAATTATTACCGGAACAGATATCTTCGTGTTTGAAGTAAGACTAATTTGATTTTTTACCGTTTTAGGTTCATAGATTTCGCCTGAATCAAACCAAGATCGCTCCATCCATCCAAAGGTACAAGGTATCTCATAAAAAGGCTGTCCGCTATAACTATATACCTGCGGAACAGCATATCGACATTCGTTTTTTAACAACTCTTCCACATTAATATCAATAAATTCTGAAGCACCCTCTCCGCCAAACTCGCCACCATCTATAATATCACCTGAATGATAACATTGGAACCCTGCATCTTTCAACTTTGTATAGGATACCCATCCAAGGAAGTCCCAATTTTCTGAATAAAAAGACATACTTAAATCCAAATCAACACGCATATGCTGTTCTTTTATATTCGTCCACCAAATAAAAAAACGTTCGTATAACCCTCCTAGATTCAATCGACTTCCACGAGTCATAGATTTATATGAACTGTTGGTATTCCGTTGTGAAAAAGGAATTATATAATTTTCTAACGCAGAATCTATCCAGACTTTTCCCAGCGCAGATCTTTTTGAATATTCTTTAATCAATGCTTCTTCCAAAATAGTACATATTTTTGTTATTTCTTCAATATCCTGACTATGATTTGGAATGATGCAAGCTTTCGCTACGGAACTTTTCGGCATTACAATACGAAGATTTTCCGTATCACGGTTGCGAAAATGAGAAAGCACTTGTAAAAGTACTGGAGTGCTAACTTTATGAGCAACTATTGAAAAATGTTCCATGATAATTGAAGTATAATTAGGATACTCTCTAAGAATTTTATCTAATCGTCTTGCAAATTCACCAGGTTTTTCCATCAATACAGCAAGAAAATTCATCATTTCTGTAAATGACGGTTCTTTATTTTGATGTATAAAGGTTTCTACTTTTCCCGTCCAAAAAAGAGGCTTTTTCTCTTCTCTGATAGACTCAAAAGCCAAATTAACCTTTTTATATTGCTTATACTCGCCCGGGTGAAGTCTTTCACCTACTCGAATCCACTGTTCTCTGTTTCTCCACATATCTTCCCGTAAATTAGAACAATTATTCAGCAAACTCATAATAAGGCGTCTTTCTTTTCGACGTAAGCTTCTAAAACGAGTTGGGCAAGATAATGAAGTATCTCCTCCGGAAAGAGCAACAACAAGACGTAAAACATCTGTAGCTGTATGATAATATCTGTTCAAAACATTGGCATTGGCTGTATTTACTCTAATAAGTTTTAAACTAATCCACGCTAATGTTTCTTTAAAAGGAATTTCTTCCGGAAACCAGCCAGAACACTCACAATATTCCAAACACCATTCTATATCTTCTTTATCCTGAAGTGATAACGATGTTCTACTGCCAAGAAGATTTCTAAAAATCTCTTCAAGTTCATCTGTAGTTCCAAAATCTAATTCTACTTTTTCAAGCTGTTCTTCAAGAGGTGCTCTCTCCACCTTTTCGTAAGAAGGAAGCCATTTACCAAAGGTGGCATAATGTATAAGCGCATTAAACCAGAGTTCTGCGTCTGATGCTTCTGCAACCTGACTTGGAAAATTAGGATACATTACGTTGTACTCTTTATCCGCACCAATACGAAATTTTAATTTAAAAAATAATTCATTATATATATCATCAATAATTTCAGAAGACAGTTTAGATAAAGCTACAGCTAAATCATGTGAAAGTCTAAACCCCAAGCTTCCAATATTTAATTCCAGAGTTAATAGATGTGCTAAGGATTGCTCTGTTCCTACAGTAGCCTGTTCATTAACATCTATTGTAACTTTATGTTTTCTTCTTAATAAAATTTCATTAATCATAGTATTCTCCTAAATGAAAAATGTCTAGATTCTTTTATAAATCTAGAGCGTGTTTAAAAAATCATTTCTGTAGAAAGTATTTTTTAAACACGCTCTAGACATTATGTGGTAATCAAAAGAATTTCCCCTATCAAATTATTGAAATAAAAAATTCTCCCTTACAACCACATTAATAAGCAGTGAATGGAAATCTTGGAAACTAAAAAATGAAACGATATAGAAGGAAGTCTCCAAATAGCCATTCGAAATATGACACATCGTGTCTTTTTTATAATACACGAAAACATTACAAAAGTAAAGAAAAATAAGAACTAATCAAACTGTGCAAATAAAAATTCCAAAAATTCTTTAATCTCATCCGTCATTTTCTCTTTGTTCCATGCAAGTAAAACCTCTGTAATTAGTTCATCACTATTAATTTTATAAACAGCGCATTTATCTGCTAAAGGACGCATGGATGCCGGTAATATCGCAATACCGAGTCCATTTTCTGCGAGCGTCATTGCTGTTCTGGCATCTTCACATTCGTAATATATGTCTCCTGAAAGTCCATTTTTTTCAAAGGCAGATAACAAGAAACCACGATAACGATG
This sequence comes from uncultured Anaerobutyricum sp., assembly GCF_934307085.1. GTDB lineage: Bacteria > Bacillota > Clostridia > Lachnospirales > Lachnospiraceae > Anaerobutyricum. Next base: position 66,961 of record NZ_CAKRCF010000007.1, read on the forward strand.
TGATAATATGAGGCGTTCTTTTGAAAGTTCTTCTAAAGTAAGAATATTATTATTTCCTAAATTCTTTTGAGGGACAGCCATTGCACATAATTCATCCGTCATTAATGTTCGACTTGCAAAACCATTTACAGAAATTGGTGTACGCAAGGTTGTAATATCTACAACACGATTCTCTAGTTGGTCTTTTAAAGTAAACGTGGAACCTTCATGAATATCAAAATGGATTTCTGGATGTTTTACTGCATATATTTTAAATTGCTTTGCCATCATAGATACAGTAGATGGTGCCAGTCCAATATGAATTGTTGCTGCTTCATTTGCCTTGATTACTTCTCTTTTTGTAATATCTGCCATTGTGAGCAGACTTCCAGCTCTTATGTATAACGCTTTTCCAGCTTCTGTAAGAGTAATATTTTTTGCACCTCGTACAAAAAGTTTTACACCAAGTTCTTCTTCTAACATTTTAATTTGATAACTAAGTGGAGGCTGTGTCATATGGAGAATTCGTGCTGCTCCACTGATTGTTCCTGCATCTACGATTGCCCGAAAATATTCTAATTGTTTTATTTCCATGTTATTATAACTTCCTTTTTTGTCTGTTGTTTTTTTGAAAAATTGGATTAAAAATTATTTATCATTTTGTTATTGACCATTGTAACAGTGTGAAAATGGATACTGTTTTATAGATTTACCATAAATAACACCATAAAATATCACTTATTACGACTTATTCATCTAAAATTTATTTATCTTCGATATAAAAAGAATATTTTTCATATGTTTCACTTCGTGATATAATCGTTTAAGTAAAAAGAACAGGAAGTGATTATATTTATGAAACGTATTGATTTTGATAACGGGAAAATTACTACTAACATTTTTCAGGCAGCATTGCCGATGTTGATTGCTCAGATTTTGAGCCTCCTTTATAATATTGTAGATCGAATCTATATTGCAAGAATACCAAATATCGGAACAGCAGCGCTAGGAGCGGTTGGATTATGTTTTCCAATCATTGTAATTATTACCGCATTCAGTAATCTGTTCGGAAGCGGTGGTGCACCTATTTTTTCAATTGAACGAGGTCGTGGAGATAAAAAAAGAGCTGGCACGATTATGAATACTTCCTTTTTCATGCTTTCCGTATGTGCAATTGTTTTAATGTGCATCGGATTTTTATTTGCCCGTCCGATTCTGATACTATTTGGTGCTTCTGAAAATGCACTCATATACGCATATCCTTATATTATGATTTATTTAATTGGAACTTTTCCTTCCATGATTGCAACCGGAATGAATCCTTTTATCAATGCACAGGGTTATGCCACAACGGGAATGATTTCTGTTGTCATTGGTGCAATAGCAAACATCGTGCTTGACCCATTTTTTATTTTTGTACTTCATCTTGATATTCGGGGAGCAGCTATTGCAACGGTTTTATCCCAATGCTTATCTGCTGGTTTTGTTTTATATTTTCTTTCAAAAAAGGCAGAATTTAAAATTCACCTGTTATATAAAGAAGAAATCCGACACTGCGGAAAAGACGCTAAGAATATTGTAAGCCTTGGAGCTGCTGGATTTGTTATGCAGCTTACAAACAGTCTTGTAAGTATATGCTGTAATAATATACTTGCTGCTACTGGCGGAGATGTTTATATTTCCGTTATGACTATTATCTCCAGTGTCCGTCAGATGATAGAAACACCAATCTGGTCTATTTCCGAAGGTTCCTCACCCGTTATCAGCTATAATTACGGAGCAAAACGTCCGAAAAAAGTTATTGAAGCATGGATTACAATGTCTGTTCTTGCTTTGATTTACAGTTTAATTGCATGGAGTGTTATTTTATTTGCACCTAAATTCTTAATCGGAATTTTTAGTTCTGATAAAAGTCTGATGATTGATACTGTTCCTGCAATGAAATTATACTTTGCCGCATTTATCTTTATGCTGTTTCAGTATACAGGTCAGACCATGTTTAAATCATTAAACAAGAAAAAACAGGCAATTTTCTTCTCTATACTGCGTAAAGTTATTATTGTTGTACCACTGACATACATATTCCCTTATGTATTCCATATGGGAAGCAATGGTGTATTTATGGCAGAACCGGTATCCAATGTAATTGGCGGAAGTTTGTGCTTCATCGTAATGCTCTTGACGGTTCTCCCAGAGTTAAAACGGATGAATCCTGATTTGTCGAGCTAATGACAAATCAGGATTTAATGCCTTTGTTCTTTGTTGCTATATGTTTCGCAAAAACGAGCCGCAAACGATGGTTCCTCATTTCCGGAATATAAATGAGAGACATCTCCTATTTTTAAGCCACGAAAATATGCTATTCCCTGTTTGCGTTCTTCTGTAACAAGCTCCGTAACAGAAGTTGGTGCTAATGCAAAACTATTCCACAAAGTAAATGGTGAAACATTCCACAGATGAGAAAGTAATACACAGATAAGTCCGAAGTGACAGAATAATGTTATCGTTTCTGTACTTTCTTTTTCTACACGATAATGTCCATTTTCACGAACATATCCATATTTTGCAAGAAGTGCATCAAATTCTTCTGTAACCTTATCATAAATTTCTACCATGTCAGAATGTTGTGCTACAAGAGACTTTCTCCAGGCATCTTTATCCATATATCCACTATGTTCTGTCAAATATCCTGGTGCCATATCCCACACGATTCTTGAAAGATAATTTTCTCCGTTCATTTCCGCATCCGGATAGGCTTCTGCAAGTTCAGGTGCTTTGTTAATATCTAACTTTGCCCAAAATTCATGTAGCCAGTCTAAGGTTTCAGCCGTTTTGCCTGTTTTTTCAAGACATGGACGTGCAGTATCCTGTGCTCTGCCAAGGGGAGAAACATAACATTCTCCCAAATTAAGAGACTCTGCTCTTTTTGATAAAAGTTCCGCTTCTCTCCATCCTTTTTTGGTTAATGTATCGTTTTCGTAGTCGGGGTCTCCATGTCGTATAAATATAATTCTCATAAGATATATATTCCTTTCTTAATTATTTTTAAAAATTTCTATAAAATTTCCGTAAAACAGCATTAATTACTGTAATATCTCCCATAATTACTGTGATTGTATAAATTATATAGCTGTGATACAATATTTTCTCCAATACATATATCACTCATTTTTTATTTGGAAGATTTCCATTGTGGATTAAAAAGGACATGTGTTTTAATGGATACTGCCTGCATTGCTCCCTCTCCCACCAGAATAAATAGTATTCCAGACATTTTTTAAGCTTTAATTACCTGAATCCTTTTACTTATTAATTCCGCTTCATAAAAAGAGTCAATCTCATTATCTGTAATAACAGCTTTTATCTGGTCTTTTAAGTTCAAAGGCACAATTCCTCGTTTAGAGAACTTCTCGCTTTCTGTCAGAACAATCACTTCTTCAGCCTGTCTTGCCATATCTCTTACTGCCTGTGCGCGCATCTGATCCTGATTGGTAAATCCCATCTTCGTAGAATAGCCATCTGTTCCGATAAAGAAGCGGTCAACAAAGAAATTCTCCACACACTGTAATATCATCGGACCGACCATTACCTGAGAGTCCTGCTGATAAATACCACCTAAAAGATTAATCTGAAAGTTAGACTTTCCACGAATGTATTCTGCGATAAACGCACTGTTTGTAATAATTGTCAAATCCTTTTTCGTTGCGGTAAGTGTATCGGCAAGTAAAGCACAACAGCTTCCATTTTCAATCATAATAGTATCGCCGTTAGAAACAAGTTCTGCCGCTTTCTGTGCAATCTTTCTTTTTTCTTCATAATGATAGGCAATTCTTCCATTAATATCATCTGTACTGCAAAGAAGGGCAAATCCATGTTCTCTTTTGATGATTCCTTTACTTTCTAACGCATCTAAGTCCTTTCGCATTGTCACCTGAGAGACACAGAGTTCTTCTGCAAGGAGCGAAACCTCTATTTTATTATTTTTCGTTAATAATTCTAATATTTTATTACCTCTATTTTTCATACATGAATCCTTTCCGTCCGTTAAATATAGTATACTAAGAAATTCGTAAATTTTCAATGGATTTTATTTACGAATGAAAATGAAAGGAAACAGCGGTGTTTTTTAGAAAAAGGCGTTGATTCCATTTTTTATAAAGGTATCTTTATAGTATTCTAAATCTTCTTTATGAAGAGATGGTTGGTGTTTATAGGCATAATTTTTCCCTAATAAATCATATTTATTTTCACCGAACTGATGAAATGGAAGGAGTTGGCAGGTAGTGATTCCTATGTCCTTTAAAGTTGCGGCAAACTGTAACGCATCTTCTAAAGAGTCATTGAAGCCCGGAATGACAGGGATTCTTGGAAGTACTTTTTTCCCTGTCTTAACAGCGTAAGTCATATTCGATAATATCAATTCGTTATAAATACCTGTCCCTTCTTTATGTTTTTTGCTATTCCAGTGCTTCATATCAAAAAGAATATAATCCACCTGTTCTATTATTTGGGCAAAAGTTTCTGTTTTTAAGAATCCTGTCGTTTCGCAACAGGTATGTAATCCTTCTTCTTTTGCGGCAAGAAGTAACTGTAACGCAAAGTCTGGTTGGTACAACATTTCCCCACCGGACAAAGTAATCCCACCGCCGCTTTCTTCATAAAAAACTTTGTCCTGAAGAACAACATCTAAGACTTCCTGTACCGTCTTCTCCTCCCCTTCTGCCTGCAACGCTTTTGCAGGACATTCTCCAATGCACTCTTTACATCCACTACACGCGTATGGATTTATCTTGATTTCATTTTCAAAGAAAGAAATTGCTTTTTTCGGGCAGGTTTCAATACAATGACGACAGCGGACACATTTTTTCATATCCCATAATACCTGCATTTCCGAATACTGGCTCTCCGGATTGGCGCACCAGGCACAGTGGAGCGGGCATCCTTTAAAAAATACAACAGTTCGGATTCCTGGTCCGTCATTTACACTGAATTTCTGGATATTAAATACTATTCCTTTTTTACTTCTGTCTGCTTTTTTCATTTTATTCCTCCTTGTTTTTCTTTTATATTGGATATTTCTTTTTGTAATCATTTTTAACGCTTTCAATATGTATTTATTTTGTTTAACTGCTAACCATATTTTAATTAGTATCTTTTACTTTGCTTCGTAAAAAGATATCGTCATTATAGCATAGCTCCTCCCATAAATCCAGATAAAAAACTTACGAACATAAATATTTTCACTTTCTTAAAGAAATATATTGACATTTATAAAGATTAATGCTAATTTAAATTTACAAGCACAGTAATTATGATTTACGAACGTAATTTTAGGAGGTTTTACTATGGAGAATCAGGAACATTTCGGACGATTAACCGATAGAATGGCTGTCTTTCGTGAAGAAGTATTAGATGAGAAGCCATATATTGATGCAGAACGTGCCGTACTTGCCACACAGGCATATAAAGAGAATCAGAATCAGCCACGCGTGATGGTTCGTGCACTCATGTTACAAAAGATTTTAGAAAATATGAGCATTTATATTGAAGACAAATCCTTAATTGCAGGCAATCAGGCGACAAAGAATAAGAATGCACCTATTTTCCCAGAGTATACGATGGAATTTGTTATGAACGAACTTGACCTTTTTGAAAAGAGAGATGGTGATGTTTTCTATATTACAGAAGAAACGAAGCAGCAGCTTCGTGATATTGCTCCATTTTGGGAGAACAATAACCTTCGTGCCAGAGGAGAAGCACTTCTCCCTGATGAAGTAAGCGTTTTCATGGAAACTGGTGTCTTTGGAATGGAAGGTAAGCTCAATGCCGGAGATGCTCATCTGGCAGTGAATTACGAACGAATCTTAGCAGAAGGTTTAAAAGGGTACGAAGAACGTACAAAGAAATTAAAGGCGTCTCTTGATTTCACAAAACCGGAAAGCATTGATAAGAATGTATTTTACAAAGCCGTTCTTATTGTTATTGAAGCCGTACATACTTTTGCTGACCGTTATAGTAAACTTGCACAGGATATGGCTCTTGCAGAAGCAGATGCAAAAAGAAAAGAAGAATTATTGGAAATCAGCAGAATCTGTGCAAAAGTTCCTTATGAACCTGCATCTTCTTTCCGTGAGGCAGTGCAGGCGGTCTGGTTCATCCAGCTTATTTTACAGATTGAATCCAATGGACATTCTTTAAGTTATGGCCGTTTTGACCAGTATATGTATCCTTATTATAAGAAGGATATGGAAAATGGAACTCTTACAGAAGAATCTGCATTAGAATTACTTACCTGTTTATGGATTAAGACTTTAACAGTAAATAAAGTCCGCTCCCAGTCACATACTTTAAGTTCTGCCGGTTCCCCAATGTATCAGAATGTTACAATTGGCGGGCAGACAACTGATAAAAAAGATGCGGTAAATGAGTTAAGCTTTATCGTTCTTAAGTCAGTTGCACAGACAAGACTGACCCAGCCAAACTTAACCGTTCGCTATCATGCAAACTTAAATAAGAAGTTTTTTGATGAGTGTATTGAAGTTATGAAGCTTGGTTTTGGTATGCCTGCATTAAATAATGATGAAATCATCATTCCTTCCTTTATTAACTGGGGTGTAAAAGAGGAAGATGCTTACAATTACAGTGCCATCGGCTGTGTGGAAACTGCTGTTCCGGGCAAATGGGGTTACCGTTGCACCGGTATGTCCTACATTAACTTCCCAAGAGTTCTTCTTTGTGCTATGAATAACGGTGTTGACCTTACCAGCAAAAAGCGTTTCACAAAAGGCTATGGTTATTTCACAGAGATGGAAACTTACGAAGACTTACTGGCTGCATGGGACAAGACCGTTCGTGAAATGACCCGCTACAGTGTTATCGTAGAAAATGCTATTGATAAAGCTTCTGAAAGAGATGTCCCAGATATTTTATGTTCTGCTCTTACCGATGACTGCATTGGACGAGGCAAAACAATCAAAGAAGGCGGTGCCGTTTATGACTTCATTTCCGGACTTCAGGTTGGTATAGCAAATATGGCAGACTCTCTTGCCGCTATTAAAAAATTGGTTTATGAAGAGAAAAAAATCACAAAACAACAGCTCTGGAATGCCATTCTTGATGACTTCCAGTCCCCTGAAAATAAAAAAATTCAGGAAATGCTCATTGATGATGCTCCAAAATACGGAAATGACAATGATTATGTAGACAATCTTGTCGTAGAAGCGTATGATTCTTATTTAGACGAGATTAAAAAATATCCAAATACCCGTTACCAGCGTGGTCCAATCGGTGGTATCCGTTATGGCGGAACTTCTTCCATTAGTGCTAATGTCGGTCAGGGAATGGGAACCATCGCTACACCAGACGGAAGAAATGCATTTGAACCATTGGCAGAAGGCTGCAGCCCTGCTCATAACGCAGATAAAAATGGACCTACTGCTGTTTTCAAAACCGTTTCCAAACTTCCGACAGAAAAAATTACCGGCGGTGTTCTTCTTAATCAGAAAATGACACCACAGATGTTATCTACCGAAGAAAACAAGCAGAAATTAGAGATGTTAATCCGTACATTCTTCAATCGCTTACACGGTTATCATGTACAGTACAATATCGTTTCCAAAGAAACTTTAATTAACGCACAAAAACACCCAGAAAAACATAAAGACCTCATTGTACGTGTTGCTGGATACAGTGCATTCTTTAACGTATTGTCTAAAAAGACACAGGACGATATTATTGGAAGAACAGAACAATCTTTATAATCTTTACAAAGTATTTTGTTTGCTGTAATAAATTATATAAATATTTTGAAGCGGTTATAAAAAATATTGTTTATGGAGCTATCTATTCAAACTAATAGATATGTTTTAAATACTAATATATAATAAAAATACATACTCAAGAAAGGAATATTAGCATGAAATTAATCATTGACGACGCACACATTGATCTTATCAAAAAAATCTATGAATACTATCCTGTAGATGGTGTGACAACAAATCCATCTATCCTCGCTAAAAGCGGCAGACAGCCTTTTGAGGTATTAAAAGAAATCCGCAGCTTTATCGGTGAGGAAGCCGAACTCCACGTACAGGTTGTTGCAAAAGATGCAGATGGTATGATTGAAGATGCCCACCGCATCGTAAAGGAATTAGGAGCAAATACCTATGTAAAAGTTCCATCTATCCCAGAAGGCTTCAAAGCAATGAAAGCACTTGCTAAAGAAAATATCAACATCACCGCTACTGCTATCTACACTCCAATGCAGGCGTATCTTGCTGCAAAATGCGGTGCATCTTACGCTGCTCCATATGTAAACCGTATCGACAATATGGGATTCAATGGTATTCAGGTAGCGAAACAGATTCATGATATTTTCGAAAATAATAACTTAAAAACAGAAGTCCTTGCCGCAAGTTTCAAAAACTCTCAACAGGTACTTGAATTATGCGAATACGGAATTGGAGCTTCCACAATCGCTCCAGATATCATCGAGGGACTTGTAAAAAATCAGGCAATCACTGCTGCTATTGATGACTTTGTAAAAGACTTCGAAGAGTTAACTGGTGAAGGAAAAACAATGAGTGATTGCTAAATAGTAATTTGTGGCGTCTGGCTTGCTTCACAAGTTACTAGTCCCCAGATTCCTTTGTATTCTTTCTTTTCTTCTGCAAGACAAAGATGTACGAAATTTGTTGCCATAATATCATCCATTTGTTGCAATATCAATATATTTTTGAAATTTTTTTCTTTATATATTTTTAAATGAAATTTATTGCGTTTTATATGCTATTAAAAAGAATATTGTATGTAAAACATGTATATTATTCGTAAAATGTTTGAAAATTTAATAAAATACACTATTTTCACTTTACAATATAAAAAAGAATCGTTACAATAAGCTTGTATGTAAAATATAAATCAGGGAATCCTATTTTAACAATATATTAGCAGATTTGTATGCATACAATAATTACATCTCTAAAGTGGTAATTCCTACTTTTTATAAGAAAAATCCACTTACTTTTTTCAGCGGAAGTGAGACCTCTTTCTAAGATGTAACAAGATCATTTATAAAATGAAATAATTTACAAAAGGAGATATATATGGAAAGTTTAAGAGCAAAAAAAGGCTTTATTTGTGATATGGACGGTGTTATTTATCATGGAAACCGTCTTTTGCCAGGGGTAAAAGAATTCGTAGAATGGCTGCAAAAAGAAGAAAAACCGTTTCTTTTTCTTACGAACGCAAGCAGCCGCTCTCCAAAAGAATTACAAAATAAATTATATCGGATGGGATTAGAGATTGGAGAGGAACATTTTTATACAAGCGCATTAGCAACTGCTAAATTTTTACAAAATCAGGCACCAGGATGCAGCGCTTATGTTATTGGAGATCATGGATTATATAATGCTTTATACGATGCAGGTATCACAATTAATGATGTTGATCCAGATTATGTCGTTGTCGGTGAAACGGTGACTTATGGTTATGAGCATATTATCACAGCAATGAATCTTGTGAATAAAGGTGCGCGATTAATTGCAACGAACACGGATATTACAGGTCCAATCGAGGGTGGTATTGCTCCTGCCTGCCGTGCTTTTGTCGCACCAATTGAGGCAACTACAGGAAAGAAAGCTTACTATGTCGGAAAGCCCAATCCATTAATGATGCGTACTGGTTTACAGATTTTGGGTGTACATTCTTCCGAGGCAGTTATGATTGGAGACCGTATGGATACGGACATTATCGCCGGTATTGAGACTGGACTTGACACTGCCCTTGTTCTTTCTGGAGTATCTACAAGAGAAACGGTAAAAGAATTCCCATATCGCCCAAGGCTCATCTTAAATGGCGTAGGGGATATTGTTTCCGAAGCCATTCATTAGTAAATAGAATTTATTAAGGCAGGCAACAAACTCCGTTTAGCGGAGTTTGTTGCCTGCCTTAATAATATCAAATCAATTAATTTAATCAATTAATGCCGCTGAAACCTTTTCAAGTTCCTCACGAATTGCGATATGTTGTGGACATGCCTGTTCGCATTTACCACACTTAATACATTCATTGGCACGTTTCTTTTCATGCTTTCCTACCAGCCAGTTTTCCTGATGTTTGGCTGCTCCCTCATTTCCATAAAGAGTCAGATAATTCATTGCTGTGAAAGAACCCGATATACCAATATTCATCGGACATACTTTCGCACAATAATTACATGTTGTACATGGAATCAGGGGAACTTTACTCAGTTCCTCCTGTGCTAACTTTAATATTGCTTTTTCTTTTTCATCTAATCCATTAAATTCTTTCATATAGGAAAGATTATCTTCCATCTGCTCGATATTACTCATACCAGATAATACGGTGATTACACCTTCTAAATTTGCAGCAAAACGAACTGCCCATGATGCATATGAGGAATCTGGTTCTGCGCCCTTTAAAACTTTCTTTACATTCTCCGGTGGAGTAGCAAGCATACCACCTTTTACTGGTTCCATAATAATAACTGGCTTTCCATGTTTTCTTGCCACTTCATAACAACCTCTTGACTGAATAGCTGGATTCTCCCAGTCTGCATAATTAATCTGAAGCTGAACAAATTCCATTTCCGGATGTTTATTTAAAATCTCATCCAGTTCTTCTGGTGTGGAATGGAAAGAAAATCCAACATGTTTAATCAATCCTGCCTCTTTTTTCTCCTGGATCCAATCCCATAAACCAAAATCATCAAAATACTTCGTTCTCGCCTCTCCAAGATTATGTAACAGATAGAAGTCAAAATAACCAGCTCCTGTCTGTTTTAAAGAAGTATCAAACTGTGCAATGGCATCTTCTCTCGTCTTACAATTAATCCATGCAGCATTCTTTGTGGCAAGATAGAAACTTTCCCTTGGGTAACGTTCTACCAACGCCTGCCTGATGGCATCTTCACTTCCCTCATAAGCCCATGCAGTATCAAAATAAGTAAATCCTGCAGAAAGAAATGCATCTACCATCTGTTTGGTCTGCTGAATATCAATCCTCTCTTCTTTTTGTGGAAGACGCATCAAACCAAAACCTAATTTTTTAATATCTTCTCCTAAGTAACTCATAAATAGTATACCCCTTTCTTAATGAGATAATTTTTCAATACTTAGTATATACCATAATTTAATTCTATTCAATAACCACAGCAAAAGGGATTAGAGATAAACAGAGAACTATCTCTCTCTTGCGGAGCGTTTGTTTTGCCTGCGGTAAATACTATTTAACTAAATCAAATGGGTATCTTCTAATTTTTCCATAAAAGCATCATTTAATTTAATGATTGGTTTTCGAAGTACCAGTCCAAGTATCAGGGATAATATAAGGAAAATACTCATTTTCCCAAGAGATATCCAATAGGTCATACCATACATTCCTCCAATGGTTTCTCTAAATGCCCGCATACTATGAACAAATGGAAGTAGTGGATAGACTGCCTTGAAAAATGCGGGTGCCACTTCTATCGGGAAGGTACCGCCTGAACCCGCAACCTGTATAACAAGAAGAATTACAGACGCAGCCTTTCCGATATCTCCAAATGAAACTGTTAGTGTATATATAATATTTACATATACAATACTGCTAAACCATCCTGCTAACATAAATAAAAATGGATGTTTACATTGAATTCCCAAATAAAAGAGATCACCAAGACAAATAAGCGTACTCTGTAATAATCCTACAATCATAAAAATAATATAACGGCCAAGATACATCTGATAATTCTTTACCTTTTTCAGACCTTCGACGCAAGCTTCGGAAACACTGACTTTTAACATGGCAACAAGTACAATTCCACCTACCCAGATAGAAAGTGTAGAATAAAATGGTGCCATAGAAGAACCATAATTTTCTATTGGATAAAGCTTTATTGTATTTAATGAAACCGGTGCAGCTAAAAATGTAGAAATATCTTCTGTATTATCTGTAAGCATCGATTTAAGCTCAGACAAATCTCCATTTTTCTGAAGATTTGTAAGCTTTTTTGTAACTTTTTTCATTTGCTTTACAGAGCGATTTAACAAAGTGGTAGATGTATCCAACGCTGTTTTAATATCAGATAAATCATCTGCAGCGGTATCTGCAGTCTTGCTAATCTTATCTGTCCCCGTATCTAATTTTTTTAACAGTCCATTAATATCTGTTCCAGTGTCATTTAAGGAAGAAGATAAATTATCTAAACTGTCTTTTAAATCATCCTCATAGGCAGACTGTACATTATGAATACTCTTTTTACTGTCTTTTAATAAAGAATCTATATCCTCTTTTGAACTTTTAATATCTTCAGATGCGTTTCGCAATCCATCTGCATTTGTCAATAAACTTTCACTTAACTGCTTTTGAATTGCAATGGACTCATTTAATTTTGCTACTACCTCTGCTGTAGAAGATGAAAATTCCGGATGGTCTATTCCAATCGCAGAAATACTGCTTTCAAGAGAACTGTAAGCATCTGTAATATTTTCAACTTTTCCAGATAATGTCTCCATTGTATCCGCTACCTGATCTGCGTCTTCTGATTGCGATTCAAAAGCAGAATCTAAAACATCTGAAGCTTCCTCATAAAAAGAACTTATTGATGACAGAGCAACATTAATTCCATTGGTTGCCCCGGATATTGTTTTATTCACCCCGGCAAGAGATGTTTTTGTTTTATTTATAGATGTTACATTTTGTTTTGTCTGCGTTTTAGACTGTTCTAAATATTGTGATGTTGTATCTAATAATTTTTGTGCAGACTCTATCATACTTGAAAAGGTTTGAAGAATACTTGCAGATGCAGATAAATCTGAAGTGATTCGTTTTAAATTTGTAATCAGATTAGAAACTATATTCTCTGTTCCTGTTTTATCAGCCGTATTTGATACTGTCTCAAATGCAGTTAATGCAACATCTGATATGGTTTTGATAAAAACCTCATTTATTTGTGTCTGAAGAGCTGTTGCCCCCTTATCTGTGACTTTAGGAGCAATGGCATTTTCTTTTGCATTAGAATAATATTTGATCTGAGGCTTTTTTACATTTTCTGAAAAAACACTCATCATATTTTTACTAAAATCTTCCGGAATTACAATTGCTGCATAATATTTGCCAGATTTCACTCCCTTTATTGCTTTCTTTTTACTTGTAAATACCCAGTTTAACTGTGTATTCTCATGAAGTGTACTTATAATCTGATCTCCAAGATTCAAGTTTACAGAAATTAGACTTCCTTCATATCCTTCATCTACTGTGGCAACTGCGACCTTTAATCCACTTGTATTCTCATATGGATTCCAGCTTGCTGCTATATTAAACCATGCATAGAGACAGGGAACAACCGTAACGCCGATAATAACAATCATCGCAATCGTATTGTGACGAATACGATTTACATCACCTTTGAAAATTGCCCATATATTTTTCATTATTCCCGTCCCTCCTTTTCTAGCTCTTTTTCTTCACCATTACTTACCTTTTCGTGCTTTTCTAATTCTTTTGTTTCATTCTTCTTTTTCCTCACTTCTTTAATCAGTTCCTCCGAAGACATTCCAGACATTGTAAGCTGTTTCTCCATCTTATCGTGGAAATACTCCAGACAAATTAAACACAAGCAGAGTATCACTAAAGAAACAATCCATAAGATTAAGAATACTAATTTGGAATTTAAGCTAAACATTAAAATAAGAAAAATAAGAGGGATAATTAACATACAAAAAAATCCACTTCGAATCATTATAGGATATCTTTTTTCAAATTTTACTGCTCTATTAATAAATTCTTCTTTTAATTCCTCATCTCGCATAAGGACTTTTAACATAAGCGAAATATTTCCCTTTTCATTTACACTCGTTTCTGTTTCGCATAACATTAAATCTGTCTCTGCAAGCTTTTTATCAAATAAATGATTTAAATTCATAAGGGCTGGACGAAGTAGCAATCCAATAAAAAATGCTATTGGAATAAATATTAACAAGATAAGAAGATTCTTTATATAATAATTTCCATACATTCCTGCAACGCATTCTCTCATCGCATTAATCCCATACGTAAATGGTAACAATGGATGCAGGGCCTGGAAAAAGCCCGGTGTCATTTCTATCGGAAAAGTTCCCGAAGAACCTGGAATCTGCAAAATAATAAGAAGGACACAAAGGGCTTTACCAATATGTTTTAATGTAATTGCCAATGCATAAATAAGACTGACATAAATAAGGGAACAAAGCATTCCTGCCAAAGTAAATAAAACAGGATGAACACACTGTACTCCTAACAGTAAAACATCACCAATACATACAATGAATCCCTGTATCAATCCTACTGCTGCATATAACATCCACCGTCCAATATAAGCACTAGATGGACTAAAATGCTTTATTTCCTCATCTTTATCCACTTCTTGCTTAAAAATAGAAACCAGAATCAAGCCGCCAACCCACAGTGCAAGATTGGTATAAAATGGAGTCATTCCTGAGCCATAATTCTTTACAGGATATATTGTTTCAGATTGTATTTCAACTGGTGATGACATAAAGTCCGAAATAGAATCTGCATCAAGTCCTCTTAGGGAAAGAATTTTCTCATAGGCATCAGAACTTTGTAACGCTTTTAAATCTGAACTAATATTTTCAAGTTCTTCATCCAACGTAACTAATACTCCATTTGTATCAGAAAGTGCCGAAGAAGTACTTGTAAGGCTATTACTAAGCTGTTTTAAAATAAGCTTTATCTGATCAACTGTTGGTGAAATATTTGTTAATGTTGCAGAAAGTGTTCCACTTAAAGCAGATAAACTGTCCAGAGAATTATTAATTCCCGGTAAGAGTGTCTGATTCAGATTATTTTTATATTTCTGTAAAGACCTTTTGTTTTTAGAAGAAAGACTCTTTAGTTCTTTCGTTGTTGTTTTGGCAGTCTTTAGCGCATTTTCTAAACCAGTACTTCCAGTTTTTAACGAAATAAGCAGTTCCTGTAAGGATGTATTTTGTTTTTCTAATTTAGAAATTTCCTCGTTCACTGTTGTAGAAAGAGTATCATCATTATCTAAAGTTGCATTTAATTCTGATAACTTATTTAAAATTTGTGCATTTTTCTCGCTTAACTCTTCGATGGAATCTATACTGTTTTTTATTGTGGTATTTGCCTTGCTCGCATTTGATTCAAAATCACCTAATTTTTCTGAAACAGACTGATAAATATCTCCAAAGACAGTCTCTCCATCAGATATATTTTCACTAAAAGTACTTGAAAAATCTCCAGTATATGCCCTACTCTTTTTTAGAAGGGAAGATGTGTCAGACAAAGCTGAATTTCCAGACGCTACAACACTTTTTACTTCATTTAATGTACTTATTGTATCATTTATTAAATCAGTAGATTCATTGGTTGTTGATTGGAAATTCTTTAATATTTTTTGATACTGCGCGATATTTTTCTTTACATCTGCAAAATTATTATTTATTTTTATATTTAATTGATTTACATCACCTGTTAAATCTTTTGCAGATCCCTGTATAATTTCTGAAATTGTCTGAGCTGCAACAGAGGCAAAAGTGTCATTGATTTCCTGTTGTACTGTTGATGCTCCTGTATCCGCAAATTTGGGAGCAATCGCATTTTTCTTTTCATTAATATAATATTCTAATTGTGGGGATTCTATTTTACCTGATAAAACACTAAGCAAAGAACTGCTGAAATTTTTAGGAATTATAATTGCTGCATAATATTTGCCAGATTTAACGCCCTCTATTGCTGATGAACGATTCACAAATGTCCATCCAAGCTGATCATTTTCCTTCAAATTACTTATGATGGTGTTGCCCGCATTAAGAGACATCTTTTCATTATCTGCACCAGTATCCTCATTTGCAACGGCAATCTTAATATCAGCCGTATTTACATATGGATCCATATTTGCTGCGATATTGAACCATGCATAAAAAGATGGGAGTATACATACTCCTATTATAATTAACATCGCTGCTGTATTATGAAAAAGCCGCTTTATGTCTCGCCTGAAAATCTGAAATGCCTTCTTCATCTATAAACCTCCTGCTGTAATCATTCCAATGTTAAGAGTATATCAAAAATCCACTTAAAAATCTACTCAAAAAAATGACGATTGGTCATTATTTTTTTAGTACTTTAGTCTATTAGACAAAAGGGGCTGTAAAATAAGTCCGTAGAT
Source organism: uncultured Anaerobutyricum sp. (assembly GCF_934307085.1). Taxonomy (GTDB): domain Bacteria; phylum Bacillota; class Clostridia; order Lachnospirales; family Lachnospiraceae; genus Anaerobutyricum. Next base: position 83,132 of record NZ_CAKRCF010000007.1, read on the forward strand.
AAAGAAACGCCAGTTCCGGCAAATGCCGGTTCTGGCGTTTCTTTGTAT
>NZ_CAKRCF010000008.1 GCF_934307085.1 uncultured Anaerobutyricum sp.
CCCAGAAAAACAGGAACTTGGGAAAAACGAGTCCCAAGTTCCTATGGTCAGAATTCCATAGCGCAAAGTCACAAAATGCAATACTTATAACCATTCTTTTTTCTTTACCATAGTTTCCTTACAATTCAGCATAAAATTTTGTTTTAGCGGCTGGCTGTTCTTAATAAGGAATTAGTATTTTAGTCTGAGGGAAAAAGAGGGGATTGTCCGCAGTGTGGAACCCATTACGACAGAGATGTAAATGCGGCTATAAATATCAGAAATGAAGGAATGAGACTGGTAAATGCATGACCGCAACATAATAACCTAATACAAACCGTGGGACACACGGGGATAGCTCGCTTATGCTTAGCACGGTAGTGCTATCGAACGAGAACCAAATTTGCCGAGGATGGGAAGCCCACACCTCTACAGGTGGGGGAGGATGTCACGAATAGTTGATATATTATGAATTTAAGAAAAAACAGGATACACAAAGAAAACCTGCAGATTAAACCTGCTTTTTCTTAGAAAATATGGTAATATAAGTGCGAAGATATAGAGATATATATGTAGTGAAAATTATCATGTGTTTTCTATAAAACAACTCTTTTTATCAAAAATTTCGTCTGTTATAGAAAGCTTAGGAGAAAATTATGTTACTGGAACAGCTTAAAAGCGAAAAGGGGTTTACAAATCACGAAAAAGATGTGGCACGTTTTATTTTAGAGAATCTGGATTGCATTCCACAAATGTCTGCCGGTGAGGTCGCAAAAGGGGCATTTACGAGTAAGGCGACAGTGGTGAGGCTTGGTCAAAAGCTTGGTCTTAGTGGGTATCAGGAATTTCGGATTAAACTGGTAACGGAAATCAGTCAGAAAAACCGTATTGATAAGCTTCTTGAAAATGAACCAATTACTGGAGAAAGTACTTATGAGGATATCATTAAAACACTGCCAGTTCTTTATGATAAGGCAGTGACAAATACTCGTCTTACGCTGAACAAAAACAGCATGACCCGTATCATGAATTATGTGCGGGTAGCGGAGTGTATTGATATTTATGGAGAGGGAATCAGCTATGTATTAGCGCAGGCAGCAGCATTTAAGTTTGGAACGCTTGGTGTAGAATCGTCTGCGTATGAGAGTATCAATGCCCATTATCTGGCAGCAAGGAAGCATAAAAAGACGGTAGCATTTTTAATTAGTTTTACAGGTGCGAACCGCTCGATTATTCGGAGAGCACAGTATTTGCGAGAGGCAACGAACAATTATGTCGTTGGAATTGTCGGTCCTCATAATGAGGAAATGAAGAAATGTTGTCATGAGATTGTGGAGATTCCAAATAGGGATTCGTTGCTCAGTCTGGATGTTGTTTCTTCATTTTCAGGGGTGAATTATGTGATAGATATTTTCTTTTCATTGCTTCTTGCGGAGCGATATGATGAACATACAAAGTCTTCTATTGATATGATGAATCATGTTGATCTGCTCTGGGATGGCGCGTATGAAAAAATCAGAGAATAGGAATAAATTGTTCTTTTCTATCCAAAATGGGGCGTTTTGAACCGTTGTTACAAAAATAACGGTTCTTTTTTTGTTATTTTGAAACGCTGAATCTATTGGCTTTGAAACGGTTGTTTTGACAATGGCGGCATGGTATAGTTCGGATTGTCACGAGAGAAAGGACATTACAGCGTACTGAAATAAAATTTTTGAGAGGAGAAGAAACGTATGGGTAAGTATGAAGCACTGGCAAAAGATATTGTAAAAAATGTCGGTGGAAAAGAAAATGTTGCAGGACTTGTTCACTGTATCACGCGTCTGCGTTTTACATTAAAGGATGAGGGAAAGGCAAATGATGACATATTGAAAAATATGGATGGGGTTGTTACCGTTATGAAAAGCGGTGGACAGTATCAGGTTGTCATCGGAAATCATGTGCCGGAAGTTTTTGAAGATGTGATGGCGTTGCTTGATTTAAAAGAGGAAATGCCAGCGGAGGAAAATAAGAAGTCTGGAAAGTTACTTGACAGAGCAATTGATGTTGTATCAGGCATTTTCCAGCCAATTCTTGGAATCATGGCTGCTTGCGGTATGATTAAAGGCTTGAATACATTATTTGTTACTTTAGGTTTATATTCCTCAGCTTGTGGTGGATACATGATTATCAATGCAGCGGGAGATGCACTTTTTAACTTTTTGCCACTGTTCTTAGGTTATACAGCAGCAAAGAAATTTAAGTTAAAACCAATGCTTGGTCTGGCAATCGGTGCTGCAATGTGTTATCCGGCAATTCAGTCCAGTACACTGTCTGCTGCAGGAGATGCTGCGTACACCTTATTTAAGGGAACAATGTTTGCTTCCCCAGTATATATTGATTTCTTCGGAATTCCAGTAATTTCCGTAGATTATACAGGAACCGTAATCCCAGTTATTCTTGCGGTATGGTTCGCTTCAAAATGTGAGAAACTTTTCAACAAGTTTATTCCGGACTTAGTGAAATTTTTCTTTGTTCCGATGCTCACATTATTAGTTACTCTGCCAGTATCTGTATTACTGCTTGGACCAGTTGCTACCTTTGGTTCTACATTAATTTCTGAATTTACATTAGCAGTAAGAAGTGTAAGTCCATTGCTTGCAGGCGGAATCGTAGGTCTGACATGGCAGATTCTTGTAATCTTTGGTATGCACTGGGGATTCATTCCGGTTTATATCAACAACGTAATGACATTAGGTTACGACAACGTAATGATGCCATTTTTCGCATGTACATTCGCTACTTCCGCCGTTGTACTGGCTATGTTCTTTAAAACGAAAGACAAGAAACTCAAAGAAATGGCAATCCCGAACTTTATTTCCGGAATTTTTGGTGTAACAGAACCGGCAATCTACGGTATGTTGCTTCCATTAAAGAAACCATTTATTATAAGTTGTATCGCCGGAGGAATCGGTGGAGCCTTTTATGGACATTTCAACTTCCGTAAATTCATCCTTGGAGGAATGGGTATTTTCGAACTTCCAAACATGATGAATCCAGACGGAACAATGGGAAATATCATCGTTGCCTTTGCTGGAATCGCTATCTCTATGGTAGTTGGATTTGTGCTGACAATGATTTTCTATAAAGATAAACCAGGTGTAATGGATGAAGTAACAGAGAATGCAGAAAATGTAATCACAGCAGATTCCAATACAGGGAATAACACAGCAATAAAAAAAGAAAACATTGTATACAGTCCATTAAAAGGAAATGTTATCCCATTATCCGAAGTGGAAGATGAAGCATTTTCTTCTGGTATTCTTGGAAAAGGTGCAGCAATCATTCCTGAAGAAGGCATTGTTTATGCACCAGTCGATGGAGAAATCTCTGCATTTTTCCCAACAGGACACGCAATCGGTATCAAGACAACGGGCGGTTTAGAATTACTTATTCACGTTGGAATGGATACTGTACAGCTTGATGGAAAAGGTTTCATACCACTTGCAAAAGCAGGAGATAAGGTGAAAAAGGGACAGAAACTTCTTGAATTTGATAAAGAACTTATCAAAGCAGAAGGATATTCCACAGTAACACCAGTACTTATTTCAAACTTTGACCAGTTTGGTGAAATTACAGTAACAGAAGAAAATCATGTACAAGCGGGAGATGTTTTCCTGAAAACATGTTAAATCCATTATTATCAAAATGAAAAAATTCTGGCTGGTGTAATAAATTCATTAAAATGAATACAAAGAATATTGATATAGAAGGTACAAATTATTAAGAGAGATTTTTAGTAGATTAGATTTATGATATTTAAGGTTTCTGGCGATATTGATAATATAGGTACTGATGATTGTTGAGTAGGTTATATTTATAATATCGAATAAAATGAATTTGCTATATAAAAAATAACAGAAATTAAAATTTAGAATAATCAAACACCAGACTTGGATATAGAGGGCAAAATAAGCTATATTCAAGTCTGATTTTGGAAGAAAAAGCAAGGAGAAAAAGAGGAAAAATTATGCGTAAAGACTTTTTATGGGGAGGAGCAACTGCGGCAAACCAGTCTGAAGGTGGCTGGTCAAAAGACGGTCGGGGGCTCGGAATCGTGGATGTACTGCCACATGGAGAAAATCGTATGGCAGTAATGGAAGGAAGCTTAGACTATCATGAATTACCAGAAGATTCTATGTTTCCAGGCAGAGAATCCGTAGATGCTTACGGACATTATAAAGAAGATATTGCCCTTTTTGCAGAAATGGGCTTCAAATGCTATCGTTTTTCATTTTCCTGGTCAAGAATTTTTCCGACAGGAGAGGAAAAAGAACCAAACAAAGAAGGATTAAAATTTTATGAACGGTATATTGATGAACTTTTAAAGTATAATATTGAACCTGTTGTAACGCTGTGTCATTTTGATATTCCATTAGCATTAGTAGACAAATATGGTTCCTGGAGAAGTCGTAAAGTAATCGACTGTTACACGCATTATTGTGAAACCGTATTTCGTCGATTCAAAGATAAAGTCAAATATTGGATTACATTCAATGAAATAAATATGTTAATGCATTTATCTTTTATGGGTGCTGGCATCTGTTTCAAAGAAGGGGAAAATCCATTACAGGTAAAATATCAGGCAGCCCATAATGAACTGGTTGCCTCTGCCTTAGCAGTAAAAATCGGGCATGAAATCAATCCAGATTTCCAGCTTGGCTGTATGTTAGCAGCAGGAAGCGTGTATCCATATAGTTGCAATCCAGCGGACGTGTGGGAGAGCCGCAAAAAAGACAGAGAAAATTATTTCTTTATTGATGTACAGGCAAGAGGCGAATATCCATCTTATGCAGTGAAATTTTTAGAGCAACAGGGAATCGCTCTGGAAATGGAAGAACAGGACGCACAGATTTTAAAAGAAAACATCGTGGACTTCATTTCATTATCTTACTATAACAGCCGTTGTGTGAGAGCCGATGGAAAAGGAGAAGCCTCCGGTGGGAATGTATTTGCCTCCGCTAAAAATCCATATCTCACCTGTAGCGAATGGGGTTGGCCGATTGACCCAATGGGGCTTCGCATCACTTTAAATGACCTCTACGATCGTTACCAGAAACCACTTTTCATCGTAGAAAATGGACTCGGTGCCAAAGATATCCTTGAAGAAAATGGAAAAATTAATGACGATTATCGTATTGATTATTTAAGTTCTCATATCGAGGCAATGAAACAGGCTATCGAGGAAGATGGTGTTGACGTAATCGGATATACCACCTGGGGATGTGTGGATTTGGTAAGCGCAACAACAGGGGAAATGTCGAAAAGATATGGACTTGTTTATGTCGATAAAGACGATGAAGGAAATGGAACACTCAAAAGAATTCCGAAAAAATCCTTTTATTGGTACAAAGACTTAATAAAAAATACTAATTTGTAGATTTCGTATAGACGAAAAAAGAAATAATACCATATCCCATCTGCTCTGTAGTCGTTGTGTTTAAAATGCTCGTTCACATCTTAAACACGCTCCGAAGCCGCATCTGGAATATAGTATTGTTTCTTTTTTCGGACTATCTAAATCCACAGTTGATGAGAATGGGGATTGCCCAGAAGGCTATGGTTTTCATTAGAATGAATATCTCTAGAAGAAGATACTTTCTTACTCGATTGTATAAAAATTATATTTACCTACTCCTACCTCATGGAGAATTTTTTCTCTGGTTAACTCTCATAATCTTCTGGAGAATCCCTTTCTCTTTCCAACATAAATCACTAATTTGCTATTTGTTATTAAAAACAGACAGCCGCTGAAACAAAATTTTATGCTGAATTGTAAGGAAACTATGGTAAAGAAAAAAGAATGGTTATAGGTATTGCATTTTGTGACTTTGCGCTGTGGAATTTTGACTCTGAAAACTTCGGATTCGTTTTTCCGAAGTTTTCGTTTTTTGAGGCAAAATGAAGCGTTTAGCGCAACGGAACAAAATCAAACTTATAACCATTCTTTTTTCTTTAGAAGACCCTATACAATTCAGTTCAATATCTTTTACCAAAGCGGCGTCTGTGTCCCCAGCAAATTAGTATTTACTTAAAAGTTACGATAGTTACCCCAGCGTCTCCTTCGCCGAATTCTGCGAGTTTATAGGATTTGACGAATTTGAGTTTACGGAGATACTCGTGTATTCCTTTTCGTAAAGCGCCCGTACCTTTTCCATGAACAACACGGACAGAGGTAAGACCGGCGATCATAGCATCATCGAGGTATTTTTCAAGGCGGGCGATTGCCTCATCCACAGTATTTCCGAGTAGGTTGATTTCCGGATTGATCGTTGCAGCCTTATTGATACTGTAGCGGTCTTTTGGCTGGTGCTGTGGTTTCGGTGCCTTTTCCGGGGCGAGAAGTTCTAAGTTTTTGTAGTTTACTACAGAACTTAAGAAGCCCATCTGGATTACAAGGTCTCCATCCTTGTTGGCAGATTCTTTTACAGTTCCATTTAAGGAAAGTGTTGTTACAAATACGGAATCACCAACTTTGAAATCGGAAGGGTCAGAGATATTAGAGGACTTCTTGGCTTTGTAAGCAAGTTTTTTGTCAAGTTTATTCATGCGGCCTCGGAGGTCACTTCTCTGTGCTTCCATTTTCTTCATATTATTCTGTTTTGGATGCTGTCTCCATGCGTGATATTTGCGGATGGATTCATCGGCAACTTCTTTCGCTTCTTCAAGAATATTTCGTGCCTCTTCACGAGCGTCACGGAGCATCTTGTCTCGTTTTTCTTTAATGTTATCCTGTTTTTCTTTCAGACTGTTTTTTAAGTTCTCGATTTCTTGCTTTGTCTTATAAAGTTCAGACTGTTCTTTTTCGATTTCAGCTTTGTTTTTCTCTAATTCAGAGAGCATGTTTTCAAAGTCGATGGCAGTAGCATCAATCTGAGAACGTGCCTGTTCGATAATGTAGTCTGGCAGGCCAAGACGTTCACTGATGGAGAACGCATTACTTTTTCCAGGGATACCGATTAAGAGTCGGTAAGTCGGGGAAAGAGTTTCAAGGTCGAATTCACAGCAGGCATTTTCTACGCCAGGGGTGTCCATTGCGTACATTTTCAGTTCAGCATAATGGGTTGTTGCAACAGTGCGAATCTTTCCTGTATGCAGGTCATCTAAGATGGCAATGGCAAGTGCCGCACCTTCTGTTGGGTCGGTTCCTCCACATAACTCATCAAGTAAAACGAGGGAATTGGGGTCAGCTTCGTTTAAAATGTGGACAAGGTTTGTCATGTGAGATGAAAATGTGGATAAGTTCATTTCGATACTCTGCTCATCCCCAATATCGGCAAAAATATCAGAAAATACTGCAAGGCGGGAACCCTGAAATGCAGGGATATGCAGTCCTGCCTGTCCCATAAGCTGGAAGAGACCGACGGTTTTTAAGGAAACGGTTTTACCACCAGTATTTGGTCCGGTGAGCAGAAGCATATTAAAGTCTTCTCCAATGTAAATATGGATTGGAACTACTTTTTTCGGGTCAAGTAATGGATGACGGCCCTGCTTGATGTCTACAATTCCATCTGTATTGAAAATAGGTTCTGTTCCCTGGTATTCTTTGGCATATTTTGCCTTTGCGAAAATGAAATCAAGTTTTGTGAGAATCTTCTGATTCTCCTCTAATTCACGGCTGCAGGAAACGGCCTGTGCACTTAAAGACTGAAGAATCTTTTCGATTTCCATTTTTTCTTTAATATCTAATTCTTTCAAATGGTTATTTAACTGGACAACAGCCATCGGCTCAATGAAAAGTGTAGAACCGGAAGAAGACTGGTCGTGAATCATACCAGGAAAGGCGTTGCGGTATTCTGTCTTTACAGGAACACAGTAACGACCGTTACGAACCGTAATTAATGCATCCTGAAGCATTGTTTTATTATTTTGTGAATTAATAACAGAAGTCAGCTTGTTATGGATGGAGATATTGGTTTGCTTAATTTCACGGCGAATATCCTTTAATGCGGAAGAAGCATCGTCACTGATTTCATCTTCGGATAAAATACACTGTGTAATTCGCTGGTAAAGGAATTCTAATGGGTCAAGTTCTCCGAAATAGCTGTTTAAGGAGTCGTATGCCATTACGTCATCTTCGGTATCACCGTATTCGACTGCCTGTGCCGTAATAGAAAGAAGGCGGGCAATATCGAGAAGCTCTTTTGTATTTAATGTGGAGTCAATTTCTAATAGTCTTAAATGTGGGCGAATATCAGAAAGTCCCTGAAAAGAAAGATAACCCGTCTTATAAAGCCGGGTCAGTGCATCTTTTGTTTCTGTCTGTGCAGACAAGATTTCTTCGTAATCAGAGGAGGGAAGTAGGTCTTTACACAGTGCTTTTCCCATGGTCGAAGAAGCAAAAGTCTCCAGCTTTTTAATGATTTTATCATATTCTAATGTGATTAGTGCCTTTGTATTCATAAATAAAATCCTCTCAAAAATTTTAAGCTGTGCTCTCCAAATTTTAATAAATCTATATTATTCGATGATTGTTTTAGATAATGAATAATAAAGTAATTACGTAAATAAAAAGAACATCGAAAATGTAGTCTTACAAATTTTGATTTTAAATAGTTACAATCATTTTATAAAATCAGATGTAAAAGATTTAGAAAGTGCAGTAAGGTTTTCATATATTTTGTAATGAAATGCAAATGGTATTAGGCAATGTTATATCGCGATAATATAACATAGTAATAAAATGCAAATGATGTTAGGTAATGTTATATTGCTGATAATATAATCTGATAAAAATACGACTGTGTAGTGGGATTAAACTGTCATCAACGCAAGGTTACAGTATATAAATGTTGGTATATTAGTACACTGCGCGAAAGCCTTTTTCATCTGCAACATTTACAGGAGGAATGTCCGTAATATCCAGCTTATCAATGCGGATAAAACCATTTCTGCCAGGACGACCGGAAGATAACTCCTGCAGGAAAAGATCCATGCGGTGTTCTAATCCTTGTGCCTCCATCTCTACCGTACCGTCATAGAGATTGCGGACCCAGCCTGTTATATTGTATGTCTGGGCAACAGCAGTTACTGTAAATCGAAAGCCAACGCCTTGTACGCGGCCGTGTGCAATAATGTGTTTTCTGATCATAATGCTTGTCTACAGTCCGATACTGTGCCGGACTATTCCTTTCCTTAATTAATTTATGCAAAAAAATCATACCTGCTTTTGAACTTAAAGTATTCTTCTGTTAAGAACATAGAATGGTAAGTCTTTCAAAAAATATGTAAAATTTTAATGCAAAAGTAATTGTGACATGAAATATCTCATTTGTCAATCAAGATGGGGTGTAAAGCCTTTAAAAATGCGGAAAATTCTGAAAAACAGAACATTTTGTTAGTTGTCAGTCTCCCAATTTTAAGCTATAATATGTGAAGTAATTAAAGAGATGGATTAGAAAGGAAACGTATATGCGTTATATTAATGAATTCAGAGAGGGAGATAATGTCTCTGATGTGTACCTTTGTAAAGTAAAAAATATTGCTAAGACCAAAGCAGGAAAGACTTATTATTCTATGATTTTGCAGGATAAAACAGGTGTTATTGATACGAAAATCTGGGATTTAAATAATGGAATTGAGAACTTTGAACAGATGGATTATATCCGTGTAGAGGGAAATGTTACAAGTTTTCAGGGCAGTCCGCAGTTAAATGTCAGAAGACTTCGCAAAGCAAGAGAAGGCGAATTTGCGATGGAGGATTATATTCCATGTTCTAGTAAGAGTATTGATGGGATGTTTAAAGAATTATCTTCCTATGTAAATCATGTACAGAATATTTATTTAAGACAGCTTTTAGTTGCATTCTTTGGAGATAAAGAATTTGCAGCCAAGTTTAAGGCACACTCTGCAGCCAAGAGAGTACATCATGGATTTATGGGCGGGCTTTTAGAGCATACTTTAAGTGTTACAAAGCTGTGTGATTTCTACTGTACGCAGTATCCTATTTTAAATAAAGATTTACTTATTACTGCCGCAATCTGCCATGACATTGGAAAGATTGATGAGCTTTCTGATTTCCCGGAGAATGATTATACAGATGTTGGACAGTTAGTCGGACATATCGTGATGGGAACGATGATGATTGATGAGAAGATTAGAAATATTAACGGTTTTCCACAGAAATTGGCCAATGAATTAAAACACTGTATTCTGGCACATCACGGTGAGTTAGAGTATGGTTCCCCGAAAAAACCAGCCTTAATTGAGGCGTTAGCCCTTAACTTTGCTGATAATACAGATGCAAAGATGGAAACGTTTATTGAAGCACTTGCAGAAGAGAGCCGTCAGAGCGGTGAGTGGAAGGGCTATAATAAATTATTTGAAAGTAATATTAGAGCAACAAGTCATTTAGGAGAAAAGGATTGAATAATAAGGTGAAATCAGAACAGAAGTTGAATTTGAAAAAGAATCAGGAAATTTCACTTATGATTGAAGATTTTACAAAGGAAGGGGAAGGTCTTGGGAAGTACCAGGGCTTTCCCTTCTTTATTAAAGACACCGTAATCGGTGATGAAGTGAGAGTTTCCATAACAAAGTTAAAAAAGAATTACGGATATGCCCGTCTTGTGCAGATTGTAACTCCGTCAAAAGACAGGGTAATTCCGCCATGTCCGGTTGCGAGACAGTGCGGCGGCTGTAAATTACAGCAGATTTCTTATGAGAAACAGCTTTCCTTTAAGAAGAGCCTTGTGGAAGGTTGCCTGACTCGTATCGGCGGTTTTGAGAAAGAAAAAATCGAGCAGAAGATGGAACCAGTGTACGGAATGGAAGAACCGTGGCATTATCGCAATAAGGCACAGTTCCCTGTTGGTTATGACAAAGAGGGGAATCTTGTTGCCGGATTTTATGCAGGTCGAACTCATTCTATTGTAGCAAATACGAACTGTGCGATTCAGGCAGAAGTAACGCATCCGATTGTTGAGAAAGTTCTTGCTTATATGCGGAAGAATAAGATTTCTGCATACGATGAAAAAAATCATAGTGGTTTAGTGCGCCATATTTTAACTCGCGTAGGATTTACCACAGGTGAGATTATGGTATGTCTTATCGTGAATGGAACGAAAAAGCAGTTAAAACATATCGATGAACTTGTAGATGACTTAAAAACAATTGAAGGGATGACAAGTATTATCGTAAATACGAATACAGATAAGACTAATAAGATTCTCGGACTTCGCTGTGAGACAGTATGGGGGCAGGATTACATTGAGGATTATATCGGTAATATTAAATATCAGATTGGGCCGCTTTCCTTCTATCAGGTAAATCCACAGCAGACAAAGGTTCTTTATTCTAAAGCATTAGAGTATGCGGACTTAAAAGGGCAGGAACTTGTGTGGGATTTATACTGCGGAATCGGAACCATTTCTCTCTTCTTAGCACAGAAAGCAAAGCAGGTTTATGGAGTAGAAATCATTAAAGAAGCCATTGATGACGCAAAGAGAAATGCTGCCTTAAATCATATGGATAATGTTGAATTTTTTGTTGGTAAGGCAGAGGAGGTTGTACCTGCACAGTACGAAAAAACGGGTATTCATCCAGATGTCATCGTTGTTGATCCACCGAGAAAAGGCTGTGATGTGACACTTTTAAATACAATGCTTGATATGTCGCCGGAACGTATTGTTTATGTAAGTTGTGATCCAGCAACATTAGCAAGGGATTTAAAGATACTTTGCGAAGAAAAATATACCTTGGAGAAGATATCTGTTGTAGACCAGTTTAGCCACTCAGTTCATGTCGAGAGTGTCTGTGCTTTGCAAAGAATAGAAAAGTAGAAGCGAAGAATTATTGAAAAGAGCCGTTAAAAATATCCCATACTCTTTGTGCAATTCGGCTCAAAAACTTTTATAGTGGCTGTTTTATCTAAATCCTACAAATCAGTGGAAAAAGATTTGGGGAGCGTCTCCTTTGCTGCACAAATCAGAATTGATAGTTTACTATGCAAAGAGTCAATATATTTCAGTAATAGGACAGTAATTTTCATATATCCCCTCTTTAAATTAGTGCTATAATAAAATAAATATGACTATTCAGAAATGAAAATGAAATCGCATTTGCGATGCTTATTTTTTGCTTTGAATAGCCGCAGTCTATATAACATAACACAACCGTGGGGCACACGGGGGTAGCTCGCTTATGCTTAGCACAATGGTGCTATCGAACGAGAACCGACCTCTATAGGTGGGGAGGATGTCACCATAACCAGAAAACCAAAGTATACATATTGGGAAAGGGGTAGAAAGACATGATAGATAACAAAAGACAGGAGCTGATTCACAGCCAGGTAATGGAGATTCTCAAAGAGAATCAGTTAGCATTTTCTAATGTTGCACGTCCAAAGCCAACAAAAGCTTCTACAGCAACTTCTGCAGCGTGGTCAAAGGATATGGCGCCTAAAGCATCTGCTGCAACACAGGGTGCATGGGACAGCACTAACACACCAGGTGGAGTATCTTCTTTAGCAAAAGAAAAGTGGAACGTACAGGAAATCGCAGCACTTGTAACAAAGGCATTAGAGACTAACAATGTAAAAGTTGCATTTTCCAATAAGCCAATTCCTGCACCAACAACAATTTCCAGCTCTACACAGCCAGCTTGGAAGAAAGACGAAGATGAAGCTCCTCGCAAACCGGCAGCAGGCACACAGGGTGCATGGGATGTAACAGACACACCAGGCGGCCTTTCTGCTGAGACAAAGAAAGTATGGAACCTCGATGCAATTACAGCTCTGGTAAAGAAAGAATTAACAGAGAATCTTGAGTTTTATAATAAACCACTGCCAAAGCCAACAACAGTATCAAGCTCCACACAGCCAGCTTGGAAAGATGACAGCGAAGAATATAAACCAAAAGAATCCGCATCTGCTCAGGGAATCTGGGAGCGAGGCAATAAGATTTCTGCATCTACACAGCCAGCTTGGAAGGTAGATGAAATTGCTGCTTTAGTAACAAAAGCTTTGCAGAATAAATAGGAATTTGTTGAGCCGAACCGATACGGCTGCCGAGAGGTTTGTGTTCGGATTACACAGATGACTTCTAAAGAAGGATTTATTCTAAGGGTGATTTTGATTCGTTGTGCTAAATGTTCCGTGTTGCCTAATAGGACAGCCTTGCTCGAAAATGAGCTCGCAAGGTTACAGTCAACACTCCACAGCACAAAGGCGCAAAATTCATCCTTAGAATAAATCCTTCTTTTTTCAATTTTTTTTGAGCAATCCAATAGTCCGCCCACTAACCCATCCGTAGTGGCATCTGTTACCAGTTCACCAAATTACTATTTAGAAAGGATAAAATTATGCAAAGTAAAATGTCACTTAAAGAATGGCTGCCATTGCTTGGCATTACAGTTTCAGCCTTTATATTTAACACATCAGAGTTTATGCCAATTGGTCTACTTAGTGATATCGCAAACAGCTTTCACATTACAGAAGCACATGCGGGAGTGTTGATTACAGTTTATTCATGGATTGTAATGCTTTTATCACTTCCGTTAATGTTATTACTGAATAAAATTGATTTTAAGAGACTTCTTTTAGGAACGATTGGTCTGTTTGGAATCTTTCAGATGCTATCTGCATTTTCAGGATCTTACGAAATGTTGATGGCATCTCGTATAGGTGTTGCCTGCACGCATTCTGTATTTTGGTCGATTGCCTCACCGGCAGCGGTCAATGTTGTATCGGAAAAGTTTCGTTCACTGGCACTTAGTATGGTTGTGACGGGAACATCTATAGCGATGATTCTTGGACTTCCATTAGGACGAATTATTGGACTTCATATGGGTTGGAATATGGCATTTTTCTGTGTGGGAATTATCGCATTTGTTACGACAGCATATATGATTTTTGTGTTCCCGAAGGTGCCGGGAGGAGAATCTTTTTCTATAAAGCAGATGCCGGAAATTTTTAAGAATAAAACTTTAATGGGAATCTTTCTTGTTACCTTTTTATTTGCAACCTCCTATTATACAGGATATAGCTACATCGAACCATTTTTAAAGAAAGTAGCAGGACTTTCTGATAACTGGGTTACAACAACGCTTACGATATTTGGGGCAGCAGGTCTTTTAGGAAGCTTTTTATTTTCTCATTATTATGACAGAAATAAATATATGTTTATAAGAATTGTGATGGTGTGTGTAGCAGCTGCATTGCTGCTTCTTTATCCAGTAGCAAGGGCTCATATAGCAGTAGTTGTTTTATGTGCATTCTGGGGAATGGCAGTTATGGCATTTAACGTAACATTTCAATCGGAAATCATTACATATGCACCAGTAGCGGCATCTTCCGTGGCGATGGCGATTTATTCGGGCATTTACAATCTTGGAATTGGAAGTGGAACATGGATTGGAGGAAGTATTTGTACTTATTTGTCTATTTCCTATATTGGAGTTGTTGGTGGTATTATTGCAGTAGCTGCCGCTATGATATGTGTGTTTATAGTAATAAAACACATGAAACAGACAGATGAAAGAGTAAAAATAGATAAAATTTAATATAAGAAAAATAAAAAATTAAAAAAATATCACTAATATTAAGGTGGAAGAGTCAGATACACCGAATGAAACAGACAAATTAAGTATTGATAAAAAAGAATATCTTATGGGAGAAGACATTAAGGTCACAGCAAGAGGACAAAGAAATGCCAGTTCCGGCAAATGTCGGTACTGGCATTTCTTTGTCCTTATTTTAATATTTTAAATTTTACTATCCGTATTTCTTATGGAATTGCCATTTTTCTATGAAAAAAGGTAGACTTAATACTACTTTTTTGTAAAAAATAAAAAGATATACTTGCGAAAATAACGTATTTATACGATAATGGTACTGTTTGCCTGAAAGAATAAAGAGAATGAAAATAAATCCGGCAAATACGACAATTAAATCAATCAAAATATATGAATTAAAATAGTTAAAATAATGATGTTTGGACAAAAGCATCATATGTAACAATATTGTCTGTGTTTAAAAAATGTAAGGAGAATAAATATGAGCAGAATAGATGAAATCAAAAAGAGGCGTACCTTTGCGATTATTTCGCACCCGGATGCCGGTAAGACGACATTAACAGAGAAGTTCCTTTTATATGGAGGAGCAATCAATCAGGCAGGTTCCGTTAAAGGAAAAGCAACGGCAAAGCATGCAGTGTCTGACTGGATGGATATCGAGAAAGAGAGAGGTATTTCTGTAACATCTTCCGTATTACAGTTTGAGTATGGCGGATGCTGCATTAACATTCTCGATACTCCTGGACATCAGGATTTCTCCGAAGATACTTATCGTACATTAATGGCAGCTGATTCTGCAGTTATGGTAATTGATGCTTCTAAAGGTGTGGAGGCACAGACAAGAAAGCTTTTCAAAGTTTGTGCGATGCGCCACATCCCAGTATTTACATTTATCAATAAAATGGACCGTGAAGCAAGAGATATTTTTGACCTCTTAGATGAAATCGAAAAAGAACTTGGAATCCCTACTTGTCCGGTAAACTGGCCAATCGGTTCCGGTAAACAGTTCGCAGGTGTTTACGATAGAAAAACTCAGAAAATCGATTTGTTTGAAGATACAATGAAGGGGACAAAGATGGGAACGATGAAAGAAATTGCCCTCGATGATCCAGAAATTAGCAATTATGTTACAGACGAAGCAAGAGAAGTATTAGAGGAAGAAATCGAACTTTTAGATGGAGCTAGTGCAGAATTCGATCAGGAATTAGTTGATGCAGGAGAGCTTTCTCCAGTATTCTTTGGTTCTGCCCTTATGAACTTCGGTGTGGAGAATTTCTTAAATTACTTCTTGAAAATGACTTCCTCACCACTGCCAAGAACTTCTGACCAGGGAACAATTGACCCAATTGAAGAAAAAGACTTCTCTGCGTTTGTATTTAAAATTCAAGCAAATATGAATAAGGCACACCGTGACCGAATTGCTTTCATGAGAATCTGTTCTGGTGAATTCGAAGCAGGAATGGATGCTTTCCATGTACAGGGAGATAAAAAGGTTCGTCTTTCCCAGCCACAGCAGATGATGGCAAGCGAGAGAAAGATGATTGATAAAGCATATGCAGGAGACATTATCGGAATCTTTGATCCAGGAATTTTCTCTATCGGAGATACAATCACAACTTCTCCAAAGAAATTTGCCTATGAAGGAATTCCTACTTTCGCACCAGAGCATTTCGCGAGAGTACGTCAGGTAAACACAATGAAACGTAAACAGTTCATCAAGGGAATCAATGAAATTGCACAGGAAGGTGCTATTCAGATATTCCAGGAATTTAACACCGGAATGGAAGAAGTAATCGTAGGTGTAGTAGGAACACTGCAGTTTGATGTGTTAAATTATCGCCTGCAGCACGAATATAATGTGGAAATTCGTCTCGAAAAGCTTCCATACGAATATATTCGCTGGATTGAAAACACAGATATTGATCTTGAAAATCTTCGTGGAACATCTGATATGAAGAAGATTAAAGATTTAAAAGGACGTCCACTGTTACTCTTTATCAATAGCTGGAGTGTCGGAATGACATTAGAAAGAAACGAGGGGCTTGTACTTTCTGAATTTGGACGAGCCTAAGAATTATGAGTTGTCGATTTGAACAGACGCTACGGTGGAGATATTTGTGATTGGATTGCATCGATGGCTTCTAGAAGACTGCCTACAGTAGCTATTTAAAAATCAGAAACTCTTTTGATATTTTTTCTCATATGTTGAAAATATGGTAGATTATGATAAAATATATCATATAAATCTTATACTAGGGGGAACAGTATGAAAAGAGAAAATTATTTAAGAAGCATAATTGGACGAAATATTAAAAAATGTGTGACGGTATCGATTGCTTCCGTATTTCTTGCAAGTTCTGTAGTTGTTTTTAATCCTTTTATACAGGGGGTGCAGGCAAAGCAGGTAAAGGTTGCTAAGGGTAGTGATGAAACTTCCCCTTCTGATAGTGAGATTCCTGAGACAAGCAAAGGTGCGTTTGAAAAGTACAAGCAGATTGAAGGAATCAATCAAAATACTATTTTAGGAGCAGATTTTACAAACTATCAACAGTGTTTGGGCTGGGAAAAAATATATAAAAATTATATGAGCCAGCCGGTAGATGATATTTTTGCTTACGTAAAAGAACAGGGGATTAATACAATTTCCATAAAGGTTGCAGTGAATCCTACGGGGAATGATGAATATCTTTCTTTGGATAATGCCATAAAGACATTAAAAGCTGTAGAGCAGTCGAAAACAAATCTTAAAACAAATGTTGTACTGTTATATTCAGACGGTATCACCTATGCAAATGAGCAGAAGCTTCCAGAAGGATGGACAGAAGATACTGCAGCCCAGAAAGCACAGGAATATACAAAGGAAACGATTGCAAAGCTGCAGCAGGAAAATGTAAAGCCAGACATGGTAACAATCGGAAATGAAGTAAACTGGAATTTCCTTGGAATTGAGAAAGATCAGGGATGGGAAACGATGGGTAAGATTTCTGATTTCCTGACACAGTCTGGAATTAAGAGTGTCGTAAGTCTTTCTGCACCAACGAAGGCTACTGACATACAATACATCATTAAAAAGTTAGATGATGCCAAAGTAGACTATAGTTATGTCGGTGTGAATCTTTATCCAGATAGTAATACCAATACATACATAGAGGAACTGTGCAGTGAAGTAGAAAAAGATGCGCCAGATAAACAGCTTATTGTTTCTAATGTTAAGTATGACCGGGTAAATGATGACAATACAGTGAATGTATATACACAGGCAGATAATATTTATAATTTGTTATCTGCTACAATTGATAAGGAGAATGCTGGTGGATTAATCTATGATAATGCAGCCAATGCCGGAAGCTGGACATCTTTGTTTGATTCTGAAGGAGATGCTCAGGTGTCTCTTGCAATCTTTGCTTATGCCCAGAAGGAGGAGAATGAAGCTGGGCCAGATACAAGCAGAGATCCTTATAAATACGGAGATGATACCGGTTTAAAACAGCAGAAAGTAACAATCAATAAAGTAGCAAATATGACAAATTCCACGATTCAGGGAATGGATATTTCTTCCTATGTTGCATTAAAAAATGCAGGAGTAAAGTTCTATGATAATAATGGAAAAGAAGCTTCATTATTGAAAGTTCTTCATGATAATGGAATAAATTATATTCGTATCCGTATCTGGAATGACCCTAAAAATGAAAAAGGTCAAACTTATGGTGGCGGTGGAAATGATGTAGAGACTGGATTAAAAATTGCCAAAGAAGCCAGCCAGTACGGAATGAAGATTTTACTTGATTTTCATTATTCAGACTTCTGGGCAGATCCGGCGCAGCAGATTATACCAAAAGCATGGGAAGTAGATAAAGATAATCCTGAAAAAATGAGTGAAAACGTTTATAAATTTACAAAAGATACCGTTATAAAGTTCCAGGAAGCTGGTGCAGAAGTAGGCATGGTTCAGGTTGGAAATGAAATTACAAATGGTATGTTAGGAATTCTTGTAGATCGTGATAAGGGTGGTTATTGGAAAGATGTATGGGGAGATACACAAAAATCTCAGACAATTAACAGCTATTTAAGTGCAGGAAGCAGAGCAGTAAGGGAAACTGCACCTAAAGCATTGATTGCACTTCAGCTTGAAACACCGAATGTTACTAAGTATCAGGCAATTATGGATACCTGGGAAAGGGATGGCATAGATTACGATGTACTTGGTTCTTCCTATTATCCATTCTGGTCTACTGAACAAAAAGCAAATACACCAGACACATTAAAAAAGGTGCAGGAATATGCAGCTTCCAGAGGTAAGCTTTTTGTTGTTACTGAAACAGCATGGACAAACTCTTTAGAGGACGCAGATGGAACTCCGAACTCTATTGGTAAGTCAGATGATACTTCTGCATATGAAGTAGGTCCGCAGGGACAAGTTAATATGCTCACAGACTTGTATAAGACAGTTCTTTCTCAGGATAACGGTCTTGGAGCTTTTTACTGGGAAGGTGCGTGGCTTCCAGTAAGACCTGGTTGGACAAACTCGGGATATAATAAAAAGATTGCAGATGAATATGGAACTGGATGGGCTTCTGCTGGAGCAAATGGATATTTTTCCGAGTACAAAATGTATTATAATGGCGAGCCTGCATGGGGCGGAACAAGCTGGGATAATCAAGGACTCTTTGATGACAGAGGATATCCATTAGATTCTCTTCGTTTTTACAAAGATGCTGTATCTTCTGATACAAAGTATTCCAGAGTAGTTATTACATTATGTGATAAAGCCAATAATGTAATTGATTATAGAGTCATAAAGGTGGAAAAGGGAGAAAATGTAACATATACATTGCCAGATATTAGTGGTTATACAAAAACAGAGAATACACTACAGATTTCAGGAACAGGAGAAGAGTTAACTCAGATATCTGCTGCTGTGTATGACAAGATTGTTATTCCAAAGCAACAGGTGATTTCTACTAAGAAGTCTTCATATACTCTCTCTTACGGTACAACATACAATCTTAAAACACAGGTGAAGGCGATAGGAAGTCTGACATTTACTTCAAATAATACAAGTGTTGCTTCTATAGGAAGACAAAGTGGAAAGTTAACATTGAAAAAGCCTGGAAAAGTAACAATTAAGATAACTGCCGGAGCAACAAAAGACTATAAACAGGCAAATAAAAATATTACAATCTACGTTGTTCCAAAACAGCAGACAGTCAAGAAGCTTTCTGCTGCAAAGAAGAAAATAAAGGTTGTTTTAAAGAAAGATACAAAAGCCACAGGATATCAAATTCTTGTAGCCAAAGACTCTAAATTTAGCAAAGGAAGAAAAGTACTTACGAAAAAGGGAACAAAACAAGTGACCTATACGATAACGAAGTTAACCTCTAAGAAAGTTTATTATGTGAAAGCTCGTTCTTACAAAACAATAGGTAATAAAAAGTACTTTGCTTCATGGAGTAAAATAAAGAAAGTAAAAGTAAAGTAAATTCTAATTTATTGAGCTGGTAATAGACGCCGCTGTGGAGATATCTATGCAATCCGACCATAGGTATCTCCACAGCGGCGTCTATTATCAACTCGACAAATTAGAAGTTAATAAATTAAATTTCGATTCCCAAAATTTTTTTTGCATTTTCTATTCGTTCTTTTGTTGGAGGCTCAATACCCTCTAATGGATAATCCAGACCAAGTTCTTTCCATTTGTAAATTCCCATCGTATGATAAGGCAGGATTTCTATCTTTTCCACGTTATCAAGAGAATGAATGAAATCAGATAGTCTGGTTAAATATTCATCTTTATCGCTTCGTTCCGGAACAAGGACATGACGAATCCAAATTGGTTTTTTGATATCAGAAAGATAGCGAATCATGTCGAGAATATTTTCGTTGCTCCGACCAGTTAAAGTCTTGTGACATTCAGTATCAATATGTTTGATATCCACTAATAACAGGTCTGTGTATTTCATCAATTCCTGAAATTTAGAAAAGAAAGGTTCTTCTCTTGTAAAAGGTCCTCCAGCAGTATCAATAACAGTGTGGATTCCTTTTTCTTTTGCCTTTTTAAAAAACTCTAGCATAAAATCAATCTGTAAAAGAGGCTCACCACCACTTACAGTAATACCGCCGCTATTTTTCCAGTAAGTACGATAACGGAGTGCCTGATTTAACAGCTCATCCGCACTTCTCCACACCGCACCATTTTCCTCTGTCATTTTCCAGGTGTCCGGATTGTGGCAGAACTGGCATCGCAAAGGACAACCCTGTAAAAAAACAATAAAACGAACTCCCGGTCCATCCACCGAACCAAAACTCTCTGTAGAATGAACAAGAGCCATCGTATTTTTATCACTCATAAATAACACCTCATATTACTCGCTTTTTAATTATAAATTCATCATAGTCAAAACTTTTATAGACGAAATACTTCTCATAATATTAAAATTTATAATGTTAGAAATACCCGCCATTAAAAATAGTAGTCAAGAAATAAAATCTGATTAATCTTTATTGCTACTACAGTGTAAAAATAAGCTATCAGGAAAAAATTAATATATTCATATAAATAGATGTATATGAATAATTGAAAATAGTGATTAGGAAACAAAGTATAATTATATTAAAGTCAGGATGTTGGCAAGATATATGGTAAAGAACGTAATACAAAAAGAGAACACTTTTATGACTTTTGTACTATGGAATTTTGACCGTAGCCGCTTCGAACTGCTTTCTTCGAAGCGGCTGTTTTATCGGGCAAAATAGAATGTTTAGTACAATGAATAAAAATATCTCTTTTTGTATTACGTTCTTTTCAAAAAACGAGAGTCAGCATCCATAAGGATAAAAACATTTATTACATTCTATCGTGGCATGTTCTTGCAATTACATCTAACTGCTGTTCTTTTGTCAGTGAGATAAATTTAACTGCGTAACCAGAAACACGGATAGTAAAGTTTGCGTATTCTTCTTTTTCTGGATGTTCCATCGCATCAATCAATTTCTCAACACCAAATACGTTTACATTTAAGTGGTGAGCGCCCTGAGCAAAGTAACCATCCATAACATTTACTAAGTTATTGATACGTTCTTCTTCGGAATGTCCAAGTGCATCTGGATTAATTGTCTGTGTATTGGAAATGCCATCTAATGCCCATTCGTAAGGAAGTTTTGCTACGGAGTTTAAGGAAGCTAAGAGACCGTTCTGCTCTGCACCATAACTTGGGTTTGCCCCTGGGGAAAGTGGCTCACCAGCTTTTCTTCCGTCTGGAAGGGAACCTGTTGCCTTACCATATACTACGTTAGATGTGATAGTAAGTATGGAAGTTGTAGGTTCGGAATCACGGTAAGTATGGAATTTCTCAAGTTTCTTCATGAATGTTTGGAGTAACCATACAGCGATATCATCTGCGCGGTCGTCGTCATTTCCGTATTTAGGGAAGTCACCAGTTGTTTCGTAATCTACAACAAGACCTTCTTCGTTACGAACTGTCTTAACTTTTGCGTATTTGATAGCACTTAAGGAGTCTACTACATGTGAAAATCCTGCGATACCTGTAGCGAAAGTACGACGTACATTTGTATCGATTAAGGACATCAGTGCATATTCATAGTAGTATTTGTCATGCATGTACTGGATAAGATTTAATGTATTGACATATAAGCCTGCTAACCAGTCCATCATGATATCATATTTGTGCATTACTTCGTCATAGTCAAGATATTCAGAAGTGATTGGTTTATATTCTGGTCCAACCTGCTGTCCTGACTTTTCATCCACACCACCATTGATAGCATAAAGAAGACATTTTGCAAGGTTTGCACGAGCTCCAAAGAACTGCATTTCCTTACCAGTTTGTGTAGCAGAAACACAGCAGCAGATGGAGTAATCATCGCCCCATACTGGACGCATTACATCATCATTTTCATACTGGATAGAACTTGTTGTGATAGAAATATGAGCTGCGTAATCTCTAAATGCTTTTGGAAGACGCTCAGAGTAAAGTACGGTAAGGTTTGGCTCTGGAGATGGTCCCATATTTTCTAATGTATGGAGGAAACGGTAGTCCGTCTTTGTAACCATAGAACGTCCGTCCTGTCCAAGTCCACCAACTTCGAGTGTTGCCCATACAGGGTCACCAGAGAAGAGCTGGTTGTAAGCTGGGATACGTCCGAACTTAACCATACGGAACTTCATAGTCATATGGTCGATTAATTCCTGTGCTTCCTTCTCTGTAAGGATTCCCTTATCCATATCACGTTTGATATAAATATCAAGGAAAGTAGCGATACGTCCGATACTCATAGCAGCACCGTTCTGTGTTTTGATTGCTGCAAGGTATCCGAAATATGTCCACTGAACAGCCTCTTTTGCGTTAGAAGCAGGTTCAGAAATATCATAGCCATAGCTTTCAGCCATAATCTTCATATCTTTTAATGCTTTAATCTGCACGGAGATTTCTTCTCTTAAACGGATAACATCGTCTGTCATTGTTCCGTCGCCACAGTTTGCGAAATCTTTCTGTTTGTCAGCAACTAACAGGTCGATACCGTAAAGAGCGACACGACGGTAATCACCAACGATACGTCCACGTCCGTAAGTATCTGGAAGACCGGTGATAATCTTGTTGTGACGAGCTTTTTTCATCTCAGGAGTATAAGCATCAAATACTGCCTGGTTATGTGTTTTATGATAATCTGTAAAAATCTTATGGAATTCTGGGTTTGGTGTGTAACCATAAGTTGTACAAGCTTCCTCGGCAGTACGGATACCACCAAATGGCATGAATGCACGTTTTAAAGGTTTGTCTGTCTGAAGACCTACAATCTGCTCTTTATCCTTTAAAGATTCAGAAATATAACCCGGTTTATGAGAAGTAAGGCTTGATACGATATCAGTATCCATATCAAGAACGCCACCTTTTTCACGCTCTGCTTTCTGCAGCTTCTGCAGTTCGCCCCACAGTGCGTCAGTAGCTTCGGTTGGACCTTCAAGGAAAGAAGCATCTCCATCATATGGAGTGTAGTTATCCTGGATAAACTCTCTTAAATTAATTTCCTCTCGCCAGATTCGTCCATTAAATCCCTGCCATTGTTCTTTTTGTAACATTTTAATTGACCTCCCTGTTTGTTAAAAAAATCCTTAAGTCAAGGTTTTGAAATATGTTTGCTAAAAAATCAACAAAATAATTAGATGATTCTATAAAATTAGTCATAACTTATTTGGGTTATAATCATCTAACAACATTATTAACATGATTTTTGATAATCGTCAAACAATTTTTTAATATTATGTGTTCTTTTTTTTGAACATATACAGTAAAAATAGGGATAGAGCCTTTAAAATAGCGTCTTTAAACCTGTTGATAAAAAAATATCAAACCATGCACACGTACTGATATAAGTACAATATTGCTGAATGTATAGAGGCAATATTCTTGTATATTTATTCAAATTATGACACGAAGCTTGCAGAAACTGTTTTTCAAACACTCTTCGGGATAGCATTTCACATAATAAAATTTGTTATTATTTTTAATACTTGACTTAATGCTACTTAAAGTTGTCGTTCTGGGAATATCGGATAGAATATTTGTCCTGTTAGAAAAATAAAAAAGCCGATATCCAGACAAGAAATTGCCCAGACGGTCGGCCAAATAAGAATCTCATACTTCATGTGGTTCATTCCACTTATTTCCGTCAGTTGTATAAGTGCCTTAAGTATAAATAAAACAGAACAAAATGTCAAGAGATTTGCTAATGAATTAAATAGTAAACCCTTCTTGCCATATCGTGGAATATCCATATGAGGCTCATTCCGATGGCAAGTCCCAAAGCACATTGTAATGTTTGAGAGCCATATGCAGCTGCTTCCTGCCATTTTTTCTGAACGGCATAGCTCATTGTGTAGTAAAGAGAGCCGCCGGGAATCAAAACGACAACAGAAATAATCAAAAATAGTGTGGTGGGGGCTTTTCTTATTTTAGCAATGACTTCAGAGTAGATTGCGGCGAAGGCACTGGCAAACAACGAAGAAATGAAAACATCAAATCCCCAAGTATTTGCGATGACGTAGACAACCCAGGTTAATACGCCGCCTAATGCAGCGGGGAGAATATGCTTAAACTGCAAATGAAATAAAAAACCGAATCCGGCGGCTCCGATAAAAGCCGCAAAGAACTGTAATATCATAAGATACCTCCAATAAACCAGATAGCACACATAAATCCACAGGCAAGTGCACCTGCCCAAAGAAGTGATTCCACAAGACGCATTACGCCAGAAATCGTATCTCCAATTAAAATATCACGAATAGAGTTGGTCATGAGGATTCCGGGAATTAAGAGCATAATATCACCAATCATAACTTTATCTGTATGGATTACCGGAAAGAAATATGCAGTCACACAGATGCCGGAGCCGATAAACAGGGAACAGAAAAACTGCAGGATTAAGGTATTACTGCATATAGAATTTAAATGTCTTTGTAAAAAACACAGAAGAAAGGCAAATATAACCGCAATCGCCCCGTCTAAAATAGTTCCGCCAAAAAAGACGGAAAAGCCACCGGCACCGAGCATACTTCCCAGATAAATTGTATAAGGGGCAGGTGTGATTTTTGAAATTTTGTTTATTTCATCTTTCAAACCTGTAAGAGGAAGTGGGGAATCACAACAACGCCTGCTGAGTGCATTTGCCTGTTCTAGCTTAAAGAAATCTGTACCTGTAGGGGTAGTGATTCTTCTGGTTTGTGTGTATTCTTCTCCTTCTGCAAATACCATAGTGACAACGATACTTGAAGTGATTGCAAACACATTCATTTGAATCGCACCGTAGGCATGTCCCATTCGGTTTAGGGTTTCTTCCACGCGGCTGACTTCAGCACCGTTAGTCAACATGATTTCAGCAAGATTTAATAATTCATGTAAAATAGCATTTGGTGGGTTCAAAACGGTCTGTCTCCTTTTACTAGTAGTTTTGCCGCCATTATACCGCATTAAAGGGAAAAAAGAAACAGTAATTAAGATAGAAATTTACATAAAAAAGTTTTGAAAAGTAAAAATACAGGTAGAAAAAAGAAAATTGTAATCTTTTTTTGTTTTGTGATATAGTATAGAATTGTAGCTATATAAAAGAAAAATGATTATAGGAGAAAGTTTGTAGTGTGGGAACAAGGGACATAAGAGAAACATACAAATAGATAAAAGAGAAGATAGTAAGGAGAAAAATTTTGAGCTATACCTGGTATGAAGTGTTCTGGTTTTTTCTGTTATATTCCTTTGCAGGATGGGTAATAGGAACTTCTGGGGCAGCATTAAAAGAGAAAAAATTTATTGATGTAGGATTTTTATATGGGCCGTGGTGTCCGACTTATGGGTTTGGAGCGGTTGGTTTTGCATTATTTTTGCCGGAATTAAAAACGCAGCCAGTATTCTTATTTGCAGGAGGAGTGATTATGTCATTCATTATCACTTCACTGACTGGACTGACGTTAGAACGTATTTTCCACCAGAAATGGAAGGATTATTCCAGACGAAGATTTAACTTTGGAGGATATGTTAACCTGCCTTATACGGTGGTATGGGGTGCGGCAGCACTTTTATGCATCTGGGTTGTCAATCCATTTTTAAGTAAAATTATTGGAATACTGCCTCATGGATTGGGAAAAGTGATTCTGATTATTGCCTATGTAGTAATGGTCATTGACCTTATTGGAACTGTTTCAGGAATTCTGAGTGTGCATATCCGCCTGGCAAGATTAGGAAAACTAGTCCTTGTAGAAGAAGTCTCTGATAATTTACAAAAAGCTGCAGATTATATGGGAAATGGTCTAACTGGCTGGGTATTAAAACACCTTGAAAAAAGTCATGAAGGTCTTGAAATAAAAGAAATCATCCGAAGTAAACTGCAAAGACGGGAAAAAACACAGGAAATGGTTGGTGTATTTGCGGCAGGATGTGGATTTTACAAATTGTTCTGGCTGTTTTTCTTAGGATCTTTTCTGGGCGATATTACCGAGACAATCTTTTGTTGGTGGAAGATGGGATCCATTACGAGTCGAAGCAGTGTAGTATATGGGCCTTTTAGTCTCGTATGGGGAATTGGCTGTTTCTTTTTAACATATATGCTTTACCAATATAGAGACAGAAGTGATAGCTTCATTTTTATATTTGGAACAGTACTTGGTGGGGCATATGAATATATTTGCAGCGTTGTATTGGAGCTTGTCTTTGGGACCGTCTTCTGGGATTACAGCAAAATACCATTCAATCTTGGGGGAAGAATTAACTTATTATATTGCTTCTTCTGGGGAATTGCAGCGGTAGTCTGGATGAAGATATTATATCCGAAGTTATCAGGACTTATCGAGAAAATACCAAAGAAAATTGGAGTGCCATTAACTTGGTTCTTAGTCGTATTCATGGTATTCGATATGGCAATATCAGGTCTTGCTTTAAACCGTTATCACGAACGACACCAAAGTATAAAAACACCAGAAAATTCCATAACGAAAATATTAGATACAAGATTTCCAGACTCAAGAATGGAAAGAATCTATCCAAGTGCAAAACATGTGAGGTAGGGCAATTCTAATTTATTAATCTGAGCAGACGCCACTGTCTTTATAGCGGCGTCTGTTTAACCCTACAAATTAGAATTAAAAAGCCCCTCTATTGCCTGAAAAGGATTCTTTTCAGGCTGATAGGAGAATTCCTGATGGAATTGTTCCTGTTCTTTGGACCAGATATTTTTGTGGAAAGGAAGATGCAACATTTCCTGAATGTCTTTTAAATATAATCCTGGATAGAACTTCTCCATATATTTCCCGAAAAACTTTGGCAGATAATTGAGGCAATAAACTGGCTTTTTAGTAATGGAAAAAATACCGGCATATTTACTGCTGTTTGTAACCAACATATCAGATACATATAATAAATCATTGACAGAAATAATGTTTTTGGTGTATCCGAAAGAAGAAGAATATCTGTATGGTAACTGATTAGCGATATTGGTTATATATTCATTGTTAGTGATTAGAAACCAGTCTTCACCAAGAACATCCATTAATTCTTTTAAATTAAAATCCTGGAAAGGATTTTCTGGTATTATGTCTTTAGGAGCACTTTGCGGTGCACCAGCGAGGATAAGGGAAAGAATTTTTTTGCCTTTTATTTGAGGATAATAGAATTCTATCTGTTTTCGGGCGGCACTTTGCTGTTCTTTTTGGAGTAGATCCCAGGAGACAATATAAGGAATATCGTCCCAGAAAGTAATAGTATCTTCCCACTCATAATAAGTTTTTAAAACTTTGCTGGTAAAAGGAGAACCTGTGAAGATGTCAGTGCATCGGATAAAGGTTTTCTTTTTTTTGAAATCAAGATCAGAAGAACCTTTCAAAAAAATATTAAATTGATAATCAAATGGAGCTGCTAAGAGCACTCTTTTCTGACCGGCAGCAGCACTTGGGATTTTGATTGGGATAGAAGAATCCATGCAGATAATGTTATCTGCATTTGTGCAAAAAAGCCGTCTGCCTTCTTCCATTTTTCTATTCATGGCAGGAAGATCTGTAGCAGTTTTATTCAGGTAATATTCAAATTCTGTGTCAGGGAGAGCGGAATTAAGATGATTTTTTACAAGTTGTAAATCTAAATTAAAAGCTCGTCCACGTGTACTGACGAAAGAAATGGTATTTTTATCCATATTACTTTGCCTCCATGTATGAATTAATCAGGTGTGCGATTCGCTCACAACTGTGACCATCACAGGCAGACATATATTTAGCAATGAACGCATTCATTTTATCGGTAATTATATGTTTTTCTGGATGTGTTAAATATTCGGTAAGTTCATTCTGATCTGTATATATATATCCTGGCAGATCTTCAGGATAATTAAGATAAAATCCACGATCGTAGGTTGCAAGATCGTAACAGAAAAATGCAATCGGCTTTCTTAAAAGTGCATATTCAAATATAACAGATGAATAATCTGTAATAAGCATATCAGAAACAAGCATATAGTCATTAGTAGAAAAATCACGCATAACACGTATATTTTTATACTTATGTGGCAGAATTTCATTTTTCATTATCGGATGTGGACAAATTAATAATACCTGATTTGGCAGTAGTTCCTTTGAAAGACGGTCAAAATCAAGTTCTGGATGAAATTCGCTTCGGTCGCATCCGACATCACGGAAAGTAGGGGCGTAAACGATAAGAGACTTTCCAATCAAGCCTGGATGATGAAAATAAATTTTTCGTTTTATTTTATTAATTAATCGTTTGTTAAAATACTCATCTGTTCTAGGGCAGCCGAGAGCCTTTACTTTATTATAATTTACATCAAGTGCATCTGCATAAATGGAACGAACTTCTTCTCCACTTACACAGACAAGATTGTATTGTGCGTGAGTTGCTCTGTCTTCCGGAAGAGACAAATTCGTACCTCTTTGTCCAAACTTTTTGAATGCACCGCAGGCATGCCACAACTGAATAACACGCTGTTGTGGTCTTAATGGAAAATATCTTAAATATTTTACGTAATCATCAGTAACGATAACTTTGCTTGTCAGGATGGCTTCTGTCATTTTCAAAGCTGTTTCAGGATCATGTGGAAGACGGCTGGCACAAATAACTTTTTTTCCTTTGATAAATGGATATAGAGCTTTTGCATTTCCTTCCAGGTGGCCATCAGCACGGACAGAAACGAATAAAACCTGATTCTGGAGCGGTTTTTTCTGGAGGGAGGTAGCTTTCTGATTCCAGGTCTGTTCTTTCTCTGTCTCATCAGGAAGATGACGGAACTTCATACCAGATTCAGCTGGATTATAAAGAATTTCAGGGCTATTTAATGTAACGGGCTTATCCCTCAGATAATCTTCAATAAAAGGTTTTGTTTTTGATGTCGAAATATAATCAATAAAAGTTTCTGGTTGATTATTGTATAAAAGCATTCCATCAAGACGATAGAGGTAATTTCCCTTACTATAGCATTCCTTTATAAATTCTGGAAGCTCTGTATTAAAGTCAGAGGAAAGTGAACGGATAAATCCGACACTGAAAAATTTATTTGCCAAAATTGCATCCATAGTAAGACAAGGGTTATATTTCTTTCCATTTTTTAAAGAAGTAGCAGAAATCTTGCTGAGGAGCATTGGCTGTGGCTGTGTATATTTTTTATGGTAAATTCCCTCAATGATAAAATCATAGTGTTTAATAAATTGTTTATAAGCCAGCCGGAAGGTACCAACAGCGTAAGTAATTTCTGTATCGCAAAAAGCAATATATGGAGTCTGTACCTGATTTAGAGCATGTGTAAATAACTCTTTTTTAGAGTCGCATTTTTCAAAGAAGATATTATCCTGTAACAGACCTTCTTTTTCTATAGATGCTTTCATAGAAAATGGTACGACGATTTTCATGAAAATAAGATTCTGCTGCTCTAAAGACTTCAGAGATTTCATGAAGTTCTTTTTGTCTGTCTTATCTCCATAGAGCACAGCGGTAAATAAAGCATTAGCTAAAACATCTTCTTTAGATGACTTTATATCATATAAAGAAAATTCAGGAAAAGAAGAACTCAGCAAAGAAATTGTTCGTATATCAAGTGTCTGCAAAAGAGTATGAACTTCGTTCACAAGTCTTTGAATAGTAGCTGTATCTAAAGACCAGAATTGAATATAAAACTGATTTAATATAATCTGTAATTCCTTTTGGATGATAGTGTTTAAGTAATTATGAATTTCTGGATTCTGCTGTCGGGCTTCTTCGATGGAGCTATATTCAGGATAATCCCTTAAGAAACTTTCTTTTGAGGAAGAAAGAATCAATTGATGGGCAATAATATAGTCCTTAATTTTTGATGGTGAAATAGAAGCAGTGATGGAGCCGCCATCGTCATATTTTCTGTAATGAGTAATTACCTGATCTAAACCAGTAATTTTATCGCAGTGATATAAGTATTCAGTGACAAAAACCCCATCTTCAGAATAAGAAATCGGGGCAAATGTTAAATTATACTTCTGAATCAGACTGCGGCGGAAGAGTTTATTCCATAAAGCAAAAGTCCAGAGAATGTCGGTATTATATTTATCGATTTCATCTAACACAACCAGCTCATCCAAATTATGGATTTGGATAGTAGTGTGACGATTAAAAATATCATACTTTGCAATGAGTAAATCTGCATCTTTTTCAGAAGCAGTATTGTACATGGAATTCAATGCATCACTTTCGAGAATATCATCTGCATCAAAAAAGAAGATGTATTCACCCTGTGCAACATCTAAACCAGAGTTACGTGCAGAAGAAGGACCGCCATTTTCTTTATTAATGATAATCAGATTGGAATACTTTTGTTTGTAAGAATTTAATATATCTAAAGTTGTATCTGAAGAACCGTCATTAATTACGATAACTTCGTATTCGGAACGATTCATAGTTTGTAAGAAAATGCTGTCTAAGGTTTCGGATAAATATTTTTCTGCGTTATACACAGCGATAATAACTGATATTTTTTTCATATTTTCTCATCCTTATATTGTAAATTATTATGAAAAGATTATTATAAGCAGTTGACATATTTTTTTATTATATACTAGAGAAAAAATTTTGGCAATTATATTCTTGAAAGAAGAATAATTGTAAGAAAATAGACAGATAAGTTGTTAAGTACAACATTTAATGCTATTATAGCAGAGAAATTATCAATATATAGTTCTTCATGATTTAAAAATAGAAGAGAAGAAAGGAGTATAAATGCTAATATTTGTATTGATTTTGTTGATGGTTATTATAAGCAATGCACAGTTATCCTGTTGCAATGAGTTTAATACACAGTATTGTAGTATAGAACAGACAAATGTAGTTAAAGGAATTTTTGTACTGCTTGTATTTTTAAGACACGGTACTTCCTATCTGACTTTAAAAGGAGGGTTAGATGCTCCGTATTTAACAATGGATTCTGCTTTAGGCCAGATGATAGTGGCAATGTTTTTGTTCTATTCTGGCTTTGGAATGATGAAATCCATGATGAAGAAGAGATTTGCTTATGTAAAAACGCTTCCCATAAAAAGATTTTTAATTGTAGTGTTAAATTTTGATATTGCGGTATTATTATTTTTAATCATGAATATTTGTCTGAAGATACATTTTGATTTGAAGACAATTCTGTTGTCATTTACCGGATGGAAGGGAATTGGAAATTCAAACTGGTATATGTTTGCCATTTTTGGATTGTATATAATATGGTTTGTGTCCTTTTATTTTTTACGTTGGTTTGACAGTGAATTAAGTTTATATATTGGGATGGTGATTTTTACGATATTATCTGTGGCCTTTGTATATTGGCAGATGCAGATGGGGCAGCCAGCATGGTTCTATAACACAATCATAGTATTTGCACTGGGAGGCTGGTTTGCATTACTGCAGGATAAGATTGAAAATATCGTTATGAGAAATGATTATATTTATCTGGTGATTGCAGCCGTAGTGGCTATATTATGCTGGATTAGTTATACAAATAAAAAAGGCAGTCTTCACGAGTATTCGGTTTGGGCCATTATGTTTACGGTAGCAGTTGTAATGATAACAATGAAATTGAGTATAAAAAGTACAGCGTTAGAATGGGTAGGAAAAAGAGTATTTAGCATATATATTCTTCAGAGAATTCCGATGATAATATTTGTTAAGACAGGATTTGCAATGGAATCACCGTATGTTTTTCTGGTGTTAGCTTTTTTTATTACTTTAGGAATTTCAGTTATTTTTGATTATCTGGTAGGAAAGTTAGATCAGAGGATTTTGAAATGTTTTTATAAATAAAAAGATATCACTGTTGAAATATTGTTGTTAAAAGCAGCCATAATAGAGAGGGGTGTCAGGAAAGACAAGTCCTTTATTATGGCTGCTTTTTATGAATACAGATGGACTACATCAATTAACTGAAGAAAAATTATTTTGTATATATATTGTAGATTTCTTCCAGCGGATTTTGCGTTGTATCATAAGCAAAATCCTGACAGAACTTTTGCTGTTCATCAGAAAGTATTGGTTTATCGTAGTTAATTTTCATTAATTCTCCTGCAGTGTTAAGATATAAATCAGGATAAAATTGCTTTATATAGGTTCCAAAATATTTGCTGCCATAATTTAAATAATAGACAGGTTTTTTCACAGATGCAAATGCACAGGCATGTTTGCTGCTATTGGTAACCAGTATATCAGAAAAATACAGAAGATTATTGATATTAAAGCGGTCTTTCATATATCCGAAACAGCCAGCGTACTCAAAAGAGAGAGAGAAGGCCATTTCAAGAAAATTTGTATTATTAGTGATTAAAAACCAGCCGTCGTTTAGCAGATCAAGTAGTTTTTTTAAATTAAGATCTGAAAACAGATTATTTATTTCGTCTGTTGCTTTTTGATTCACCGTAATAACAGACAGGATTTTTTTACCTTTTGCCTGAGGATAAAAGTATTCGAAGTCATTTCGAAACTTTGCTTTTTGTGGTTCCTGTGTAATATCCCAGGAAAAAGGAAGACACATACCATCAAGGAACGTAGTATTTTCAAAAACATAAAAATCCTTTAAAAATCTGCTGAAAAAAGGAGCACCAGCAATGATATGAGTACACCGGATAAAAGTTTTTTTATGTTCTGATTCAGGATTCTCCATATATTTTAGATATTCTTTAAAAAGGTAATCATAAGGTGCCAGCGTCAGGAGACGTCTTTCCCCGGGAGCAGCAGGAGCGATTTTTATTGGAATAGAGGCATCCATACAGAGTAGATTTTGAGCATCTTTGCAGAAAGATAGCCGTGCTTTTTCTAATTGCTGGTTAACAGCGGGAACTTTGGTAGCAGTATTTTTAAAATAATGTTCGAAAGTTACATTTGGAAGAACAGATGCCAGATAATCCTGTACTATTTTTAAGTCGATATTCATTTTTCTTCCACGTGTGCTAAGAAGTGAAATTATATTGGCATTCATGTTAGTTCTCCTCCATATAAGAATTAATTATCTGTGCAATTCTTTCACAGCTATGTCCATCGCAGTTAGACATATATTTTTCAACAAAAGAATTATATTTGTCTGGAAGGGCACGTTTCT
The DNA here is from genome assembly GCF_934307085.1 of uncultured Anaerobutyricum sp. Taxonomy (GTDB): domain Bacteria; phylum Bacillota; class Clostridia; order Lachnospirales; family Lachnospiraceae; genus Anaerobutyricum. The sequence goes on from NZ_CAKRCF010000008.1 coordinate 33,634, forward strand.
TTTTACGTCTTAAAAATTCAGTGAGTTCCTCCTGGTTTTTAAAAATATCACCTGGAAGATCCTCTGGATATTTTAAGTAGAAATCTCTGTCGTATCTTAGAAGATCATAACAGAAGAAAGCGATTGGTTTGCGAAGCAGTGCATACTCAAAAATTACAGAAGAATAATCGGTGATTAACATATCAGAAATTAACATATAATCATTGGTTGAGAAGTCCCGCATTTCCCATATGTTAGGATATTCTTTTGGCAAAATAGGTGCTTCCATCAAAGGATGAGGGCATATGAGTAAAAGCTGGTTTCTGCGTAATGATTTAGAAAGGAGATCGAAATCTAATTCAGGGTGAAATTCGCTGCGGTCTCCTTCGGTATCTCTAAAAGTAGGAGCATAAACAATAACGGATTTAAAAAACAGTTTAGGATGTTTAGAATAAATCTCACGTTTCTTTTTAGAAATAAGCTTTTTATCAAAATAAATATCGGTTCTTGGAGCACCTAAAGCACGTACTTTTTCATAGTTGATATCAAAAGCATCTGCATAGATAGCACGTACTTTTTCACTACTTACACACACAAGATTGTACTGGGAGTGTGTAGATAAATCCGTGGCAACCGGCAGATTTGTACCTCGTTGTCCGAACTTTTTAAAGGCACCACATCCATGCCAGAGCTGAATGACTTTTTGTTCAGGACGGAGTGGGAAATATCTTAAGTATTTTATATAGTCATCAGTGACAATTACCTTGCTGGTAAGGACGGTCTTTGCCATCTCAAAAGCAGCTTCATTATCATGTGGAAGTCTGTGGGCACAAATAACTTTTTCGCCGTTAATATATGGATAGAGAGCAAGGGCATTTCCTTCTAATTCGCCATCAGAACGAATGGAAACAAAAGCTACTTTATTTTGAAGTTTTTTCTTTTTGAGTTTTGGTATTTCTAAAACCCATGCTTCCTGAGCATCTGCTTCTGGAATAGCCCGAAATTTTGCCCCCGATGCTATTGGTTGATACTTAAGTTCATGAGCATTTAAGCTGACTGGTTTTGCCTGAAAATATTTCTGTAAAAGAGGAAGAACTTTTTTATCGGCAGTATATGGGAGAAAAGAGGACTCTGTATCATTATATATAAGGATTTTGTCAAACTTATATAAATAATGCCCTGTATGATAGCATTTATCCAGAATATCAGCAGTATTTAAATCAAAATTAATCGACAGTTTACTCAAAAAAGAAACAGAGAAAAATTTGTTAGATAAAGTATTTTCCATGGCAAGGCAGAGGGTATTACAATTATCAGCATTTAAATAATCTCTGACAATGCGACTGTAAATGAGTGGCTGAAGTTCTCCATAATCTCTGTGGTTAAGTGTTTCGGCAATGAAGTTCACATAATTTTTATTAAACAGGTTGTTTATCTGTCGAAAAGCACCGATAGAATAAACCGTTTTGGCATCACAGAAGGTAATATATGGAGAGTTAGCTGAGTTTAAAGCTTTTGTAAATAAATCCTGCTCAGATACACAGTCTGTAAATACGATATTTTTCTGGAGTAACTGCTGATTTACGATTGTGTCTTTCATGGATGACGGTACAACAATCTTGATAAACACAATATTTTGCTTTAGTAAAGATTGCAAGCAGGAAAGGAAATCATCTTCGTTATCTGTATTGCCATAAAGTACTGCTGTAAAGATGGCACTTTCTAATACTTTTTCCGGAAAAGTACTTAAACTGTATACGGGCAGTTCTGGTAATGTGGAACTTAATTCTGAGAAGTTTTTTAAATCCAATAATTTCAATCTGTCATTAATCTGCCGAACAAGGAATTCTATAGTGGGTTGTTCTAAAGTCCATAGTTTAGCATAGAAACGTTTTAATAAAACAAGGAGTTCCTTTTGAATAATTTTATTCAGATAGTTATGAATTTCAGGATTTTTTTGTTCAGCTTCTTCAATAGAATCATACTCTGGGTAATCTTTTAAAAAGCTTTCTTTTGCACAGGCAAGAATTATCTGGTGAGCTGTAATGTAGTCCTTGATTTTCTGAGGAGAAACGGTTGCAGTGATAGAGCCTCCATTAATATCATCAAATCTTCTGTAATGAATTAAAAGCTTATTCAGTCCGGTAATCCGGGTGGAATAGAATAAATATTTCATGACAAATATACCGTCTTCAGAATAGGAGACAGGTTCAAAACGTAAATGATGTTCCTCAATCAAATCGCGTCGAAATAGTTTATTCCATAATGCAAAGGTTTTTAAAATGTCTGGGTTGTACTTGTCGATTTCATCAAGACAGATTAAGTCATCAAGAGAGTGGACAGGAGCAATCTTATACAGATTAAGAACATCATAGTTTCCGATGATTAGATCAGAATGATGTTCCTTTGCACATGAAAATAAGGCACTTAGAGTATCATTTATTAAAACATCATCTGCATCAAAAAAATAAATGTATTCACCTCGAGCCATATCAAGTCCAGCATTTCTGGCAGAAGAAGGTCCGCCATTTTCTTTATTACAAACAATAATGTTAGGGTATTTTTTCTGATAGCTGTGAAGAATATCAGAGGTGTGATCTGTAGAACCATCGTTTACAATAATAATTTCATAATCAGAATCATGCATTGTCTGAAAGACAACACTGTCTAATGCTTCTGAGAGATATTTTTCTGCATTATATGCAGGAATAATTACTGATATTTTAAATTTTTTTTGCATAATGTACTTCCTTTTTGTGATGATAAATACAGTAAATTTTTTTTAATATAGCATAGTTTGACTGGGGTGGCAAGAAAGAGGTATTATAAATATGAAATACTCTGGTGCCTATGCTTGTTGAAAAGAAATTTGTCTTGTGATAAAATAAAAAATAATTGGAGAAACTATGGAAATAAAATAAAAATTAGAAAAATAAGGAGAGGATTCATTGAAAAAGTACGATTATCTGATTGTAGGAGCAGGTCTTTTTGGGGCTGTTTTTGCACACGAAATGACAAAAGCAGGAAAAAGCTGTCTTGTAATTGATAAAAGAGCTCATATCGCAGGGAATGTTTATTGCGAGAATATAGAAGGAATTAATGTACATAAATATGGTGCACATATTTTCCATACATCCGATAAGAAGATTTGGGAATATATTAATCAGTTTGCGGAATTTAATAACTACATCAATTCTCCAGTTGCAAGATACAAAGATGAGCTTTACAATTTGCCATTTAATATGAATACATTCAGCAAGATGTTCAATATTGCAACACCTGCTGAGGCAAAAGCAAAAATTCAGGCAGAGATTGAAGAGTTAGGCATTACAGAGCCAAAGAATTTAGAGGAGCAGGCTCTTTCTTTAGTAGGACGTTCTGTATATGAAAAGTTAGTGAAGGGTTATACAGAGAAACAATGGGGACGTGACTGCAAGGAACTTCCGGCATTTATCATTAAGAGACTTCCTTTACGTTTTATTTATGATAATAACTACTTTAATGACAGGTATCAGGGAATTCCGATAGGTGGATATACTGCGATTGTGGAAAAGATGTTAGAAGGTTCTGATATATTACTGAATACAAATTACTATGAATTTAAAAAAGAGAATGCAGATATCGCAAAAAAGACAGTTTATACGGGAATGCTTGATAAATATTTTGACTATAAGTATGGTGTATTAGAATATAGAAGTGTTCGTTTTGAGACGGAAACTCTGGATATGGAGAATTATCAGGGAAATGCTGTAGTGAATTATACAGAGAGGGAAGTTCCGTATACAAGAATTATTGAGCATAAGCATTTTGAATATGGAACACAGCCGGTAACAGTTATTTCAAGAGAGTATCCAAGTGAATGGAAGTCAGGAGGAGAACCATATTACCCTGTCAATAACACGAAGAATGAAGATGTTGCTCAAAAGTATCGTGCATTATCGGCAGAGGAAAAGGATGTAATTTTTGGAGGTCGTTTAGGAGAGTACAGATACTACGATATGGATAAAGTAATCGGAGCGGCATTAAAGGCAGTTCATGAAGAGTCGGCATTATAGACCAGGTGTGTTTGAAAAATCAGGATAAGATAATTTAATAAACTATAAAATAAACAAAAACAGGAAGGAGAAAAATGAGAAAAATTTACAAAAGTATTGTAGCGGTGACGTTGGCGATAGGAATGGTAATGGGAAGTAGCACAGTTCCTAAGATCCCAGTGCAGGCAGCAAGTGTTCTAAAAAGTGAAGCAAAAGAAGCAGATGCCATTCCTGAAACGAGTAAGGGTGCTTTAAATAAGTACGATAAGATTGATGGAATTAGTAACAGCACTATTTTAGGAGCAGACTTTACGAATTATCAGCAGTGCTTAGGCTGGAAAAAAGAATATAAAAATTATATGAGTCAGCCGGTAGATGATATTTTTGCTTACGTAAAAGAACAGGGGATTAATACAATTTCCATAAAGGTTGCAGTGAATCCTACGGGGAATGATGAATATCTTTCTTTGGATAATGCCATAAAGACATTAAAAGCTGTAGAGCAGTCGAAAACAAATCTTAAAACAAATGTTGTACTGTTATATTCAGACGGTATCACCTATGCAAATGAGCAGAAGCTTCCAGAAGGATGGACAGAAGATACTGCAGCCCAGAAAGCACAGGAATATACAAAGGAAACGATTGCAAAGCTGCAGCAGGAAAATGTAAAGCCAGACATGGTAACAATCGGAAATGAAGTAAACTGGAATTTCCTTGGAATTGAGAAAGATCAGGGATGGGAAACGATGGGTAAGATTTCTGATTTCCTGACACAGTCCGGAATTAAGAGTGCAGTAAGCCTTTCTGCTCCAACGAAAGCTTCTGACATTCAATATATTATTGAAAAGTTAGAAGCTGCTAAGGTGGATTATAGTTATATCGGTGTGAATCTTTATCCAGATAGTAACACCAATACATACATAGAGGAACTGCGCAGTGAAGTAGAAAAAGATGCGCCAGATAAACAGCTCATTGTTTCAAACGTAAAGTATGACCGCGTAAATGATGACGATACAGCTAACGTATATACGCAGGCAGATAATATTTATAATTTGTTATCTGCTACAATTGATAAGGAGAATGCTGGTGGTCTGATCTATGATAATGCAGCGAATGCAGGAAGCTATACTTCTCTTTTTGATGACGAAGGAGATGCTCAGATTTCTCTTGCTATTTTTGCATATGCACAGACAAATAAAGAAGAAGCCAGACCAGACACAAGCAGAAATCCTTACAAATACGGGGATGATACTGGTTTAAAACAGCAGAAAGTAACAATCAATAAAGTAGCCAATATGACAGATTCCACGATTCGTGGTATTGATATTTCCTCTTACGTTGCTCTTAAGAATGCGGGAGTAAAGTATTATGATAATAATGGTAAGGAAGCATCGTTATTAAAGGTTCTCAGTGATAATGGAGTAAATTATATTCGTATCCGTATCTGGAATGATCCTTATAACGACAAGGGAGAAACTTATGGCGGAGGGTCGAATGATGTTAAGACCGGTGTTGAGATAGCAAAGGAAGCAGCAAAGTATAATATTAAAGTTTTACTGGCTTTCCACTATTCTGACTTCTGGGCAGATCCAGCATTGCAGCTTCTACCAAAGGCATGGGAAAATGATAAAGATGATCCGGAAAAAATGCGTAATCATGTGTATGAGTTTACAAAGGATACTTTAGAGCAGTTTAAGGCGGCTGGCGCCGAAGTTGGTATGGTACAGGTTGGAAATGAAATATCCCAGGGCATGATGGGAATTATGCATGAGAACCAGGCTTATGTATGGCAGGAAGAAGAGAAGTCTTCTATTATTGACAGCTATTTAAATGCAGGGGCAAGAGCAGTTCGTGAGTGTACACCAGACGCGTTGATTGCGCTGCATTTAGATAATCTTAATTTGAGTATGTATAAGGCTGCAATGGATGCCTGGGAGAGAGATAATGTAGATTACGATGTCTTTGGGGCATCCAGCTATGCATTCTGGGCAGGAAGTAATATGCTTCATAATGTAAAAGAAGCTGAAAAATATGTTGGATCCAGAGGTAAGTTATTTGCGGTATTAGAAACATCATGGATGAATTCTCAGGAAGATACAGATGGAACTGTAAATATGGTGAACGATACCAATGGTGCATCTTATGAGGTTGGTCCACAGGGACAGGCAGATATGCTTTCTGATTTGTATACTGCAATCTTATCAGGTGATAATGGACTTGGTGCGTTTTATTGGGAAGGTGCATGGATTCCTGTAAAAGCAGGCGGGATAAACTGGGAGTATAACAAAGAAGTAGCCGACCAATATGGAACAGGCTGGGCAGCGAAAGGTGCCGTAGGATACTATCCGGACAGTAAGATGTATTATAATGGAGAGCCAGCCTGGGGAGCAGATTCCTGGGATAACCAGACACTTTTTGACAGTAAGGGTTATCCATTAGATTCTCTTCGTTTTTATAAAGATGCGATTACTGCTGCAGTAAAACAGCAGGTTACTGTTGTTAATTTATGTGATGAGAATGGAAATGTAATGGATTATAGATATGTGAAAGTTCCTGTGGGAGAGACAGTTACTTATACATTACCATATATTTCAGGTTATGAAGCAACACAGCGTACAATTGAAATTACAGGAGAAAAAGAAGGTCTTGTAAAGGTATCTGCTAACTACAAAGTACCTTACAAAGCACCAGTTAAGAAGACGCAGAAGATTACTGTGAAAAAGTCTTCTTATAGTCTGCCGTATGGCTCAAGTTATGATTTTAAGAAGCAGGTAAGTGCGGCCGGAAGATTAACTTTTACATCCAGTAATTCAAATGTAATCTCTATTAACAGAATAACTGGAAAAATGAATATAAAGAAACCAGGTAAAGTTACAATTACGATTACAGCAGCAGAAAATGCTTCTTATAAAGCGGCGAAGAAGAATGTGGTTGTTTATGCCGTGCCAAAAACACAAACTGTGAAGAAAGTAACTAAACTTTCAGGAAGAAAGATTCGTGTGACAGTGCAGAAGGATGCGAAGTCAACTGGTTATCGTGTAGTTACAGCAACAAATAAGAGTTTTAATAAGAATAAAAAAGTGATTATGTCTAAGAATAACAGACAGACAACTCTTACATTAAAACAGAAAAAGAAGGGAACATACTATGTAAAGGCTCGCTCTTATGTAAAGATTGGTAAAAATTATTACTATGGCCCATGGAGTAAAGTTAAAAAAGTTGTATTAAGATAGGTGGTTGTTCTTGATTTCTTCTTTATTTTAAGTATAATAAATTAGTATAAAGAAGTAATAAATATTTACAGGGGTAACCAAAGAAGGTATATTTGTTTTAGGACAGGTATGCCTTCTTTTTTATTTGTACTTTCTTAGAGGTAGATAATGAAGAGGAGATATTAAATCATAAAAATGGGTACGTAAAAATCTTTCGTTATAGAAGAGGAGAGTAGAGTTAGGTGGATAACTTTTAAAAAATCAAGATTATTTGATTGGGGATTTTCAGGCTTTAATACATAGAGAGGTGATGTATATGAATACTTTACAAACAAACGACTGGCTTATTTTGAACTCAATTATTTATGAAATTTATACCACAGCGGATTTTGACAGTATGAGAGAAAAATTTTTAGATCAGATGAAATTGCTTGTGGACTTTGACAGTGCAGATTTTTATCTGGCAGCGGTGGACGGAGAGCATAGACTTACGTTACCAGTTCTGTATCATTGTGATCAGGATTTATCGGATGTATATGATACGATTGATTATAGCCGGGGAATTTTATATAGCGGTAAGAGTATTGTCTATAGAGAAACAGATATTATGGCAGACGAGGTGCGGACGAAAACGGAGTATTATGACAAAGTATATAAGCCGAACAGATGGCATTATTCCTTACAGATGATTATGGCAAAGGATAAACAATTTCTTGGTGTAGTTACCTTATACAGAAATATTGGAAAAGATGATTTCAGCCATGATGAGGTATTCCTTGTAGATACATTAAAAGAGCATATGGCATATCGTCTGTGGCAGCAGAGACAAAATCATATGCAGTTTGGTGAAAAGCTTACAGTATCAGCAGCAACAGAGAAGTTTGGGCTTACGAGACAGGAGCATAATATTCTACATCTTTTGATGGAGGGAAAAGATAATAACTTTATCTGTGATTATTTATCTATTAGTATCAATACGTTAAAGAAGCATATTTTGAATATTTATAGAAAGCTTGGAATCCGAAACAGGGTGCAGCTTTTTAAGAAAATCAGGGAAAAAGAATAAGATTTCAAATAATATTTATGGGTGAGGCATCTATTTGTTTTTGATAATATAAAGTAAAACAGTAAAAAAGGTGTAATATAATGACACAATATTTTGAAAATTAATCATAAAGTAGTAGGAAAATGGTTCAAAGGGTGACTTGTATTAAATATCTTAATAGAGTATAGTCACAGTATCAAAAAGCAAGGGAGCTGTAATTGATAATTACAGTTCCCTTTTTTTTATTATAATGGATGTACTCTTGGAGTCTTTCTTGCATTTGCTTTTGTAGTCGATTTTTCGCCAGTTGCCCCGGATTTCATCAACGTACGCATCAAAAATTGGGCACAACTGACAAAAAATCTTCTCACAAAATCAAGCACAAAAAGATTTCGAGAGTACATGGAGTAAAGGAGGACATATATATGAAGGAATTAGTTATGATTATCCGACCAGAGAAATTAGAAGATATTAAATATATTTTAGATGATGTAAATTGTGGTGGTATGACTTTATCTACGGTAATGGGTTGTGGAACTCAGAAAGGTGTGGCAGATAGTGAAGGAGCTGTGAATGAGATTAAAGGTTTCAAGACAACGATTAATCTGCTTCCCAAAATCCGTATCGAGGTTGTGGTAGAGGATAAAGCAGTCGAGCCAATTATCATGGCTGTCAGAGAAAAGTGTGCCACAGACCATGTAGGTGATGGTAAGATTTTTATCCGAAATATTGAAGAGGCAGTAAGACTGAGAACTGGTGAGAGAGGATTAAAGGCTTTATAAATTTGGTATGTTTGTGTTCGATAAAATATAGAAGAAAGGCTTGTATAAAAGAAACTTCTGTAAAAAAGAGCAGAAAGAACTTTATAGAAAAAAATTTGTGAGAACTATAAGAGGAGATTTGTTTTTCAAGGATGAAAACAGAAAGGCAAGTTCTCCTTTTTGTTTTATATATTCCTATAAAATTAAGTATAAAAAACACTGGGAATGTATGTTGAAAATATATTCTATAAACGAGTAAATTAAAAAAATTACACAATTAAGTTTGTTATATACGGATATCAATAATATCAGTAGAACAAAGGTTTGATAATTCGTAACAATAGAAATAGAAGAGGTGAGTACAGTGGGTGCTATCGTAGAAATAGAAGGTGTTAATAAAATATACGGGACAAATCACGTAGTGAAAGATTTAAATTTGACGGTGGAAGAAGGAGAATTCCTTACACTATTAGGCTCTTCTGGATGTGGTAAGACAACAACGCTTCGAATGATTGCAGGTTTTGAGGAACCGACAAGTGGAAGTATTAAAGTAGAAGGAGAAGCAATCGGTGATAAGGAGCCATTTGAAAGAAATGTAAATACGGTATTTCAGAGTTATGCATTATTCCCACATAAAACGATTTATGACAATGTTGCGTATGGTTTAAAGATGAAAAAAGTACCAAAAGCAGAGATTAAAAAGCGGGTAACAGAGATGTTAGCTCTCGTACAGTTAGAAGGATTTGAAAAAAGATATCCAAGTCAGTTATCCGGTGGTCAGAAGCAAAGGGTTGCAATTGCGAGAGCATTGATTAATCGTCCGAGAGTTCTTCTTTTAGATGAACCGCTTGGCGCACTTGACCTTAAGTTGAGAAAGCAGATGCAGCTTGAGTTAAAGCGACTTCAGAGAAAATTAAATATCACATTTATTTATGTTACACATGATCAGGAAGAAGCGCTTACGATGAGTGACCGTATTGCAATCATGCATGATGGAGTTCTTGACCAGCTTGGTACTCCCTCCGAAATTTATGAAAGTCCAAAGACAAGATTTGTTGCCACATTTATTGGTGAGACAAACACCTTTGATGGATGTATACGGAGCATAGATGGAGAACATATATCTGTTATGATTGAAAATGGTAATATCTGTGGATGTGGTAAAGGATTTGCATTAAATGAGTACATTACAGTATCGGTAAGACCGGAAAAGATGAAATATTCGGAGGTTCCGGTAGACGGCTTTACTATTAAGGCAATTGTGAAAGATTATGTTTATGTGGGATCGATTATTAAATGTATCGCTTCTCTTCCAAATGGAAATGAGCTAAAGATTGAAAGATTAGCGGGAGAAGAGCTACCTAAATTAGGAAATTCTATTTATATTTATTGGGAAGAAAAGGATGCGGTTCTTATTCATAATCAAGATCAGTTGATATTCCAGGCTGTAGACAGTATCCCATTAGGTTAGGAGGCGTAATATATGGCAAAGAAGAAATCAAAACATGAATGGCGGGCGAACAGTCTGCCAGCGGCAATTATGGTTGGGCCGGTCAGTTTATGGATGGTTCTTTTAGTTGCGATTCCGTTAATCTATGTTGGGGTAATGAGTTTTTGTTCCATTGACCAGTACTATAATGTAACATTTCAGTTCACTTTAGAAAATTATACGAGACTGATGAATGCGGATTATATAAAAATATATATACAGTCACTTGTAATCGCATTTCTTACGACAGTAATCTGTGTGCTTATTGCCTATCCATTTTCCTGGCTGATAGCAAGAACAAAAAGTAAGAAGAAAAAGATATTATATATGCTTGTCATTATTCCATTCTGGACGAACTCGTTAATTCGTATTTATGGATGGAGAACATTTCTTGGAACAAACGGTTGGTTAAATACAGCATTACAGACAATGCATCTTACAAACGGACCGGTAGATTTTCTTTTTAAACAGGGAACAACAGTACTTGGTATGATATATTGCCTGTTCCCGTTTATGGTTCTTCCGTTGTATACAGCGATTGAAAAGTTAGATGGAAGTCTCCTTGAAGCTTCAGCAGATTTAGGAGCAAAAAGAGTTTCTACATTTTTTGAAGTAGTTCTTCCACTTACTTCCAGTGGTATTTTTTCTGGATGCATCATGGTATTTATTCCATGTCTTGGATTTTTCTTCGTATCCGATATTCTTGGTGGAGGAAATGCAGATGTAATCGGTAACCTGATTGAGAGACAGTTCCAGAGTGGAAATAACTGGCCGCTTGGTTCGGCATTATCTATTATATTAATTTTAATAACACTTCTGCTCGTAAAGATTTACCAGAAAATGGGCGGAGATATGGAAAGTCTGGGGGGTTGATGAATGAAGAAGAGACAGAAAGCAAAGATGAGAAAGGCAGGAAGCATAGTCTTTTGTGCAGCGGTATATATTTTCCTGTTTTTACCGATTTCCGTTATTGTAGTCAACTCTATGAATGCGACAACGACAAAACCGTATCTTTCCTGGAAGGGATTCACATTTGACTGGTATATTAAATTATTTGACAATGATGCACTGTTAAGTTCCTTTGGAAATACGATGTTTATCGCAAGTATGAGTACTTTACTGGCAACGGTAATAGGAACGCTTGGAGCAATTGGAATGTATAAATATAAATTTAAGGGAAAGAGCCTGATTGATGGACTTTTATATATTCCGGTAGTTATTCCGGAAATCGTAATGGGTATTTCGCTCCTGACAATATTTTCAAAAACGAATGTTCCAAGAGGAATGCTGACTTTAATACTGGCACATGTAACGTTTTCTATACCGTATGTTATTTTTAACGTCAGGGCAAGGCTTTCCGGGTATGACAGTTCAATTGAGGAAGCGAGTCTAGATCTTGGTGCGAATAGGATACGAACCTTTTTTGAAATTACGCTGCCGGTTTTAGCACCGGGAATTGCGGGTGGAGCATTATTAGCATTTACTCTTTCCATTGATGACGTTATCATCAGTTATTTCGTAAATGGACAGACAAAAACCTATCCATTGAAAGTAATGGAAAGCATCAAGAGCGGTGTATCACCGGACGTGAATGCACTATCAACTTTAATTTTGATTGGTACGATTATTTTGGTCGTTCTAACACAGACAGATTTGTTAAAACGGAAAAAAGCATAGTATAGAAGTATTATAGAAATTAGAGAATTTATTTAAATATTCAGAAACTTGAATAGGTTAGTTGATTTTGATATTCAGAAATTTAAATATGATAGTCAGCTTCAACATTAAAACTGTATAGAATATCTCATTCTGATATTTAAAACATTAAATATGGTGATAAATTCCAATATTTAAAAACTGGATAAGGTAGTAAAGCCCAGTATTTAGAAAGTTGGATATTATTAAAATTAAAAAAGAAAAGAGGAAAGTTTATGAAAAAAAGAATGTTAGCTCTTATAGTGATTGCAGCAATGTTAGTAACGATGCTTGTCGGATGTGGCTCAAAATCATCAGCAGGTAAAAATGGAGAACTGAATATATTTATCTGGACAGAATATGTACCAGATTCTGTTATCGAAAAATTTGAAAAAGAAACGGGAATTAAAGTAAATGTATCTACTTACTCTTCCAATGAGGATATGCTTGCAAAAGTAAAATCTGAATCTGAAGGAACCTATGATATCGTACAGCCAAGTGATTACATGGTAGAACAGATGTCTTCGCAAGGAATGCTTGAAGAATTGAAAACAGCTGAACTTAAAAACCTTTCTAATATCGGAGAGTCTTATTTAAATCCATCTTACGATCCAGGGAATAAATATTCTGTCCCTTATCAGGGCGGAGTGGCAGGTATTGCCGTAAACACAAGTAAAGTAAAAAAAGATATTACAAGTTATGGCGATTTATTTGATTCTTCTTTGAAAAATTCTATTGTAGCTTTAGATGATTATCGGGCAGTAATCGGTATGACAGCAAGAAGCATGGGATACAGCATGAATGAAACAGACCCTGCCGTATTATCTAAAATTCAGGACAAGTTATTAACGCTGAAAAATAATGTGAAATTATATGATTCTGACAGTCCAAAGTCTGCCCTGATTTCGGGTGACTGTACGGTGGGTTATGTATGGAGTGCAGAAATTGCGTTGGCTATGGAAGAAAATCCAGATATTAAAGTAGTATATCCAAAAGAAGGAGCTTATCTGTTCATGGATAACTGGGCAATTCCTAAGGGAGCAAAGAATTACGATAACGCAATCAAATTTATCGATTTTATGTTAGATGCAGAAAATGCACAGATGGTATTAGAAGAGTTCCCATATCTTTCTCCAAATACAAAAGCGGTAGAGGCAATGGGTGATGATTATTCTAAAAATGAAGCAAAGAATCCGCCAGAAGATGTCATCAAAAATGGTGAATATGTAAAGAATCTGGATGCAGATACGTTAAAAACATATGATGAAATGTGGACAAAGCTGAAACAGTAAAAATATAATTGGAATATTATACTATATCAGATTGTGAAATATAGATAATACAAGGAATTATATTGAGCGGAGAACGAGTATAAGTATTAATCTATGAAAATAACTGCTAAGAAGTAATTGGTAAAATAATAGAATAGAAAGGAAGGTAAGGAATATGAGCATAGATTTTCTGTATCTGAGTGAAAAAGACATGATAGAAGCGGGCGTTATGGATGCGGCAGGATGTATAGAAGCCATGAGAGAGACAATGTCTCTCTTTGGCAAAAAAGATTTCATTTTAGGCGGACCGAAAGCAGACGAACACGGTTTACAGATTAATTTCCCTGCAACTTCGGAGATTGAAGGCTTCCCATTAGATGATGGACCAGATCGGAGATTTAATGCCATGCCCGCCTATCTTGGAGGAAAATATCACATTGCAGGACAGAAATTTTATGGCTCAAATAATCATAATCTGAAAAAAGGTCTGCCACGTTCTATTCTTATGGTAACCTTGAATGATGTAGATACCGGAGCACCAGTTGCCTATATGAGTGCAAATCTATTAAGTGCAATGAGGACAGGAGCCATGCCTGCGATGGCGGCATCCTATCTTGCAAGAAAAGATGCAAAGGTTCTTTCTCTCATTGGTCCGGGAGTAATTAATAAATGTGCATTCCAATGCTATATGGAAGTACTGCCAAACATTGATACTCTGAAAATAAGAGGAAGCTCCCTGTACTCAAAGTCTGCTTTAGACATGAAAAAATTTGCGGAAGAAAATTATCCTCGGATTAAAAATATTATTATCTGCGATTCTTTAGAAGAAGCTTGTCGTGACAGCGATGTAGTAAGTGAAGCGATGTCTGTAACGAAACAGGATATGGAAGAATTTAAATTAGACTGGTTCAAAAAGGGAGCATCTGTATTTTCTATGGGAAGTTTTCTTGTTCGTGAGCATGAAAAGTTCCTCGGTACAACAATGGTAGCAGACAACTATGGTATGTACGAAAAATATCTCAGAAATTTCATTGCCAGAGGTCCGGTAGATGAACTTGGTCGTAAACGAGAATGGTGTATCATGGGAATCGACTTTGTCTATCTTGTAAATGAAAATAAAACCAAACGTGAAAATGTTTTAAATCTCTGCGATATTGTAAATGGCATCTCAAAAGGGAGAACTTCTGATGATGAGATTATCATGTGCAGTATCGGCGGCATGCCAATCGAAGATATTTCCTGGGGATACGAATGCTATAAAAAAGCAGAAGCCGAGGGAATAGGAACAAAGCTAAATCTCTGGGAAGAACCTTATATGAAATAGTAATTTGTGAAGCCGAACAGACGCCGCTATAGAGAAGTTTGTGTTCGGATTGCATCAATGACTTCTAAAAAAAGATTTATTCTAAGGATGATTTTGCTTCGTTGCGCTAAACGTTCCGTGTTGTCTGATAAAACAACCTCGCTCAAAGATGAGCTCGCGAGGTTACAGTCAACACTCCACAGCGCAAAGGCACAAAATCATCCTTAGAATAAATCCTTCTTTTTTAATTTTTTTGAGCAATCCGATAGGAGCCTATGATTTTCAGCGGCTGTGCGGTTTATACACATTATGAAGATTTTTGTTTATCTTTACAAATTACAATGAGCAAGAGAAGGGGATTCTCCAAAGACTTTTGTCTGAACCCCCAGGTATCCTCATCTATTGTTGGTAATAGAATTTAAACAGCCGCATCAGAAGAAATTTTCCCGGATTGCACAAAGAATACGAAAAAGAAGCACGAAAACTTTCTCCCATTTTGAGCCTTTGTGCTGCGGAATTTTGACCATAGACCCTTTGCATTCGTTTCTGCAAAGGGTCTGTTTTATTGGGCAAAATGGAGCGTTTAGCACAACAGCACAAAATGGGAGAAAATTTTCGCACTTCTTCTCGATACTTCTTCAGGCAATCCGCCCACCACTCTCTCTGCCGCGGCGTCTGTTACCAACTCACCAAAAATTACTATTTATCTTTTACTTCTTTTGGAGTAGGTTTAATTAAATTTTACCAGAAAGATAGTAAATCAAGGTACTTGTGAAGTTTTTTCGAAAGTAGTAAATTAGCACTATCAAAAGCAACGGAGTGAATTGATTGTTCATTTCGTTGCTTTTTCTTTTTATAAATTCAGATGCATTGTTACTGCAAAATTATATTTACCAGATAAGTATAAAATACGTTTATTAAATATGATGGGAGGAATAGATATGAGTTATCCAGCAATTGATTTTCTTTTTTTAAATGAGGAGGACATGATAAAAGCAGGTGTCAAAGACATGGCAGGCTGTATTGATGCGATGGAAGAAGTAGTGAAATGCCTGAATAAAGGAGATTATGTGATGGGTGGTGAGAATCACAATTCACATGGATGCCAGGTTTCTTTCCCAAAAACATCACCGTTCCCGAATATGCCAAAGGATGAGGGGGATGACAGAAGATTTATGGCGATGCCGGCATATATTGGAGGTTGCTTTGACCTTATGGGAATGAAGTGGTACGGGTCGAATATGGAAAATAGAATGTTAGGGCTTCCCCGTTCCATCCTGATGGTAATGCTAAATGATAAAAATACAGGGGCTCCTCTTTGTTTGATGAGTGCGAATCTGTTAAGTGCGATGCGAACGGGAGCGATTCCGGGAGTCGGAACAAAGTATCTGGTGAATAAAGGAGCAAAGGTTTGCGGTATCTGTGGTCCGGGAGTTATGGGAAAAACCAGTCTGGCAGCATTTGTTGCTACGTGTCCTGACTTAGAAGTTTTAAAGGTAAAAGGAAGAGGAAAGGCTTCCCTCGATAAGTTTATTGCTCATGCCAAAGAAAAATATCCGCAGTTTAAGGAAATCAGAGCGGTTGATACGGTGGAAGAACTCGTAAGAGATACGGATGTTATTTCTTTTGCAAATACAAGTGGAACAGACTCTTCTACCTATCCATATGTAAAAGGCGAATGGATAAAGAAAGGTGCTGTTTTAGTAGGAGTCAGTGCATTTGATATTGATGATGATTTCCTGAGTAATGAATGCAAACTGGTTGTAGATAATATGCAGCTTTATGAAGCATGGGCAGAAGAATTTCCATATCCATCTTTTGGAGCGAATAATATTATCGGATCTAAATTTACCGATCTTATTCATGACGGAAAGATTAAGAAAGAAGATATTTATGATTTGGGAGATATTATTCATGGAGACAGACCAGGAAGAGAATATGAAGACCAGATTATTGTTTATTCTGTTGGTGGAATGCCGGTAGAAGATGTGGCATGGGGGAAGATTTGTTATGAGAAAGCAAAAGAACTTGGACTTGGAGTAAAGCTTCATTTGTGGGATCAACCGGATTTATATTAGCTTTTTAAAAAGGAGGTCTTTTTTATGAATACAAGAATTGTGGAACATCCGATTTTAGGAGAACCGGAAAAGGGAAGAAAGGTAACATTTACATATAATGGGGAGATATTAGAAGGATATGAGGGAGAGCCAGTTGCAGCGGCATTAAAGGCAGCGGGAGTTATGGTGCATCGGTACACAAAAAAGCAGCATAAACCAAGAGGAATCTTTTGTGCAATCGGAAGATGTACGGACTGTGTTATGGTCGTAGATGGAAAGCCCAATATTAGAACGTGTGTAACACCACTTACGGAAGGAATGAAAGTAGAAACACAGTATGGTGTTAGTGCAAAGCCATTTGATGAGCAGTGAGAAAAAGATAAGAAGAATAAATGTAAAAGTAGTAAACAGTGTGAAGAAGAAATGCCAGTGTATCAATGATGTGCAGAATACACAGTAAGAATACGAAAACGTAAAACAATAAAGTATGTGAATGATAAGCAATAAAAATAATAAAGAGAAGAAAGAAAGCAGGAAAGGGAGCGAGTCTTATGAAACTGAAACGCTATGATTTGATTGTTGTCGGAGCAGGACCTTCTGGATTATCAGCAGCGATTGAGGCGGCAAAAAGAGGTCTTGAAGTTGTCGTATTTGATGAAAACGAAAAGCCGGGCGGACAGTTATTTAAACAGATTCATAAATTTTTTGGTTCAAAAGAACATAAAGCAAAAATCAGAGGATTTAACATAGGAAAGCAGTTATTGGAAGAAGCGAATGCAGCGGGGGTAAAAGTTGTATTAAATGCCACTGTAATCGGTCTTTATATGGATAAAGAGGTAGTAGTAAAGATTGGAGAGGCGATTTATCATTATAAAGGAGATACGATTATTGTTGCAACCGGAGCCGCAGAAAATATGGTCACATTTGACGGATGGACACTTCCAGGTGTGATTGGAGCCGGAGCCGCACAGACAATGATGAATCTTCATGGAATTAAGCCAGGAGAAAAAGTTTTGATGCTTGGCTCAGGAAATGTAGGTTTAGTTGTAAGTTTCCAGCTTCTTCAGGCAGGGTGCGAGGTAGTAGCATTGGTTGATGCAGCTCCAAGAGTTGGCGGCTATGGTGTTCATGCGGCAAAAGTTGCAAGAACAGGAGTACCATTTTATTTATCTCATACGATTAAAAAAGCAGAAGGTGAAGAATATGTGACAGGAGTAACGATTGCGGAGGTAGATGACAAATTCCAGTTTATTCCGGGAACAGAAAAACATTTTGATGTAGATACTATTTGCCTTGCTGTTGGTCTTTCTCCAATGTCACAGCTTTTGAAAATGGCAGGATGTGCAATGGAAGATAATCCAAAACGAGGCGGTCAGGTTCCACTGATTGATGAACTTGGAGAGACTTCTTTAGATGGCATTTTTGTAGCTGGTGATGTATCGGGAATTGAAGAAGCAAGTTCGGCAATGATTGAGGGAAGAATTTCCGGAGTAGCGGCTGCATACTATCTTGGATATATCGAAAAAGATGAATTGGTTGCAGAAGTAAAGAAAAATACAGAGGCACTTGAAAATCTGCGTAAGGGAATGTTTGCACCGAAAAACAGAGGAAAGATTCTTGAAAAAACAGAAGAAGGCATTGATATTTCCATGAATCTTTTAAAAAAGGGATACCTTTCCGATGAGGAAATTGAAAAGTATCCGGGTGTCACTCATAAGATAGGAATTCATCCGGTAATGGAATGCTCACAGAATATTCCGTGTAATCCATGCCAGGATGCCTGTCCGAAACATTGTATTAAAATTGGAGAAAACATTACATCGCTTCCGGTAGTAGATGGGACGAAGGAATGTATCGGCTGTGGAATGTGTGTGGCATCCTGTTCTGGTCAGGCCATTTTTTTAATTGATGAGAACCTGGATGATACTTATGCTTCTGTCACATTACCATATGAGTTTTTACCACTTCCGGAAAAAGGAACAAAAGGGTATGGATTAGGACGTAATGGAGAAAAAGTTTGTGAAGCAGAAGTTATTGGGGTAAAAATATCAAAGGTGTTTGATCATACAAATCTTCTGACAATTAAAGTACCAAAAGAATATGTGATGAAAGCGAGATTTTTTAAAGCTTAAAGCGATATAGTTATTTGGAAAATAGTTGAAAGATTGTAGTTAGAATGTTATTTCTGGTATTGAATAACTAAATAGTTGTAAATAAAGCCTGAATAATAAAAAGTAAACTTTTTTAGAAAGGTGCGGTGAAATTGATGAATAGTGTAAATGACAGATTAAGAGATATAGGAGAATTCATTTCGGCACCGGATGATGATAGAATTATCTGCCGATGTGAAGAGATAACAAAAGGTGAGATTCGGAGAGCTGTTCATGATGGAATGTTTACGTTAACAGAAATAAGAAGATATTTGAGAACAGGAATGGGACTTTGCCAGGGACAGACATGTTCAAAACTTGTAAAATCTATCGTAGCCAGAGAATTAAAGGTATCTCCGGCAGAATTAGAGCCGGCAACATCAAGAGTTCCGATGCGTCCGATTGAGATGCATATTTTTGCAAATGAAGAAAAGGAGGCTGGTCAGGATGAGTAATAATCATGCAGATGTCATAATTATCGGTGGTGGAATTATCGGCTGTGCTACAGCCTATTATCTTTCAAAAGCAGGAAGTTCTGTTATTGTGTTAGAGGGAAGTGACCATATCGGAAATGGCGGCTCCAGTCGAAATGGCGGCGGTGTGCGTCAGTCTGGTCGTGACCCAAGAGAATTACCATTAGTAATGTATGGAATTAAAAATTTATGGCCGACACTTTCCGAAGAGTTAGAAGTAGACTGTGAATATCATCAGGATGGAAACCTTCGTCTTGGAAAAAATGAAAAACATGCCAAAATCTTAACTGGTCTTGCAGACAGAGCAAGGGCCTGTGGATTAGATGTCCGCATGATTGACGGAGACGAGGTAAGAAGAATCAATCCATATCTTTCAGAAGAAGTTACAGTGGCAAGCTGGTGTCCGACAGATGGACATGCAAATCCTCTGACAACAACACTAGGCTTTTATAAGATGGCAAGAAGACTCGGAGCACATTTTATTACAGGGGAAAAAGTAGTTTCTCTCAAAAAAATAAAGGGTCATGTACGTCAGGTTATTACACCTAATAATACATATGAAGGAGACTATGTCTTTGTGGCAGCCGGGATTGCAAGCCGGCAGATTGCAGGAACAGTAGGAATTGATATTCCGATGACCTCATCTTTAATTGAGGCACTTGTAACAGAAGCAGAACCGCATATGTTTGACCAGATGTTAGGAACGGCAGAGGCAGATTTCTACGGGCATCAGACAAAACACGGTTCTTTTGTATTTGGTGGTTCATCTGGTTTAGAGCCATTTCGTAAGGACAACGGAACGCCAATCACAAGCAGTATCACAGCACCTTGTATCTGTCGTGGAATTATAAAGTATTTTCCAGATTTAGCAGACGCTAAGATTGTCCGTACATGGGCAGGCTGGAGTGATAAGAGTGCAGATGGTGTACCAGTACTTGGAAATGTGGAAGAAGTCCCCGGATTGGTGCTGGCATGTGGATTTACCGGACATGGTTTTGGCATTGCACCGGCAGTTGGCGAACAGCTTGCTAAACTGATACTTACCGGAAAGACAGATGTGGATATTTCTGCGTTACACTATGACCGTTTTAAGGCAAAAATCTGATAAAGCTAGAGCGTGCTTGAAAAATCATTCCTGCAATCTGCACGCCCCCAATTTGCGGTATATTTTACCTTCATTCAGTTGCCGTAGCCCACTACGCCGCTCTCATTCAGGCAAAATCTTTCACAAATTGCAACGGACACCTTACAGAAAGCATTTTTCAAACACGTTCTAGTGTACCAACAAGTTGATTTCCTGAACAATCTCGTGTCTAAATTTTTTATTTCCGCGTTGTCGTCGGTCGCCGCAGCCACCGCTACGCCCCCTTCCCCGCCTTGAAATAAAGAATTTATCCTGCAAGATTGTTTCAAGAATCAACTTGTCGACACACTAGTTTTTCTATAAAAGGAAGGAGAGTTCTATATGAATAATTTTAATTTTTGCGTTCCGACAGATATTCGCTTTGGAAAAGGACAGATTGCCTGTCTTCCAGAAGAATTAAAAAAGTATGGAAAAAGAATTTTGATGGTTTACGGCGGAGGGAGCATTAAAAGAACGGGTCTATATGACACTATTTTAGACTTATTGAAAGACTTCGAAATATATGAATTATCAGGAATTGAGCCAAATCCAAAGATTGATTCCGTAAGAAAGGGAGCAGAAATCTGTAAAGAGAAAAAAATAGATATGATACTTGCTGTCGGTGGCGGAAGTTCTATCGATGCGTCAAAGCATATTGCCTGCACGGCATATTATGAGGGAGATGCGTGGGACTTAATGCTGGACCGAAGCAAAATGACAAAAGCACTTCCAATCGCAGTTGTCCTTACGATGGCAGCTACTGGTTCAGAGATGAATCCGGGAGCGGTAATTACAAACGAGGAGACGAATGAAAAAATTGAAATTGCCGGACCTATTTTATATCCAACTATTTCGATTTGTGACCCAACCTATTTATACACGCTCCCTGCTAAGCAGACAGCGGCAGGAACCGCAGATATTTTATCTCATGCGATGGAGCAGTATTTTCAGCCGACCGACGATGCATATCTGACAGACCGTATTTCGGAAAGTCTGATGAAAACAGTGATTCATTATGGACCGATTGCTTTAGAAGAACCGGAAAATTATGAGGCAAGAGCCAATCTAATGTGGTCAAGTTCTCTGGCATTAAATCATATATTAACTGTCGGAAAAGGTGGTGCATGGTCCTGCCATCCAATAGAGCATGAACTTTCTGCATACTATGATATCACACATGGGGAAGGACTTGCGATAGTAACTCCTGCGTGGATGAAAGCCGTTCTTTGTGATACTACGGTAGAAAGATTTGCCATGTTTGGAAGAAATGTCTGGGATATCACAGAAGGAGACAGCAGGGAAATCGCCGAAAAAGCAATTGAAAAAACAGCAGAGTTTTTTAAAAGTCTTGGATTACCATCTACCTTAAAAGAAGTAGGAATTAGTTCTGAAAAATTTGAAGAAATGGCAGAAGAAGCAGTAAGAACAAGCGGGATTGCGGTCAGATCTTATTATCATTTGGATAAAGAGGATATTGTAAAGATATATGAATCCTGTGCAGAATAAAGTAGTACCAAAGGTGGGTGAGCGGCTGAGTTCATCCATCTTTAATTTTGCTGTATAATTTTTATTTTTAGACTAATAGAATTAGGAAGAAAGAATAGAAACCCGCAGAGAGTCTTTATTCTGACAAAAAAATATGTTATAACTACTTCTGGATTTTGTGATAAAGTTGTAATAATTTAAAATCTGTATAGCTTTGAATAATTATCAGGCTGTATACAGAACACAGAGGAAAGGAATGAAACATGTTAAAAAAGAAAAGTAAACTTTTTCTGGCTGTATTACTGACCTGCCTTTTGCTTGGAAATACTTTTGGCAGTGTAGCAGTAAATGCTGCGGGAAGTTCGGCAAGTCAGGCAGAACAGACAGCCTCTACAATGGCAAAATCAGATGAATATAAGGCATTCTGGTTTTCCTATTATGATTATGATGCCTACCGTGCAAAATATAAAAAGTCAAGTGCATCCACTTTTAAAAAGTATTTTATCCAGGTAGTAAAAAAGGGAAAAAGTCTTGGGATGAACTGTATTATTGTTCATGTCCGTCCATTTGGAGATGCGATGTACAAGTCTAAATATTTTCCATGGTCGAAATGTATTTCCGGAAAACAGGGCAAGAATCCAGGGTTTGATCCATTAAAGATTATGACTTCTGTGGCACATGCGAATGGAATGAAAATTGAGGCGTGGATTAATCCTTACCGTGTAGCGGCAGGTTCTACAAACTATAATCGTTTATCTGCTAAAAATCCTGCAAGAAGATGGCATAATAATAAAAAAACAAGGAGAAATGTCCTTGCCTACAAGGGAAATCTTTATTATAATCCAGCCAAAGCACAGGTACGGGAACTTATTGTAAATGGAGTAAAAGAAATCGTAAAGAACTATGATGTTGACGGAATCCACATGGATGATTATTTCTATCCGTCTTTCAGTGCATCTAATGTAAGAACTGCTTTTGATGCAAAAGAATACAGAGCTTCTACAATGGCAAAGAGTAAGAAAAGTATCGTAACATTTAGACGAGAGCAGGTAAATACGTTAGTAAAGGCAATTCACAGTGCTGTAAAATCCATTAATCCTAATGTGGCTTTTGGAATTAGTCCGGCGGGAAATATTGATAATCTGACAAGCAAATATTCTTATTATGTAGATATCAATAGATGGTTGAACTCTTATGATTATGTAGACTATATTTGTCCACAGATTTACTGGGGATTTAAACATCCTTATGCCAAGTTTGATAAAGTAACAAATCGCTGGTTAAAGGCTGCAAAAAGTAAAAAGGTAAAAGTTTACATAGGAATTGCTGTATATCGCGCAGGTCATAGTACTGGTGCAAGTTCAAGCGAACGCCGAGAGTGGAAATCCGATACAAATGTACTTAAAAAACAGGTACAGTATGCAAGAAAAAAAGGCTGTGATGGATTTGCATTCTTTGACTACCAGGATTTAAAAAATAAAACAAGTGCGAAAGCGGTAAAAAATTTGAAAAAAGTATTAAAGTTCTGATTTGTCTAGCTTGATAAATTAGAAGTCGATTTTTATCCATTTATCTCATCTGGTTTCTGCTTAATGAGAAAAATTTTCAAATAAATTATTGACTTCTAATGAATATTAGAGTATGCTAACTAAATAAGAATACATGAAATAAAAGTAAGTTTTAGCAAACATACAAAAGAAAGAGGTTATTATGTTACCATTAACGATGGCAAGTCAGGGAGAACCGATGACAATTAAAAAGATTGGTGGAAAACAGGAGACTAAGAAGTTCTTAGAGACATTAGGATTTGTTGTTGGCGGAACCGTTACAGTTGTTTCTGAGATTAATGGCAATATGATTGTGAATGTGAAGGATTCCAGAGTTGCCATTGGGAAAGATATGGCAAATAAGATCATGGTTTAAGATTGCATTTCGAAATTGATAATTAAAGGGTTAAGAAAGTTTGAATAAGTATTAACTGCATTAGTTATAGAGACTATTGATTAAAGTGTATGTTTTTATACCATATATTTGGAAATAGCTTGGATGATTAGAGAGTTAGATTGTAACTTTGCAACATTCAAAGCAAGAATATGACAATAACTGAATGCTTATTGAGAATAAATAATGCTAAGCGAGGATAATTGAGAAAAAATATCATTTGTAGATTTTTTACTTGTAATTTTCCATCGGTTGGCATATTATTGTGTGAAAAGAAAAGTGATTGCACTTTTACATAAGAATATCAATATTATCAGGAGGTCATGGACATGTTTGAATGTTTAACTAAAATTAACTGGAAAAAAGTAGGTTTATTTGCATCAGGTACTTTATTTGGAACAGCAGGTATCAAAGTTTTAGCAAGTGATGATGCTAAGAAAGTTTATACAAACTGTACAGCAGCTGTTTTAAGAGCAAAAGAGACTGTTATGAATACAGTTACAACTGTTCAGGAGAACGCTGAGGATATTTACGAAGGCGCAAAACAGATTAACGAAGAACGTGCAGAAGCGAAAGCTGCAGCAGAGTTTGCAGAAGAAGCAGAAGTAGAAGCAGAAGAGACAACAGAAGAAGTTGAAGCTGAGGCAGAAGCAGTAGAGACAGCTGCAGAATAATTTTAACAATTTAAATAAATGAATCATAATAGAGTTGACTATTGATGTCGATTTAAAGTTAGTATTAATTGGATGTCGATGTTGGTCTAAAGATGTTGATTTGACGTAGATTCAGAGATTTGAATTTGGTTGAAGAGTGATTTGGCTTTAAAAGTAAAGAAGAGACTGCAGGACAGAAGCGGTCTCTTTTTTTAACAGATAAATAAAGAGGTGGATATTTTGAAATTTCAGATAAAACATGAGATAAAAGGAAGAATGCGTCTGCATGTATTCCAGAAGAGACAGATGTCCTGCAAACAGGCAGACATTTTATTATATTATCTGGAGAATATCGAAGGTGTAGAATCTGCAAAGGTTTACGAAAGAACAGCAGATGCAGTTGTTCGTTATGCTGCAGATAGAGATGGCTTAGTACGTCAGAATATTATTAAAGAAATACAAAAGTTTGTTTATGATAATGTAGAGGTGCCAGATGGTCTTATTGAGAATTCGGGAAGAGAACTGAATCGTGAATTTCAGGAGAAGTTGATTGGACAAATTACTGCACATTATGCAAGAAAGTTTTTATTGCCAGCACCGTTCCGTGCGGTATATACAGGAATAAAGTCTTTAGGTTATATTTGGAAGGGCGTTCAGGTACTTGCACAGCGTAAGTTAGAAGTGCCAGTTCTTGATGCAACGGCAATTGGTGTTTCTATTCTTCGTGGTAATTACGATACTGCCAGTTCTGTAATGTTCCTTCTTGGAATCGGAGAACTGTTAGAGGATTGGACTCATAAGAAATCAGTAGGTGATCTTGCGAGAATTATGTCTTTGAATGTAGAAAAGGTATGGCTTAAAGGAGAAGACGGAGAGGTTCTTGTACCATATTCTCAGATTAAGCAGGGGGACAGTGTTATTGTGCATATGGGTAACGTCATTCCATTTGATGGAACAGTATTAGCTGGAGAGGCAATGGTTAACCAGGCATCCCTTACCGGAGAGTCTATGCCAGTAAGAAAGGCAGAGGATACTACAGTTTATGCAGGAACGGTTGTGGAAGAAGGTGAAATCACTGTTAAAGTAACAGCAGTAGGTGGAAGCGGACGTTACGACAAGATTGTTACAATGATTGAAGATTCACAGAAGTTAAAGTCTGGTCTTGAAGGTAAGGCAGAACATTTGGCAGATAAACTTGTACCATATACACTTGCAGGAACAGGACTTGTTTACTTGGCTACAAGAAATGCAACAAAGGCAATCGCCGTTCTTATGGTTGATTTCTCCTGTGCATTAAAACTTGCTATGCCGATTTCTGTATTATCTGCTATCCGCGAGGCGAGTCAGCATAATGTAACTGTCAAAGGTGGCAAATACATGGAAGCTGTCGCAGAAGCAGATACTATCGTATTTGATAAGACAGGAACTTTGACTAAGGCGGAGCCTACTGTAGCAGAAGTAGTTCCATTTGGAGATAATGATGCCGATGAAATGCTTCGCATGGCAGCCTGTATGGAAGAACATTTCCCGCATTCTATGGCAAAGGCAGTTGTAGATGCTGCATTAAAGAAGAATCTTGATCATGAGGAAATGCATTCTAAAGTACAGTATATCGTAGCACACGGTATTTCTACTACAATTGAAGGAAAAACAGCCGTAATCGGAAGTTATCATTTTGTATTTGAAGATGAAAATTGCACGATTCCAGAGGGAGAAGAGGTGAAGTTCGAAGCACTTCCAGAAGAATATTCTCACCTGTATCTTGCGTTAGAAGGTACACTTGCTGCAGTAATCTGTATCGAAGATCCTCTTCGTGAGGAAGCGGCTGATGTAATTAAAGCTCTGAAAAAGGCAGGAATTTCAAAGGTTGTTATGATGACTGGTGATAGTGAGAGAACTGCTGCAGCTATTGCAAAACGTGTTGGTGTTGATGAATACTATTCTGAAGTACTTCCAGAAGATAAAGCGAACTTTATCACAAAGGAAACAGAAAAGGGAAGAAAAGTTATGATGATTGGTGATGGAATCAATGATTCTCCAGCCCTTTCTGCTGCAAGCGTTGGAATCGCTGTAAGTGATGGTGCAGAAATCGCAAAAGAAATCGCAGACATTACTATAAGTGCAGAAAGTTTATATGAAGTCGTAGCGTTAAAACAGCTTAGTAATGCATTATTAAAACGGATTCATACAAACTATCGTGCTATCGTAGGAATCAATTCCAGTCTTATCGTACTTGGGGTAGCAGGGGTATTGGCTCCGGCAACATCTGCATTGTGTCATAATATTTCAACACTGCTTATCAGTTTGAAGAGCATGCAGAATTTACTTCCAGAAGAATAGAATTTGATTTAACAAACAGAGGAACTTAGAGAATAAAAATAATCCATATTTGCAACTTTAGTCGTAAAGTATTAGATGATTAATTCAATGCTTACATTTAATACTTACTTCGAGGATGCAGATATGGATTATTTTTTTGATTTTTATAGGATATTTTTAAAAAAAATATATAAAATATAGAGTTATAGAGAAAAATGTGTCAATAAGAGTATTGACTTTTAAATGAAAGTTAGTTATTATAAATGCAAGTTAGTAATAACTAACAAAAATTGAAACAAGGAGGCACCATGAGACAGGAAGTATTTGAGATTGTACAGAAGATGGACAAAGATAATATCAGAACACAGATGGCCCTGCAGTGTGCGCCGTTGATTACCGGACTTAAGGTGGCGAATCTTTTGATTATTCCATCTAAGAACGAAGAGTTTGTTGGAGCAATTCTTGATGGAACAGATATTTCTTATATGAGATTAGCGAAGTCAGAATGTAAGACAACATTTTTCCTGTATCGGGAAGCAAGCTTAACTGTCTGGCTTACGAAAGCTGAGAACAGAGCACTTCTCAGGGAGGCAGGATACAACGGTAAAGTATTATCTGATATCCTCAGAGTAGTTCAGATACGATATGAAGCTTACGTGCAGAAAGGAAAAACTTTTCCCCATGAAATTGGTGTACTGTTAGGTTATCCTGCAGAAGATGTCAAAGGATTTGTGGTGAATGAGGGGAAAAATTATCTCTATTCTGGTTACTGGAAGGTTTATGGAGACCTGTCGGAAGCAAAGCAACTGTTTTACAAATTTGACCGGGCGAAGGAAGCGTTGATTGAACTGGTATCGCGAGGTATCGGAATAAGAAATGTTATCGAAAGCTGCAGTAGTAATTTACTGCTGGATGGCGCGGCTTAAAGTTCCTTGTAAGACCTTTTCAAAGATGGAAACATCATGGTAAATCAAACTAATAATTTTTTTCAGGAGGAAGCAGCAATGAGCAAGATTAGCGTAGTGTACTGGTCTCAGACAGGAAACACAGAAGCTATGGCGGAAGCTGTCGGAGCCGGAATTGCAAAAGCCGGTAAAGAAGCAGACGTAGTAGAAGTCTCAAGCGCATCTATGGAAGACTTAAAAGCAGCAAAAGTATTTGCACTTGGATGTCCTGCAATGGGCGCAGAAGTACTTGAAGAGATGGAGATGGAACCATTTGTGGAAGAAGTAGAAGGCTTCGCACAGGGAAAAACCATCGCACTTTTCGGTTCCTATGGCTGGGGAGATGGCCAGTGGATGAGAGACTGGGAAGAAAGAATGACAGCAGCAGGCGCAACGGTATTAAACGGTGAAGGCCTCATCTGCCAGGAAACTCCAGATGATGATGCAATCAAACAGTGCGAAGAACTGGGCGAACAGCTGGCTCAGAACGCATAAGAGCGTAGAATCATTCAAAGAAAAACTCGTAGTAACTCATAGTAAAAAATAGTAACAAGCAATTATAGTAATCGCATAGTAACGCATATAAAAAAACTCATAATAACGCAGTAAAGTAATTTATATTAAAAAAAGTAACGTATATCAATAAGTAATTACACATTTAAAAAATACCTCTAATTTAATGAAATACCCTTTCTAAAATTTATTTTTAGTCGAAAAGACAAAAAAGAAGAAATCCTTTCCTTCCTTTCCGTAAATCGCAGCGGAAAGCAAGGGAAGTGATTTCTTCTTTTTTTGTGTGGGACAAAACAGATGAAACCAGCTAATAGATGAGAAGTGGGCTTGTTTTTCTCTTCGGGTTTGTCTGTTTATAGTTTGTCTGTCTATAGGCGTGTGTCGGATTATGTGCCGATTACTCATGCTGAGTTCGTCTGTTTCTACTTATTGCGCAAGGCTTTTCGATAAATGCCGTAAGCCACAAATGCTGTAACTGTTTCTGTTATCCAGAAAGAATGCCATACCCCCGTTGCGCCGATGAATCGGCTGAGTATAAATGCCAGCGGTACGATGATTATAAGGTAACGTAGCAGGGAGACAACGAGGGATTCGTTTCCCTTTCCGAGTGCTTCTAAAGCTCCACTTGATACGACAGAGACAGAAGAAACGATGAAGCCGCAGGAAATAATGCGGAGTGCGAATGCACCGGCGGCGATAGTTGTTTCTTGAGTGGTAAACATTTTCATAAAGGTTTCTGGTGTAAACATAAAAAGTAAGGTGCCGACTGCCATGATGCCGATAGCAATTGTGAGGGCAAGACAGTAGATTTTGTTTACTCGTTTGTATTCTTTTGCACCGTAATTGTAACCCATGAGCGGACGCATTCCCTGAATCATTCCGTTGACGGATAAATATAAGAAAGTCTGCAATTTATAATAGATTCCAAGAATGATAACACCAGTTTCGGAAATGGATGCAAGGATTCCATTTAATGCAGAAATAAGCAGTGAGGGAAGTGCCATATTCAATGCACCGGGAATTCCGACGCTGTAAAGGCGGATGCAGACATTTTTTTCAGGGCGAAGCAGGTGTTTGCGTATTGTTACGGGTGGCTTTTTAAATCTATAAAACAAAATGTAAATAAGCAAGGTAGAACATTGGCCGATGCCGGTTGCGATGGCGGCTCCTTCGATTCCAAGTCGTGGAAATGGACCAACGCCGAAGATGAGAACCGGGTCAAGGATAATATTTAAGATACATCCAAATAGCATACTGAGCATACTTACTACCATCATACCCATTGCCTGAAAATATTTTTCAAAAACGATTTCTACATTAATAACTATGGAGAAAAGGAGAACAATATTAGAATAACGTAATCCTAAAGACAATATGTTTTGATTATTTGTAAATAATTTTAAGAACGAAGGCATAATGAGAATGCCGATGAGACTTAAAATAATTCCATGTACAATGGAGAGAAACATACCCTGTGAGGCGGCTTTGTCAGCTTGTTCCTGCTGATTTGCACCGAGACAGAAGGCGATCATAACATTGATACCGATACCGAAACCTACGGCAACGGAGTTTACAACATTCTGAATCGGAAATACGAGAGAAAGTGCAGTCATGGCATCTTCGCTGATTTGAGCAACGAAAATGCTGTCAATAATGTTATAAAGTGAATTTACCAGCATGGATAAAATCATTGGTGCTGCCATAGAAAGCAGGAGTGGCAGGATTGGTTTTTCTTTCATGTAAGTCTGTTCCATAAAATATCTTTTCCTTTCTGTATTATTTATTATTAATTTTTTGCCGAGTACACATTGGTGATGTTAGATTTATGAATTTTATTTACCAAGTTGATTTTGCAGTTTTCTATTTTGCTATATAGATTTTCTGTATAAATGCTGGTAAATATTTTTTATGACAAAAACTGTGCCTGTATATTCTGTAAAAAAGAGTAGTTTATCGCAATAAAAAAGGCTACAGGATTCTGTACTGTTTAAATCAGAAACAGAAAAACCTATAGCCTTGTTTAGACGATATAGTATTTTAGCCATGTTATTATAAAAGATTTGTAGAGAAAATGTCAAGCACTGTTTTAATCTTCAGACGCTGGCATCATTTTCTGTTTCGCAGGCTTGTGAAGAAAAATCAGTATATAATACTACACAGCCATATGAAACAATGCAGAAAAAAGTGCTGGTGAAAGTAT
Organism: uncultured Anaerobutyricum sp.; assembly: GCF_934307085.1. Taxonomy (GTDB): domain Bacteria; phylum Bacillota; class Clostridia; order Lachnospirales; family Lachnospiraceae; genus Anaerobutyricum. Next base: position 64,281 of record NZ_CAKRCF010000008.1, read on the forward strand.
TGGAAGGTATTCATGGAAGAAGATAAAGAGAATCCTGCCAATTACGGAGAAGAGGGGGGATTCAGGTTGGGAGATTTTTACGGAAGAAAATAAAGACGATAAATTTTTCTTGCTATTTCTTAATTCCTAGTATATTATTAGGAATTAGGAGGTGGCGAATTATGATGGTTTCGTCCAAAGGCCGTTATGCACTTCGTGTAATGATCTATTTAGCACAGAATGACAGAGAAGAATTAATTCCGTTAAAAGAAATTGCGGAAAATCAGAATATATCCATGAAGTATTTAGAGATGATCGTGAGCCTGCTTCACAAGGGTAATATGCTTATAAGTGGACGTGGGAAAAAAGGAGGGTATCGTCTGGCACGAAAGCCATCTGAGTACACGATCGGTTCTATTTTAAAGCTGACAGAAAAAACATTGGCTCCTGTCAATTGCTTAGAGGGTGGGAAAGTAACCTGCGAAAAGGCAGGATATTGTATTACTCTTCCGATGTGGCAGAAACTGGATGGGATTATTGATGATTATTTAGAGACAGTGACGCTTGAGGATTTGCTGGAGGGTCGGGTTTAACCTGGTTCTCCAGTATTTTTATGAGGTTGTTTTTTGTAAAAATTATGATGGCGTATGGATATAAAAGTAATATAAGAGAGACAGAAAGTATTTTAAGAAGTATTTTTTCGGAAATGATGTACATGATAAAAAACAAGAATAGAAGTATCTTTTTAATAAAATCCTATTGACAGGATAGGATTTTCAAGATATAATTCCTATACACTAGATAGGATTTAGAAAGAAGAGGGTGAATTTATGTATATTTATGCAGATAATGCGGGAACTACAAAGATGAGTCCCGTTGCGATAGATGCGATGACAAAGTGCATGAATGAGGTCTTTGGAAACCCATCCAGCCTGCATTCTACCGGACAGCGTGCTGCTGAAGTGCTTCAGAAAGCAAGAGAAGATGTTGCAGAAGCATTAGGTGCAGATTTTAATGAGATTTATTTTACTTCTGGTGGAAGCGAAGCGGATAACCAGGCAATTCGTTCTGCTGCTCTTTTTGGAGCAAAGAAGGGTAAGAAACACCTTATTTCTACAAAGATTGAACATCATGCTGTTCTTCATACTCTTAAGAAGTTAGAGAGAGAAGGATTTGAGGTAACATTACTTGATGTTGGAGCAGACGGAATTGTTGATCCTGCAGATGTAGAGAAAGCAATTCGTGAAGATACAGCATTGGTAACAATCATGTATGCGAACAACGAGATTGGTACATTACAGCCAATCGATGAGATCGCAAAGATTTGTAAAGAAAAGAAAGTAACATTCCACACAGATGCAGTACAGGCAGTTGGACATGTTCCAGTGAATGTACATGCACAGAACATTGATATGTTATCCTTATCCGGACATAAGTTCCACGGACCAAAGGGAATCGGTGTCCTTTACGTTAGAAAAGGTGTTCCACTGTTTAACTTGATTGAAGGTGGCGCACAGGAAAGAGGAAGAAGAGCTGGTACAGAGAATATTCCTGCTATTGTTGGTATGGCAGCAGCATTAAAAGAAGCTGTAGCAAACTTAGATGAGAACATGGCAAAGATTTCTGCTATGAGAGACCGCTTAATTGAAGGCCTTTCACAGGTTGAACATTCCCGTCTGAACGGTGATGCTAAGAAAAGACTTCCAGGTAACGTAAACTTCTGTTTCGAAGGAATCGAGGGAGAATCCCTTTTACTTTTACTTGATGAGAAGGGAATCGAGGCTTCTTCAGGAAGTGCTTGCACATCAGGTTCTCTTGACCCTAGCCACGTATTATTAGCAATTGGACTTCCTCATGAAGTTGCACACGGTTCACTCCGTCTTACATTATGTGAAGAGAATACACCAGAACAGATTGAATATATCATTAAAGAAGTTCCAGAAATTGTTTCTTACTTAAGAAACATTTCACCAGTTTGGGAAGAACTTGAGAAGGGAGAGAAGAAACATGTTATATAGTGAAAAAGTAATGGATCATTTCCGTAACCCAAGAAACTTAGGAAAAATGGACGATGCTGATGGTATCGGAGAAGTAGGTAACGCAAAGTGTGGTGACATCATGAAGATGTACATCAAAGTAAAAGACGGCATCATTGAAGATGTAAAGTTTAATACATTTGGATGCGGTTCTGCAATCGCCAGCAGCTCTATGGCAACAGAGATGATTAAAGGTAAATCTATCGATGACGCTTTAGAATTATCTAACAAAGCTGTAGTGGAAGCTCTTGACGGACTGCCAACACACAAGATTCATTGTTCTGTATTAGCAGAAGAAGCTGTAAAGGCTGCTGTAAAAGATTACTATGATAAGAACGGAATCGAGTACGATAAAGAAAAATTTGCACCAGACGATTGCCCAACATGTGGGGAATAGTTGATTTGGTGAATCCTTAATCAGACGAAAATGAAAAAGACTTATCATTGTATTGGTGACTTTAGTCGCAGCGGTTTGAATGTTCGCTTACGTGCTCGCATCCAAACCTTGCTCCGAGACCACAAATACGATGATAAGTCTTTTTCATTTTCTGATTGTGGGATGCCTTTAATAAGTATGCTATTAACAATAATTTTTGTTTTAAATTACACATGAAAATACATATGCTGTCCATAATTTCGCAACAGCAAAGCACACATAGGCAGAATTCCCATTTTGTTTGATTTATCTATTTGTCTTTAATATATTGGGGAAGAAGACAGCAAACTCCTGTTTTTCGTCAATCTTACCAATATTGCAATAAATCCCAAGTTCAAGGGAATTATCCCATAAAACTAATTGACATATTGGAAAACTCTTTGTATAATAGCAGTGTGTTAACCTACTTTATTCTTATAGTGAAAAACGGAGGAGAAGATAATGAAGTTTTTTATTGATACTGCGAATGTAGAGGATATCAAGAAAGCGAATGACATGGGGGTTATTTGCGGGGTTACAACAAATCCATCTCTGATTGCCAAAGAAGGAAGAGATTTTAACGAAGTTATCAAAGAAATCGCTTCTATCGTAGATGGTCCAATCAGTGGTGAAGTAAAAGCGACAACAACAGATGCAGAAGGAATGATTAAGGAAGGTCGTGAAATCGCAGCAATCCATCCCAATATGGTTGTAAAGATTCCAATGACTGTAGAAGGATTAAAGGCTTGTAAAGTCCTTTCTCAAGAAGGAATCAAGACGAATCTTACATTAATCTTTACTGCAAATCAGGCATTACTTGCCGCAAGAGCAGGAGCAACTTACGTATCTCCTTTCTTGGGAAGATTAGATGATATCAGCGTAAGAGGTGTTGATCTTATTCGTGATATTGCAGAAATTTTTGCAGTCGCAGGTCTGGATACAGAGATTATCGCAGCAAGTGTCCGTAATCCAATTCATGTAACAGACTGTGCTTTAGCAGGAGCTGATATTGCAACAGTTCCATATAAAGTAATTGAACAGATGACCAAACATCCTTTAACTGATGCTGGAATTGAGAAGTTTAAAAAAGATTATATCGCAGTATTTGGTGAATAGGATATAGATGTGATTTCAGAATCTCCATTGCAAAGTGAAATATATAGATTCTGGGATTATATTGGGCAATAAGGAGGAAACCATGAACAAATTAGAACTTCAGAAGATGGCCAATGAAGTGAGAAAAGGAATTGTCACAGGCGTTCATGCAGCAAAAGCTGGACATCCAGGCGGTTCTTTATCCGCAGCAGATCTTTTTACATATTTATATTTCGAGGAAATGAACGTAGATCCTAAGAATCCTCAGGATCCAGACAGAGACCGTTTCGTATTATCCAAAGGTCACACAGCACCTGGATTATACGCAACATTAGCTCATAAGGGATATTTTCCAGTGGAAGACTTACTTACATTAAGACATATCGGTTCCCATCTTCAGGGACATCCATGTATGCAGCACACTCCAGGACTTGATATGTCCTCAGGTTCTCTTGGACAGGGAATCTCCGCTGCAGTAGGTATGGCTCTTTCCGCTAAGTTGAGAAATAAATCTTATCGTGTTTATACACTTCTTGGAGATGGTGAGATTCAGGAAGGACAGGTTTGGGAAGCTGCAATGTTCGCAGGAGCAAGAAAGCTTGACAACTTAGTAGTAATCGTAGATAACAACGGATTACAGATTGATGGTAAGATTGAAGATGTATGTTCTCCATACCCAATCGACAAGAAATTTGAAGCATTTAACTTCCATGTAATTAATGTAGCAGATGGTAACGATTTCGACCAGTTAGATGCAGCATTTAAAGAAGCAAGAGAAGTAAAAGGAATGCCAGTAGCAATCGTTATGAAGACTGTAAAAGGTAAAGGTGTTTCCTTCATGGAGAATCAGGCATCCTGGCATGGTACTGCACCTAATGATGAACAGTATGCTGTAGCTATGGAAGACTTAAAGAAAGTGGAGGAAGCATTATGTCAGAAGTAAAGAAAATCGCTACCAGAGAAAGCTATGGAAATGCGTTAATTGAATTAGGAAAAGAACATGAGAATCTTGTAGTTTTAGATGCTGACCTTGCAGCAGCTACTAAGACTGGAATGTTTAAAAAAGTTTTCCCAGAACGTCACATTGACTGTGGTATCGCTGAATGTGATATGATCGGAATCGCAGCAGGTCTTGCAACAACAGGAATGGTTCCTTTCGCAAGTACATTTGCAATGTTTGCAGCAGGACGTGCATTTGAGCAGATTCGTAATTCTGTTGGATATCCACACCTTAACGTAAAAATTGGAGCAACTCATGCAGGTATTTCCGTTGGTGAAGATGGAGCAACACATCAGTGTAACGAAGATATTGCATTAATGCGTACTATTCCAGGTATGACAATCATCAATCCTTCTGATGATGTAGAAGCAAAAGCAGCCGTACGTGCCGCTTATGAATTAGAGGGTCCTGTATACTTAAGATTTGGTCGTCTTGCAGTACCTGTAATCAACGACAATGATGATTATAAATTTGAGATTGGTAAAGGTGTTGTATTAAGAGAAGGAAAAGATGTTACGATCGTAGCAACTGGCCTTTGTGTAAGCTCCGCATTAGAAGCAGCAGATATGCTCGCTAAAGATGGAATCGAAGCGAAAGTAATCAATATCCACACAATCAAACCGATTGATGCTGATCTTCTTGTAGAAGCAGCAAAAGAAACCGGTAAGGTTGTTACAGTAGAAGAACATTCCGTAATCGGTGGACTCGGCGGAGCAGTATGTGAAGTACTTTCTGAGAAATGTCCAGTACCAGTTAAGAGAATTGGTGTGAACGATGTTTACGGAGAATCTGGCCCAGCAGTTAAGCTTATTGAAAAATACGGCTTAGATGGCAAAGGTGTATATGCTTCTGTAAAAGAATTCGTTAAATAACTATTTGATTCTTTGAGAGAAAACAGACGAAAATAAAAAGAACAGACCATCGCAAATGTAAAGATATCACTGCATAGAAAATGCCTGTTCGGCATTTTTACTTGCTCTCACATTACATTTGCAATGGTCTATTCTTTTTATTTTCTGTGTTTTGGCTCCAGAAGGAATGAAATAATATTTGGGGAGAGAGATGGGATATGACAGTATTTCTTTTTTCATTTGTTTTCCTCTTAATGAATAGCAAATTAAAGTGAGGATTGGTAATGTATTTTGAAAAATTATGGACAGAATTTTCTAAATTACAGGAAGTAGAGGCGATTGTTCTTGGTGGTTCGAGAGCAATGGATAATTTTGATGAAAAATCTGATTACGATTTGTATATTTATTGTAGTGAGATTCCTGCGATAAATATTCGTGAACAAATTTTAACTTCTACTTGTGACTATATGGAACTAGGTAATCATTTTTGGGAACTTGAGGATGACTGTACTTTAAAAGATGGTGTAGACATTGATATTTTATATCGAAATTTGGATATATTTACACAGGAGGTTTCCTCTGTGGTAGAAAGTTTTCATGTTCACAATGGATATACAACATGTATGTGGCACAATCTTCTTTACAGTAAAATTCTTTATGATAGAAATGGAAATTTTAAAAAAGTTCAGGGACGTTTTAATGTTCATTATCCAGAGCAGTTAAAAACAAATATTATTCAGCAAAATATGCGATTGTTGACGCAAAATCTTCCCTCTTATGATAAGCAGATAAAAAAGGCTTTAAAGCGTAATGATTTGCTAAGTATTAACCACAGAATTACAGCGTTTTTAGAGTCTTATTTTGATATTATTTTTGCATTAAATGAATTAACTCATCCGGGTGAAAAAAGAATGCTTTCTTATGTTAAAAAACATGCAAAAATTCTTCCGGAAAACTTTGAAGAGAATATTCAAATATTGCTGAAAAATGCATTTTTTGATTCAGAAGCAACAATAAAGACTTTGGAAGAAATAATTGATAACATATGCAGAGTTCTTACTATTTAATTCATTAGGGAACAGACGAAAATAAAATGAATGCAAGAGCCTTCTGACCTCTTCCCTTATTCTTCCAAAAACTATTGCATTCATTCCTTCTGAAGCCAAAACACAGAAAAAAGAAAATACCATATCCCAGATGCGACTACAGAGCAGATGGGATATGGTATTTTCTTTTTTCGTCTGTTTCCCCTAATGAATGAAATAGTAATCATTTACCCGTTTTGTCAAATTAAAAAAGTTACCGAATTTCTCCCAAATTTCGTTTGCATTTTATACATATTATATGGAAGAAATTTCACCCCTATGTTTAACAAGTGAAAAAACTGGAAAAAATCAAGAATAAGAGAAAAAAATTAGTTGACATGGCTTGACAGATGTGCTATGATAATAAACTGATTCACAATGGGTCTGTATGCCTATTGGAAAGTAACCAGAAGATTTAACATTATGATTATTCAAGGGGTGAAAACATCGATGGAAAAGAATAGACTGCGTCCAACGCGAATTCCGGGAAGCAAAAACATCAGAATGAGCTATGCCAGACAAAAAGATGTTCTCGATATGCCGAATCTTATAGAAGTCCAGAAAGATTCCTACAAATGGTTCCTTACAGATGGATTAAAAGAGGTTTTTGAGGACATTTCGCCTATCACGGATTACAGTGGACAGCTCAGCCTGGAGTTTGTAGACTTTCAGCTTTGTAGAGAGGATAGAAAGTATTCAATCGAGGAGTGTAAAGAACGTGATGCAACATATGCAGCTCCTTTAAAAGTGAAAGTCCGTCTCCATAATAAGGAAACAGATGATTTTAAACAACACGACATTTTTATGGGCGACCTGCCATTGATGACGGAAACAGGTACTTTCGTAATTAATGGTGCGGAACGTGTTATCGTCAGTCAGTTAGTTCGTTCTCCAGGTATTTATTATGCAATCAGCCACGATAAGATTGGTAAGAAGTTATATTCTTGCACAGTAATTCCTAACCGTGGTGCATGGCTGGAATACGAGACAGACTCCAACGATGTATTCTATGTTCGTGTTGACCGTACAAGAAAGGTTCCTGTTACTGTACTTATCAGAGCTCTTGGCATTGGAACCAATGCCGAAATTAAGGAATTATTTGGAGAAGAGCCTAAGATTTTAAAAACTCTCGAAAAGGATACAGCAACAAACTACCAGGAAGGTCTTAAGAAGTTATATGAGAAGATTCGTCCAGGTGAACCTTTATCAGTTGACAGTGCAGAGAGCCTGATTAACAGCATGTTCTTCGATGCAAGACGTTATGATCTTGCAAAAGTAGGACGTTATAAATTTAATAAGAAGTTAATGTTCCGCAACCGTATTGCAGGACACAGACTGGCACAGGATGTACTCGATCCTTCCACAGGAGAAATTCTTTTTGAAGCAGGCGTAAGACTTACAAAAGAACAGGCTGATGCTATCCAGAACGCAGCAGTTCCTTATGTTTACGTTGAGACAGAAGAGAAAGAAGTAAAAGTCCTTTCCAGTATGATGGTAGATATCACAAGCTTTGTTGATGTTGACCCAGAGGAAGTTGGCGTTACTGAATTAGTATACTATCCAGCCCTTGAAAAAATCTTAGAAGAATATGATGATATAGATGAAATCAAAGCACAGATTCGCAAGAATATCAATGAGTTAATTCCAAAGCATATTACAAGAGAAGATATTTTAGCTTCTATTAACTACAATATCCATCTTGAGTATGGTGTTGGTAACGACGATGATATCGACCACTTAGGTAACCGTCGTATCCGTGCCGTTGGTGAGTTATTACAGAACCAGTACAGAATTGGTTTATCTCGCCTGGAAAGAGTTGTCAGAGAACGTATGACAACACAGGATATTGAATCCATTTCCCCACAGACATTAATTAATATCAAGCCGGTTACTGCTGCTGTAAAGGAATTCTTTGGAAGTTCCCAGTTATCTCAGTTCATGGATCAGCACAACCCATTATCTGAGCTTACACATAAGAGACGTCTTTCCGCATTAGGTCCTGGTGGTCTTTCCAGAGATCGTGCCGGATTCGAGGTTCGAGATGTACACTATTCTCATTACGGAAGAATGTGTCCTGTAGAGACTCCCGAGGGTCCTAATATCGGTCTGATTAACTCTCTTGCAACATATGCAAGAATTAATGAATATGGCTTTGTTGAGGCTCCATACCGTAAGGTAGATAAGAGTGATCCACAGAATCCAGTTGTAACAGATGAGGTTGTATACCTTACTGCTGATGAAGAAGATAACTACACAGTAGCACAGGCGAACGAACCATTAGACGAAGAAGGTCATTTCATCCATACAAACGTTTCTGGTCGTTACAGAGAGGAAACATCAGAATTTAGAAAGTCAAGAATCGACTTAATGGACGTATCTCCTAAAATGGTATTCTCCGTAGCTACATCTATGATTCCTTTCCTTGAGAATGATGATGCGAACCGTGCGCTGATGGGATCTAACATGCAGCGTCAGGCTGTACCTCTGTTAAAGACAGAAGTTCCAGTTGTTGGTACTGGTATGGAAGCGAAAGCAGCTCGTGACTCAGGTGTATGTATTATCGCACATCATGCAGGTACAGTTGAGTATTCAACAAGTAAAGAAATTATCGTAAAACGAGAAGACGGAATCCGTGATACTTACCACGTAATCAAGTTCTCCCGAAGCAACCAGGGTAACTGTATGAACCAGAGACCTATTGTAAATAAGGGTGATCATGTTGAGGCAGGAGACATCCTTGCAGATGGTGCTTCTACATGCGGCGGCGAGATGGCTCTTGGTAAGAACCCATTAATCGGATTTATGACCTGGGAAGGTTATAACTACGAGGATGCCGTACTTTTAAGTGAGCGTCTTGTACAGAATGACGTATATACATCTGTTCATATTGAAGAATATGAAGCAGAAGCAAGAGATACTAAGCTTGGACAGGAAGAGATTACAAGAGATCTTGCTGGTCTTAGCGAAGATGTATTAAAAGATCTGGATGAGAATGGTATCATCCGTATCGGTGCAGAAGTTCATGCCGGAGATATTCTGGTAGGTAAGGTTACTCCTAAGGGAGAGACAGAACTTACTGCAGAAGAAAGACTTCTTCGTGCTATTTTTGGTGAAAAGGCAAGAGAAGTTCGTGATACTTCCCTTCGTGTTCCACACGGTGCTTATGGTGTCGTTATGGATACAAAGGTATTTACAAGAGAGAATGGTGACGAGCTGCCTCCAACAGTTAACAAGTCTGTTCGTGTTTACATTGCACAGAAACGTAAGATTTCCGTTGGTGATAAGATGGCCGGTCGTCATGGTAACAAGGGTGTAGTTTCCCGTGTACTTCCAGTAGAGGATATGCCATTCCTTCCGAATGGTCGTCCACTTGATATCGTACTGAACCCATTAGGTGTACCTTCCCGAATGAACATTGGACAGGTCTTAGAGCTTCATTTAAGTCTTGCATCTAAGGTGCTTGGATTTAACATAGCAACACCAGTATTTAATGGTGCAGACGAGAACGATATCATGGATACTCTTGAGATGGCGAATGACTATGCGAACAAGACATGGGAAGAATTCGAAGAACGCTGGGGTGACAAGGTTAACGATGATATTATGAAGTATCTTTGGGACAACCGTGACCACAGAGAAGAATGGAAAGGTGTTCCAATTGATCGTACTGGTAAGGTTCAGCTTCGTGATGGACGTACCGGACAGGAATTCGATTCACCAGTTTCCATCGGATTCATGCATTATCTGAAGCTGCATCACTTAGTAGATGATAAGATTCATGCACGTTCTACAGGTCCTTACTCATTAGTAACACAGCAGCCTCTGGGTGGTAAAGCTCAGTTCGGTGGACAGCGTTTCGGAGAGATGGAGGTTTGGGCTCTTGAGGCTTATGGTGCTTCCTACACTCTTCAGGAAATCTTAACGGTGAAGTCTGATGATGTAGTTGGTCGTGTAAAAACATACGAAGCAATCATCAAAGGAGAAAATATTCCTGAACCAGGTATTCCGGAATCCTTCAAGGTACTTCTTAAGGAATTCCAGTCCCTCGCTCTTGATGTTCGTGTCTTAAAAGAAGATATGACAGAAATCGAGCTTCAGGAAGGCAGCGAAACAATTAATGAATCCCTTACTTCAGTGATTGAGAGCAGTCCGGATGATAACAATTATAAGGACGAGAGCAATCTTGGAGAATATGGCTACAAAGAAAGTACTCTGGAAGAAGAAGCCGGACAGGCAGAAGCACAGCCAGAGATGACAGGAATGCCTTTTGGCGATTCTGATTTGTAAGATAGTTTGGAAGGAGTAACCTATGTCTGATATGAATAACCAAACAGTTGAACAGCCGGTTAATTTTGACGCCATTAAAATCGGACTTGCGTCTCCGGAACTGATTCGTCAGTGGTCTCATGGTGAGGTAAAAAAGCCGGAAACCATTAACTACCGTACTTTAAAGCCGGAAAAAGATGGTCTGTTCTGTGAAAGAATTTTCGGACCAAGCAAGGACTGGGAATGTCACTGTGGTAAATATAAAAAGATTCGCTATAAAGGCGTTGTCTGTGATAAATGTGGTGTTGAAGTTACAAAGGCAAGTGTAAGAAGAGAAAGAATGGGACACATCGAGCTCGCAGCTCCAGTATCCCATATCTGGTACTTCAAGGGAATCCCTAGCCGTATGGGATTAATTCTCGATATGTCTCCAAAGGCACTGGAAAAAGTATTATACTTTGCTTCCTTTGTAGTTCTTGACCCAGGAACAACAAATTTAAGCAAGAAGGATGTTATCTCTGATGCTGAATACCGTCGTGTTACAGAAGAATACAGAGATTCTGATGAGGGTCTTGGAAGTTTCCGTGTAGGAATGGGTGCCGAGGCAATCAAAGAACTTCTTGCAGAAATCGACTTAGAGGCTGAGGCAGAAGAACTTAAGAAGAGTCTTAAGAATGCCAGCGGCCAGAAGAAGGCAAGAAACATTAAACGATTAGAAGTTGTAGAAGCTTTCCGTCTGTCAGGAAACCGTCCAGAATGGATGGTTCTTGACGCTGTTCCGGTTATCCCTCCAGATATCCGTCCAATGGTGCAGTTAGATGGTGGACGTTTTGCAACATCCGATTTAAATGATTTATACAGAAGAATCATCAACCGTAATAACCGTCTTAAGAGACTGTTAGAGCTCGGCGCACCAGATATCATTATCCGTAACGAAAAGCGTATGCTTCAGGAAGCTGTTGATGCGTTAATCGATAATGGTCGTCGTGGTCGTCCAGTAACTGGTCCTGGAAACAGAGCATTAAAATCCCTTTCTGATATGTTGAAGGGTAAACAGGGACGTTTCCGTCAGAACCTTCTTGGTAAGCGTGTTGACTACTCAGGACGTTCTGTAATCGTAGTAGGACCAGAATTAAAAATTTACCAGTGTGGTCTTCCAAAAGAGATGGCTATCGAGCTTTTCAAACCATTTGTTATGAAGGAACTTGTAGCAAACGGTCTTGCTCATAATATTAAGTCTGCCAAGAAGATGGTAGAAAAGTTACAGCCAGAAGTTTGGGATGTACTTGAAGATGTTATCAAAGAACATCCAGTTATGTTAAACCGTGCTCCTACCCTGCATCGTCTTGGTATTCAGGCATTCGAGCCAACGTTAGTAGAAGGTAAAGCGATTAAGTTACATCCATTAGTATGTACAGCGTTCAACGCCGACTTCGATGGTGACCAGATGGCCGTCCATCTGCCACTTTCCCAGGAAGCACAGGCTGAGTGTCGTTTCCTCTTGCTTTCTCCAAACAACTTACTGAAGCCATCTGATGGTGCTCCAGTAGCCGTTCCTTCACAGGATATGGTCCTTGGTATTTACTATCTGACTATGGAAAAAGAAGGAGCTAAGGGTGAAGGTAAGTGCTTTAAGTCTGAAAATGAAGCGTTCCTTGCTTATGAGAACAAGGTAATCACACTTCATTCCAGAATCAAAGTAAAGAGAAGAGGTATGAGACCAGACGGAACAATGGGAAGTCGTATTGTAGATTGTACAATGGGACGTCTTCTTTTCAACGAAATCATCCTTCAGGATTTAGGTTTTGTTGACCGTTCTGACCCAGATAACTTCTTAAAGTTAGAAATCGACTTCCAGTGTGGTAAGAAACAGTTAAAACAGATCCTTGACCGTTGTATTAGTGTACATGGTACAACTAAGACAGCAGAGGTTCTTGATAATATCAAAGCTCTTGGATATAAATATTCTACAATTGGTGCGTTAAGTGTATCTATTTCTGATATGACTGTGCCAAAAGAAAAACCAGAAATCCTTGCAGCAGCTCAGAAACAGGTTGAGTACATTACAAAACAGTACCGCCGTGGTTTCATGACAGAAGAAGAACGTTATAAAGCAGTAGTGCAGACATGGTTCGCTGCCGATAACGAACTTACAGATAAACTGATTAGTGGTCTTGATAAATACAACAACATCTTCATGATGGCTGACTCCGGAGCCCGTGGTTCTAACCAGCAGATTAAACAGCTTGCCGGTATGCGTGGACTGATGGCCGATACATCCGGACGTACTATCGAACTTCCTATTAAGTCCAACTTCCGTGAAGGTCTTGACGTACTGGAGTACTTCATTTCTGCACATGGTGCCAGAAAGGGACTTTCCGATACAGCTCTTCGTACAGCCGATTCCGGTTACCTGACAAGACGTCTTGTAGATGTTTCTCAGGAACTGATTATCCGCGAGCAGGATTGTTGCGAAGGAACAAACAAGATTCCAAGCATGTATGTAGAAGCTATCATGGATGGAAAAGAAACCATCGAATCATTAGAGGATCGTATCAGCGGACGTTATGCAGCAGAAGATTACAAAGACAAAGAAGGTAATCTTATTGTTGAAGCAAACTGCATGATTACTCCAAAGCGTGCAAAAGCAATTGTAAACGCTGGATATCAGCAGGTTAAGATTAGAACAATGTTAACATGTAAGTCCCATAATGGTGCATGTTCTAAATGTTACGGTGCCAACCTTGCAACTGGTCAGGCAGTACAGGTTGGTGAGGCAGTCGGAATTATCGCTGCTCAGTCCATCGGTGAGCCGGGTACACAGCTTACCATGCGTACATTCCATGCCGGTGGTGTAGCCGGTGATGATATCACACAGGGTCTTCCTCGTGTCGAGGAGCTTTTTGAGGCACGTAAACCTAAGGGTCTTGCCATCATCACTGAAATTGCTGGTCGTGCGGATGTAAAAGAAACAAAAGAAAAACGTGAAATCACGGTAGTAAATGAGGATAGCGGAGAAACAAGAAATTATATAATTCCTTACGGTTCCCGTATCAAAGTTCTTGACGGTACTTACTTAGAGGCCGGTGATGAACTGACAGAAGGTTCTGTAAATCCTCATGACATCTTAAGAATCAAAGGTGCAGGAGCAGTTCAGGATTACATGATGCGTGAAGTACAGCGTGTATACCGTCTGCAGGGTGTAGATATCAACGATAAACATATCGAGATTATTGTTCGCCAGATGCTTAAGAAAGTTCGTATTGAAGAAGCTGGAGATAGCCAGTACTTACCAGGAGCACTCATTGATATCCTTGAATTAGAGGATGAGAATGAGAGACTTCTTGCAGAAGGAAAAGAACCTGCAACAGCAGAACAGACACTTCTCGGTATCACAAAGGCTTCTCTTGCAACAAGTTCCTTCTTATCTGCTGCTTCCTTCCAGGAGACTACAAAGGTTCTTACAGATGCAGCAATCAAAGGAAAGATTGACCCATTAATTGGTCTTAAGGAAAACGTACTTTTAGGAAAACTGATTCCAGCCGGAACAGGATTAAAGAAGTATCGTAACCTTCATCTTGATACAGGAAAAGTTGTCAACGAAATCGAAGGAGCAGATGAATTTGACTATGATGCAGCTTCTATGGAAGAAGAAATGCGTGACCAGAAGTCAGAGGATGCAGCAATGATTTTTGATTCTGAAAATCTTTAATTAAGATAAGCAGGCAGACAGACGCTTCCTGAAAATAAAATAATCCCTATCTATGACTTTAGTCGTGGCGGTTTGAATGTTCGCTTAGACGCGCGAACGTTCAAACCTTGCTCCCAGGTCACGGATAGGGATTATTTTATTCTCAGGGGTCTGGCTGTGGCTGGAGTTGGTTTGATTGAAGGATTTTTGATTTTGTTTTTTAACTTTGGGAAGATTTGTCAGAAGGGGCAGATGAGAGGAGTTGTTTGCTGTGGAATGAAGGACGATTGATAGTCAAATTCAAAATGTTTTCAATTGGAATTTTAATCATATTCCTATTATATATAGAATAAATACATTTTTTATCTACTACCATCTCCTCCACTCATTAAAAAACAGCAGAAATTTTCAAACAGCCTTGCATGAAAAAAGCAAAGATATCCGTTTGCTATCCCTTCTTCCCTCTATTATATATGCATAACAAATCCTGACCTTTTTCATTTTTTATTCAAGAAAAAATTTGAATAGATCATTAATTCTCAGTTCACCAAAATCAGAAACCAGAAGAAATCTGGCATTTCAAATGTGGCCTCGGAGCAAGTGTTGAATGCGAGCGCGTGAAGCGAACATTCAACATGCCGCGACTAAAGTCACATTTGGAATGCCAGATTTCTTCTGGTTTCGTCTGTTTTTTGGTCACGTTGAGAAAAAATGAAATTCAAATTCCCCCTTGACAAAAAGATTTTTTAAATATATAATCTTTAATTGTGTGCGATGTATAACTATGTCCACATATGGGTATAATCAAGATGATTTGTCATATTGATTTAACCCAAAGAAGAAACTATTAGCAACCACATTAGAAAATATGCATGGAGGTGAATTTCAGAATGCCTACTTTTAACCAGTTAGTTAGAAAAGGAAGACAGTCTGTAGCAAAGAAATCCACGGCACCTGCTCTTCAGAAAGGATTTAACTCCTTAAAGAAAAGACCAACAGATGCCAGCTCACCACAGAAACGTGGAGTATGTACAGCCGTTAAGACAGCAACTCCTAAGAAGCCTAACTCAGCGCTTCGTAAGATTGCCAGAGTACGTCTTTCCAACGGTATCGAAGTAACAAGCTATATCCCAGGTGAAGGTCACAATCTTCAGGAGCATAGTGTTGTACTTATCCGTGGAGGAAGAGTAAAGGACTTACCAGGTACAAGATATCATATCGTACGTGGTACTCTTGATACAGCAGGCGTAGCAAACAGACGCCAGGCTCGTTCCAAATACGGTGCTAAGAGACCTAAGAAATAAATATCAGTGAGAATGCCGGAATAGCAATATTTTCTCTGTTGGTTGCAGGCAATATATTGACTTGTCCGAGCATGAACAACGGAAACAGCAGTTTCCATGAGTACCTATGATTTAATATTTCATTTCCTCATGGAAATGAAGAAATGAAAATCAGATTTAATTAAGGAGGGAAGAACCGTGCCACGTAAAGGACATATCGCAAAAAGGGATGTATTACCAGATCCTATTTACAATAACAAAGTGGTAACAAAGCTTATCAATAACATCATGTTAGACGGTAAGAAAGGTGTTGCACAGAAAATCGTTTACGGTGCTTTCGACCGCATTGCGGAAGAAACAGGAAAAGATGCCTTAGAAGTATTTACAGAGGCTATGAACAACATTATGCCAGCTCTGGAAGTAAAGGCTAGACGTATCGGTGGTGCTACTTATCAGGTACCTATCGACGTAAGACCAGACAGACGTCAGGCATTAGCTCTTCGTTGGATTACACTTTACTCTCGTAAGAGAAGCGAGAAGACTATGGAAGAGCGTCTTGCAAAAGAACTTATGGATGCAGCTAACAACACTGGTGCATCTGTAAAGAAAAAAGAAGATATGCACAAAATGGCAGAAGCAAACAAAGCTTTCGCACATTACAGATTCTAATAAGTTATTTACACAGGATGAGCTGCATGAGTTTTGCAGCCATCCAGCTACATTTTATAGGAGGAAAAAACCTTGGCTGGAAGAGAATATCCACTTGAGAGAACCAGAAATATTGGTATTATGGCCCACATTGATGCTGGTAAGACAACATTAACAGAGCGTATCCTGTATTACACTGGTGTAAATTACAAGATTGGTGATACTCATGAAGGTACTGCTACCATGGACTGGATGGAACAGGAGCAGGAAAGAGGTATCACAATCACTTCCGCTGCCACAACATGTCACTGGACTCTGGAAGAAAATTGTAAGCCTAAAAAAGGTGCTTTAGAGCATCGTATCAATATTATTGATACCCCAGGACACGTTGACTTTACAGTAGAGGTAGAAAGATCTCTTCGTGTATTAGACAGCGCTGTTGGTGTCTTCTGTGCAAAGGGCGGTGTTGAACCACAGTCCGAAAATGTATGGCGTCAGGCAGACACCTATAATGTACCTCGTATGGCATTCATCAATAAGATGGATATCATGGGTGCTGATTTCTACGGTGCAGTAGATCAGATTAAAACAAGATTAGGTAAAAATGCGATTCCTATTCAGCTTCCTATTGGTAAGGAAGATGACTTCAAGGGAATTATCGACTTAATGGAAATGAAAGCCTACATCTACAATGATGAGAAGGGTGAAGACATCGATATTATCGATATCCCAGAAGATATGCAGGATGATGCTGAATTATATCACACAGATATGGTTGAGAAAATCTGTGAAGCAGATGATGATTTAATGATGGCTTACCTTGATGGTGAAGAGCCAAGCGTTGAAGATTTAAAGAGAGTTCTTCGTGAAGGAACATGTAACTGTACAATGGTTCCTGTTTGCTGTGGTACAGCTTACAGAAACAAAGGTGTTCAGAAACTTCTTGACGCAATCATTGAATATCTGCCAGCTCCTACAGATGTAGAAGCTATCAAAGGTCAGGACTTAGAAGGTAATGAAGTAGAAGTTCCTGCTTCTGATGATGCTCCATTTGCAGCTTTAGCATTCAAGATTATGACAGACCCATTCGTTGGAAAGCTTGCTTTCTTCCGTGTATATGCCGGAACAATGAACTCTGGTTCTTACATTTTAAATGCTACAAAGGGCAAAAAAGAGCGAGTTGGACGTATCCTTCAGATGCATGCCAACAAACGTCAGGAATTAGATAAAGTATACTCAGGAGATATCGCAGCAGCAGTTGGATTTAAGTTCACTACTACTGGTGATACAATCTGTGATGAACAGCATCCAGTAATTCTTGAGTCTATGGAATTCCCAGATCCAGTTATCGAGCTCGCTATCGAGCCTAAGACAAAAGCTGGACAGGGCAAGATGGCAGAAGCCCTTGCAAAACTTGCAGAAGAAGATCCTACTTTCCGTGCTCATACAGATCAGGAAACAGGACAGACAATCATCGCTGGTATGGGTGAGCTTCACCTTGAGATCATCGTTGACCGTCTTCTTCGTGAGTTCAAAGTAGAAGCTAATGTTGGTGCTCCACAGGTAGCATACAAGGAATCCTTCACAAAAGCAGTTGATATTGATTCTAAGTACGCTAAACAGTCCGGTGGACGTGGTCAGTACGGACACTGTAAAGTTCGTTTCGAGCCTATGGACGTTAACGGAGAAGAAACATTCAAATTCGATTCTGAAGTTGTTGGTGGTGCTATTCCTAAAGAATACATCCCTGCAGTTGGTGCCGGTATCGAAGAAGCTTCTAAAGCTGGTATTCTTGGTGGATTCCCAGTTGTTGGTATCCACGCTACAGTATATGACGGATCTTACCATGAAGTCGATTCTTCCGAAATGGCATT
>NZ_CAKRCF010000009.1 GCF_934307085.1 uncultured Anaerobutyricum sp.
TATCCGGGCAAAAGAATCGCGGGGCACGCGAGGATAGCTTGTAGATACTTGGCTCAGTAGAGCCATTGAGCAAGAAGTCCCCACTTCAAAATCTATGATTTAAGTGGTGGGAGCATGTCACTAGATATATAGTATAGTTCTTTTATAACAATAAATTTGTAAAGTTAAATTTTCTAAGGGATTCAAGGAGTGTTTGAAAAAATTCTGGTATAGGATAGTGTATTAGCTGTTTAGTAATAATAGTTTATGGACAATCATTTGGCAGTTACAACAAAAGAGTCACGAATCAAACTATATCCAACAATACTTTAGAAGCTAGAAGGAAGAAACACTGGTATGTTACGAAAAATATACAAATTCAGAATCTGTAAATGGACAAATAAAAAATAGGAAAGTAAGAGGAAGAAATCCAAATGTTAAAAGTAATTATTTCCCCAGCGAAAAAAATGAAAATAAGAAACGATATTTTACCGTATAAAAATATCCCATTTTTTATAAAAGAAGCAGAGAAGCTTTTTTCTTACATGGGAAATATGTCATTTGATGAGCTAAAAGATTTGTGGAAATGCAGTGATAAGCTTGTGGAAGAGAATGAGCGACAGTTTCGAATAGGAAACTTAAAACAGAATCTAAGCCCGGCGATTCTTTCCTATGAAGGAATCCAGTATAAATATATGGCTCCAGCAGTATTTGAGGAGCAGGCTTTTACATGGTTAGAAAAACATTTACGGATTTTATCAGGCTTTTACGGTGCACTATCTCCATTTGACGGAGTAATTCCATATCGCCTTGAAATGCAGGCACGCTTCCACAAAGAAGAAATAGATAATTTATATGACTTTTGGGGACAAAAACTGGCAGACTACGTCTTAAAAGACTGCGATTGTCTCATTAACCTTGCCTCCAAAGAATACAGCAAAAGCATTTTAAAATATATCCCTGAAAATGTACGAGTTATAACCTGTGTATTTGGAGAACTGATCGATGGAAAAATAAAAGAAAAAGGAACCTACGCAAAAATGGCAAGAGGTTCCCTTGTACGCTATATGGCAGAACATCAGATAGAAAATCCAGAGGAAATTAAACAGTTCGATGAACTTGGATATAAATACAAAGAAGAATATTCAAACAGTACAAAATATTGCTATTTAATTCATTAAGAGACAGACGCCCGAGAAGAGAGAAGATATCCTATATTTGTGACTTTAGTCGCGGCGGTTTAAATGCTCGCTTTATGCGCTCGCATCTAAACCTTGCTCCGAGGCCACAAATATAGGATATCTTCTCTCTTCGCGGGCTGTCTTTGGCTGGATTTTGTTTGAATTAAATAGTAGTTGTGGGGATTTGGGGGAGAGAGCAGAAGACATCAGCTTCTGTCCTCAAATCCCCTCCCCCCTGTTTGATTCATCTTCTCCAGCCACAGCACAAATATGCCTTATTGGGGGCAATGGCTTCGTCTGTAGTTTGCTTAATGAATTAAATAGCAACAACCCCCTTTTGGTAGTTGATGTAGACTGGGATATGTTTTTTTCGTAAAGCCCGGATAACGGGATAGACAATGAGAAGTTCTCCTTCTATATAAACTGCGTCAGGTTTGTATTTTAAAATCCCCTTAACATAATCCTTTATATAAGATTTAAAGTCGGATTTTTCCATAGAAAATTCGCCAAAGTTTCCGTCAAATGTAAGTGCGGGCATTTCCGGTAAGTCACAATGGATAATTGCTGCATTTTCCATATGAGGGATTTCTTTAAGGATTTCATCCATTTTGGAAGAACCGCCTAAATTTATAATGCAGGAAGTTTCCGTAAAGTTTTCAAGGCTTATTTTGCAGGCAGAAATTGCATCGTTTACATCATCGACGGTCATGATAAAACCGCCTTTGTGGCAGAAGTTTGCACTGGTTAATCCAGTTGCCTGTTTTAATTCTTCTCCCTCTAAACCAAACCAGCTTTCAGGAAAGCTGCATTTATAATTGAGAGAATGTTCTTTTTTTAATGGCTGGATGCAATAGCCTCCGCGGTTTGAGGGGAAAATAATAAAGGCAATATCTGTTTCTCGTAATTGTTTTTGGCATGGGACGAATTCAGGGAGAACGAGAATTTTTGCTTCGATTTCAGATTTTTCCCCAGACAAAACAGAGGAATTATGTGCGGCTAAAATTTCTTCTACACGTTTCTCGGCGCGTTCATTTCCTTTATATTTTTCGAACATATTTACAAGAATCATTCCGGCTGTCTGTACTGCTGTGGAAAATGCTTCATTTTCTCCATTTTCCACATCCCAGGAAGGATTAAAATTGCCGATTAAAGTGGCAAGTTCATTTTTTTCGCCTGTATTATCGTTTCTATCAAGTGGCTGGACAAATGATTCATCAAACTTTACGGCAAGTTCTTCACCGAGAATTTCTGCCCCAAGTTCTTCCCATAAAAGACCGAATGCGGCATAAGGAACACCATTTTCACGGACACGGCTGTCGCGCTGGTGATGATCGTATTTGCCCCTTCCAATATCAAAAATAATTCCCTTAAAATCTTCAGGAACTTTATTTCCACGGGTGATTGTGATTTCAGGATTAAAATATAAAAGTAATGCGGAAGAAAAAACATCGTCTGCATGGAATTTGCCGCCATGTGTAAATGCAGCGGCATCCCGCATTTTAATTTGTTCTAATAATGTATTCATAATTTTACCTCAGTATTTTTCATTAATGGAATATTTCCTGGAACTATCTATTTTTAGAAGTTTCTCGGAAAAGTATTACTTGAAGAAATAAAAATAAAGCTGTACTTTAGAGTGTTTTCAAATGCATTCTAAAATTTTAAAAATAATTCTTGAAAACGTTTACACAAACGTATGTAAATTATTTGGGATAGTTACAAAGAATCGACAATTAGTATAGCATAGAATAATAGAAAAATTTGCACAAAAAATATAGAAAATAAGAAAAAACATCCCCCGGGGGAGCTTGTGAGAGAAAATATAGAGATGATATTATAATTTCAAAATACTACCAAAGTTTTTGAATCAAAATTTTGAACAAAATAGATGACGGTACAAAAATTCAATATAAATAATGTATTACATAAAAGCTCGATATAGCAAATCTATCATATAAAAATTCAATATAAATGATAGATTACAATAACTATTTTGTTTGAAAATCTTTTGTGAAAACTTTGTAAAAGGAGGAAGAAAAATGCATATACCTGAAAATTATCTAAGTCCTTCAACCTGTGCAGTAATGACTGCAGCGATGGTTCCGGTGTGGACTTATTCGATTAAAAAAGTGAAAGCAGAGATTCCGAAAGTGAAAATGCCATTACTCGGTATCGGAGCAGCTTTTTCTTTTCTTGGAATGATGTTCAATATCCCACTTCCGGGAGGTACGACAGGACATGCAGTGGGAGGAACGTTGATTGCGATTCTTACAGGAAGCCCGTCAGCGGGATGTATTGCGGTTACGATTGCGTTGCTCATACAGGCATTGCTCTTTGGTGATGGGGGAATTCTGGCGTTTGGGGCAAATTGTTTTAATATGGCATTTATGCTTCCATTTATCGGATTTGCCCTCTACAAATTTATCTGGAAAAAGACCGGAAAAAGAAAGTTAGGAGCGGCAGTGGGTTCCTATGTTGGAATTAATGTAGCAGCATTTTGTGCGGCGATTGAGTTTGGCATCCAGCCAATTCTTTTTACGGATGCCGCAGGAAAGGCATTATATTGTCCATATCCACTCAGTATTTCTGTGCCGGCAATGATGATTGGACATCTTACTTTATTTGGGTTTGCGGAGGTAATTCTCACAACAGCAATTCTTACTTTTGTGGAAAAAGTATCTCCAGAAACTTTGGAAGATACTCCAGAATCTGGAACGTTGACAGGCACATTTAAACCACTGTATATTCTTATGGCGGTGTTAATTGTACTTACACCTCTTGGACTTTTAGCAAGCGGAACTGCCTGGGGGGAATGGGGTGTTGAGGAAATGTCTTCCCTTGTAAGCAACGGAAAGGTACTTGGATATACTCCAGTTGGAATGGAAAAAGGATTCAGTCTTGCATCACTTTTTCCAGATTACTCGATGGCGGGAATGCCAGAATGGATTGGCTATATTTTATCTGCCGTAGTTGGTGTTGCACTTATTATTATTTTCTTTAAGCTTTTATCAGGCGGTAAAAGGGAAAAAATTGATTTTTCAAAAGGACAGTCAGAGTAATGGAAGATTTAGGGAATAAGAGAAAAAGTAGTAAGAATTTAATTAGACATTCTGAGGAGAAAAAACAAGACTTATCAGTGAGAACAGAAGAAAAGATAAAAACAGGCAATACAGCGGAAAGAAATCATGTAGATGAAATAGGTAGTATGGTAGAAGGAGAAGCAGCAAAAGAAACAGTTTTACCATCTTGGATGTGTGAATCTGAATCGTATGAATCCAATATTGATAAAGATGGGTTTATCACAAAAAGTACACAGGCAGTTCTTGGTATACTGGCAAAGTTAAAATGGAATGCAGGGAAGGACGGGCGACTTAGTGCCAGTCCTTCCTTAAAATTATGCTATACTTTTTTATTTATTTTGCTTACCGCCTGCTCGAAAAATTATCTGTTTTCCTTAATTATGGCAGCAGGAACAATTCTTGCACTTGCAAGTTACCCAGCATCTGTGATTCGGCAAATTCTTTCAGGAACAATCGGAGCAGTTTTATTTTCCACTTTAATTCTGTTACCAGCAGTATTTATGGGAAATCCACAGATACTCCTAATAATTGGAACGAAAGTGTTTTTATCTGTCACTCTTATCGGAATGCTGTCGGCGGGAACATCCTGGAATAAACTTACAGCAAGCCTTCGAGCATTTCACATACCAGATATTTTTATATTTACATTGGATATCACACTAAAATATATCGCAGTCCTCGGAGAAATCTGCATGGAAATCCTAACAGCACTTCGCCTGCGTTCTGTAGGACAAAATAAGAAAAAAGCTAAAGCATTTTCTGGTATTTTAGGTATTTCTTTTTTGAAATCAAGAGACATGGCAGATGAAATGTATGCCGCAATGTGTTGCCGGGGATTTGTTGGAGAGTATAAATCAGGGAGGAAATATACTTTTCGGAAACAGGATATCTTTTATATATTTTTAATGATATTAGTAGTAGGGTTCTTTGTTTATCTTGAATGGAAAAAATGAATATAAAACTTTTTTAGGTAGAATCTTTATTGCTGACAGATAAAACTTTTTGAATATAAAACTTTAATATAGGGATATAACAAAAGGTATGGTAAAACAAAATGAAAATAATCTAGAGGAATATAATTAAGAATATAGTAAAGAGAAAGTAAGCCAGAGAAATGTAATTAAGAATATAGTAAAGGGAAAGTAAGGTAGGAAGATATAATTAAGAATACAATAAAATGGAAATAGATCAGAACATATAATTCAAAGTAATAAAGAATAAAAGGAAGATTCAAAATGATAGAACTGAAAAATGTATGCTATGCTTACGGAAAAGAAATCGCTTTACGATATATCAATTTAAATATTCAAAAAGGTGAATCTGTAATTATTCAAGGACCAAATGGCTGCGGCAAGTCCACTTTAATAAAATTATTAAATGGAATTATTTTTCCAATGGAAGGTAGTTACACATATCAAGGTCACGAAATTACAGAAAAAACATTAAAAGATACCCGGTTTGCCAAATGGTTTCATCAGCAAATGGGCTATGTATTCCAAAACGCAGATACACAGCTTTTTTGCGGAAGTGTAGAAGAAGAAATCGCCTTTGGTCCAACCCAGATGGGACTTTCCGAAGGCGAAATCAAACAGAGAACAGACGACTGTCTTAAGTTATTCGGAATTGAAAAACTAAGAGAACGCCCACCATATCATTTAAGTGGCGGCGAAAAACGAAAAGTATCGTTAGCTTGTATTCTGTCCATGAATCCAGAAGTACTTATCCTTGATGAACCACTGGCTGGGCTTGATGAAAGTACGCAGAAAATGCTCATAGACTTTCTAAAGAAATTTCATGCGGCGGGAAAGACACTCATCATTATTACACATAATAATCAGCTTGCGAAAGAATTGGGAACCCGATTCATAAAAATGAACGACAAACATGAGATTATTATTTAATTCATTAAGAGACAGACGCCCGAGAAGAGATACGATATTCTATATTTGTGACTTTAGTCGCGGCGGTTTAAATGCTTGCTTTATGCGCTCGGAGCAAGTGTTGGATGCGAGCGCGTGGAGCGAACATTCAACGCGCCGCGACTAAAAGCACAAATATGGCCTATGAAGTTCACTGGCTTCGTCTGTTGTTTACTTAATGAATTAAATAGTAATAGTAAATGATTTTCCGATTTGTTTATAGTCGGAAATGGTAATTTCCTGAGCGGTATCGGTATGTTCACTATCGACTTTGATTTCAGTAGATTCGGTTTTGTCAGAATCTGTATCTTTTGTAGTTTTTTCTGCAGAGTCTGATTTTGATACAGAAAAAGTCTGTGTATTTCCACTGCCAATTATTTTGGCAGAGCCGGCTTCCTCTTTGGCATTTGATTCATTCGAGCTGCTATTAGAGGAAAGGTTAGAGTAATCAGCACAATATGGAGTTAAAGTAAGGCTGGTGGCTTTAGGGGAGATAGATCCTACTGATTTATCTACTCTAAAAGTGCCGCTTGTTCCGTCTGATTCACCAAGGAAAAATTCTACAGGGTTACCGAGATTGTCTTTTCCTTTTAAGAGGATATCTCCAGAAAGTCCGGTATTGTCTGAGGAGATAGTAAATATTATTTTCTGATCGATTATATTGCTCCTATAATTTTTCAGAGATATTTTTGTTTTGTCTGGCAAAGTAAAGGAGTGATTTAAAGCTACGTTTTTTGTTTTAGCATTTAATTCTTTGCCGGAAGCTGCAAATTTTAATTTCCCAATATTAGTATTTGATTTATCTAATGTGTAAAAATTAATCGTAAAATTAGATTTGTCAGATAGAACGGAAGAATCATTTAATTGTATTTCGCTTTCGGAGATAGAGGTCAGTTTGTCTATAGGAGTAGAGCTGCTTCCGATGCTGTTTACAATATTTTGTCCACCGATAGTAACGTCTGTATCAATTGGGAGTTCAGTAATGCGTTTAATATTTAAATTTTTTAATGTGGCATTGTCTTTTATTTTTGTTTTATAGGAAATGATGAGGCTGTGTCCGTCAAGAATTACTTCATTCAATGTGACAGTAATCCCTTTTTTAGATACAGATTTACCGATCATTGTACTGTAAGAACTAAGGTCTTCCTGAACACCTAAAAGTGTGGATAAACTTTCCATAATCTGCTGGGATTGTGCATATACATTCTGCCTTACTGGGGCACAGCTTCCGCCAAGAATGAGGACAAAAGCGGCAGCGGCGGCAACATATTTTTTCCAGGTATGTTTTTTGACAGATACTTTTTTCTTTGAAGTAAAGGATTGTTTCCAGTTTTTTAAATCATTACTGGTAATATCGATATTTTCAAAAGTATCTATCTGATTGTCAATATCATTTAATAAATCATAAATATCATTTTTCATAAAAAACTCCTTTCGGTTATCATGAGTGGAACCCTACGTTCTATTGGTAATGGGTAGTTGAGAACGGCTATATTAGGTAATATTCATTGAGTTTGTTTTGGGAAAAAGGGCTCGCAGTTTCTTTTTATTGCGGAAAAGTCGATTATACAGCACCGGCTTTTTTATATTCATTTCCTTTGATATTTCGTCAAATGGTTTTTCTTCCACATATAGTTTGATAAAAAGTTCTCTGTCCTGTGGTTTCAAACAGGATAACATTTGCTTAGTTTCTTCAGAAAATTCCTCATCAAACTGCGTCTGTAATTCAATAGCATCGTCAATAACCTTTGTATGCGGTGAATTTTCCCAACTTGTCTCTAAAAGAAAGTGTGCATATTTTCTTTTGTAATCTAAAGCCTTTAACCGAGCAATCCCGCCAATCCAGTTAGCAAAAGGATTTCGTGCGGAATCATAAGAGTCGATATGTTCCCACACAGCGAAGAAAACATCATTAATACATTCTTCTTCATATTGAGAAAGGACATTTAGATAACGATGTGTAACAGACTTTACAAGTCCGCCATAATGAACCATCACATATTCTAAAGCTTTCTCATTTCTGTGGGATAACTCCTCCACGAAATTTGATTCATTTATTTTCATAGGCTTCTCCTTTATGTACATTCGAATGTAAAAAATATATATGATTATATCGGTTACACTATATATTCGCAAATGAAGGGGAGAATCTCTCACTTTTTTGAAAATTTTTTGGATTTTTTGAAAAGGAGATGACTTTGGCGATAGTAATAAAAAGTTAATATTGGAAAAGTAGGAGATTGAGGATGGATTTGGGGCAAAAGAGGGAAGATTGAAAGTTACTTTAAAAACTGATAAGATGGGATTATAAATTTCGAAAGAGGAAAAACAACAAATGGATTATATTGATATTTTTATAAAGAATGATTACATAAATTTAAAGCAGATTGCAGAGAGTGGTCAGTGCTTTCGCTGGAAGAAAATGTGTCCGGGCAGATATTTTGTGATTTCTGACGGTCGGTCGGCTTGTTTTTGTCAGGAAAAGACGGGAATTCGTATTCTGTGCAGAAGTAAGGATGAAGAATATTTTAAAAGGTATCTGGATTTAGATACGGATTATGGAAAGGTAATAGAGCAGATAGATAAGGAAGATGCTTTTCTTACTGGTGCGGCACAGATGGGGAAGGGAATCCGGATTCTTCATCAGGATTTGTGGGAGATGATTATTAGTTTTATTATCAGCCAGAGAAATAATATCCCACGAATTATGAAGAGTATTGATAATTTATGTGAGAAACTGGGAGAGGAAATCGTTTTTGATTATGAGGGAGAACATCTTGTGGGATACAGTTTTCCAAATCCGGAAGTAATGGTTAGAGCAGATTTATCAGAGTTTAAGTTTGGATATCGTGAGAAGTATATCCGGCAGACGGCGGAGGATATTTTAGAAGGAAAGTTTGATTTAGAAGAAGTGAAAAATGCTGTGGAGAGGGGAGAGACTCCTGAACAAGTAAAAGAGATGTTGAAGAAGTTAAAAGGTGTGGGAGAGAAAGTAGCATCCTGTATCCAGCTTTTTGGTCTTCATCAGTTATCATTATTTCCAATTGATACTTGGATTGCAAAAGTGGAAAAGATGTATTATAACGGACATTTTCCAGTGAAAAAGTATAAGGATACAGCAGGAATTATGCAACAGTATCTTTTTTTCAGGGTGAGGGAAGATGCAAATAGGAGAGCAGTTCTTGAGATGAAAAGTCAGACGGATGAGAAAATTGATTTAAAAAATTTATCTAAGGAAATATTAGAAACAAAAGAAGATTCAACAAAGAGAAACAATGTAATTTTATCAGAAAAAAAAGATTTGGAGGTGGGCCAATCAGGGGAAAGCAAGTCGGAAAAAAGTGGATTATTAGAAGAAAATCAATTGGAAACGGATAAGTTAAACGAGTCCAGATTAGAAAGGAACCAATATAATCTTTCTGGCAAAATGCTATATGTGTCTGATTTAGATGGCACATTATTAAATAGTAATGCATTGCTAAATGAAGATGTACCAGAGCGCTTGAACTGTCTGATTGATAAAGGACTTTGCTTTACTGTTGCAACAGCAAGAACCTATGCGACAGTAAATTCTATCGTAAAGGATGTACATTTGACATATCCAATGATTTTGATGAACGGAGTTATGATTTATGATCCAATAAATAAAAGTTGTATTAATGCAGAAATTATTGAGAGAGAGTCTGTGGAATATATTTTAAAAGGAAGAAAGAAGTTTGGGGTGACAGGATTCGCTTATGCACTTTCCCCAGAAAATTCTAAAATGGCAACGTACTACGAAAAAATTACGACAGAGCATATGGAGAAGTTCTATGTGGAAAGACGGGATGTATATCACAAGCCGTTTAGTAAGGTAGAACAGTTAGAAGATATTTTAGGAGAAGATATCATTTATTTTTCCATTTGTTATGATGAGAAAGTTCTGCGTCCGTTTTATGAATATCTGCAGAAAGATGACAAGCTGAATTTGAACTTTTATAAGGATGTTTATGGAGACGGGTTGTGGTATTTGGAGATTTCTCATAAAAATGCTTCAAAATATCACGGAGTTCAGAAGCTTAGGGCGATGCTTCATCCAGATGTGATTACTGGAATGGGAGATAACTTGAATGATATTCCTTTATTTGAAGCTTGTGACCGTTGTTGTGCAGTAGGAAATGCGCATAAGGAGGTAAAGGAGAGGGCAGACTATATTCTTGATACGAATCTCAATGTGGGAGTGGTGAAATTTCTGGAAGAAGAGATGATGTCTTAAAGCTTTTTACGCTCTAAATACGGGGAGTTAATTTTGTTCAGTTGATATATCTCGTTACGTTACTTTCCTATTTTAGCTGGACAAGATTTTCTGCAAATTGTAACAAATATTTTGAGGCAGATATTTTTAATATCTTTTTTTCGATTTGGCTTATAGTAAATGCAAATATTTATTTATAAAAATGATAGAAATTATCAGAATAAATTACAGGATTTACCGAAGGTTATAATAGAAGAGAGTTGACAAATAGTTTTACTAATATTAAAATATAGATATGAAAACTATGTTATATGGAAATGAGAACATAAAATATATTTGCCCAAGCGTGTTGGAGGAAAAAATGGATTATAAAATTATTAGCGATGGCTGTTGTGATTTAACAAAAGAAGTCATCGAACAGTACAATCTGCATATTATACCTTTTTATATATCATTTGATGAAGAAACATATTATAAAGAGATTGAGGAAATAGGCATTCGTGAAGTATATGAGCGAATGGTAGGAAACCCAGATGTATACCCAAAGACTTCTCTTCCATCAGTACAGAACTATATTGATGTATTTACAGAGTATGCCAAGGCAGGTACACCGGTTATCTGTATCTGTTTTACACCAGCGTTAAGCGGATCTTATAACTGTGCATGTAATGCAAAGGAGATTGTCTGTGAGGATTATCCAGATGCAAAGATTACCGTTGTCAATTCTGAGGCAGCAACAGTAAGCCAGGGACTTATGGTTATAGAGGCGGGAAGAATGTGCCAGAGCGGTATTCCATACGAGCAGTGCATTGATATTCTTGAGAAGATGAAAAAGACAAACCGAATTTTCTTTACAGTAGGTAATACAGATTACTTAAAGCATGGTGGACGTATCGGTAAGCTTGCCGGAGTTGCCAGCAGTGCCCTTGCATTAAAGCCACTTATTACTTTGGTAAATGGAGCGATTGAATCTTCAGGAATCGGCCGAAGCAGAAAGAAAACGGTAGCTAAGACGATTACTTTAATGGATGATTATTTCAAAGAGACAGGTGATGCGATGGAAGACTATTCTTTCTGCATTGGTTTTGGCTATGATATAGAAGAAGGTAAGGAATACTATAATACTGTCTCTAATCATATATATGGAGAGAGCCATGTAAATCAGGTAGGTCTCTGCCAGATTGGTGCAACGATTGCGGTACATACCGGACCGTATGCGATTGGAATCGGTTGTGTTAAGAAGTATGAGAATTATTTATAAGAAGAAGCATTTAGAAGCTTAAAGATTATACAATACTTAATTTAGACATAAGTGTGAAGCTTCGGTAATTCAATTGCTGAGTAAAATTGTAGAATTTTTAATCTAAGTCAATCCTATTCAAATAATAAAAAGAACCCCACGGAATATTACGTTCGTGGGGTTTTTGCTAAATAGAGTTTAATAATTATAAGAAAGCATACGTTGTATTCTTAGGGTTTTTTCTGCACTCATTTAGCAGCGGATTCTCCGAGGATATATTAAGAAACAGGTAAAAAGTATGACATTACAGCAATTTTATTTCATTGCTGTTCAAAAATACCAATTATATAAATATTCAGAGAACTTTATTTTACTTTCACAGTTTTTACCTTGCTGTATGTTCCGTAAATTTTGTCTTTTCCAACCTTTTTGTAAGAACGTACTTTTACAAAGTATTTCTTTTTAGATTTGAGTTTTGTTATAGTTTTGCTAGTTACTTTATTACCTTTTATTACAACGGTTTTTTTAGCTTTGAAAGATTTCTTTGTGGAGTAGGTGATTTCATAACCGGAAGCTTTTGTATCTTTTTTCCAGGATACTTTAATCTTTTTCTTTCCAGTTGCTTTTACTTTTGCAGTCTGTTTTGCAAGTTTTACCTTAGAAGGTTTTGTGTTTGTCTTTTTTGCTGTAGTAGCAGGTTTTGTAGATGGTTTTACAGCAGTTGTGTTATCGGTTACAGCTTTTTTTGAAACTGTAAAATTATAAGTAGTTGTAACTTCTTCCGCTGTTGCATTAGCACCATGCCCTTTCTTTTCTGTTACAGCAGTTACAGTTGCAGTACCAACACCAGTAGCAGTGACAATTCCATCACTGGATACTTTGATTACATTTTCGTTAGAAGATGTAATAGATTTTGCTCCTTCAAGCATACAGAAGGAAGAATCCCCCAGAGTTAACTGATAGGAATCAGCAGCAGTTTTTACAGGAACAAATTTATTTGTATTTACAACGAAAACACCTTTATCTGTATAGTAAGTGATTTTATTGATTGTCTGTCCCATTATTTTTTTATAATGAGCGGAGCTGGTAGGACAATTGTGAACAGCTTCAGTAAATCCTGTTGCGAAAGATAATTCACTGACTCTCCAAATATTTTCCAGATGGCGGAGACCATAACTGCTACCTTCTTTTGTGCCGATAACAACAGCATATACTTTATCTGTACCAGGAGTTACATAATCAGTAATTGCCGGAACAGTTAACTGATAATCACCATAACTGCTTACAGTGGTAAGAACGGTATCAGAGCTATTTATGGTAGTTGCAGCGGTACCAACAGATTTACCAAAAGATATAGTCCCTTTATTTATGGTTAATTCTTTATAATAAGCAGGAGTATCTTTTAAAACATAGTATGAATAGCTGGGATTTTCAAAAAGGGAATCAGCACCAGTGAATGTAGTTGTATTTGTTTGTCCACGATTTGTTACAGTAATATCTAAAGAATCAGAATCTGTTACTACTTTAGCATCTTTATGCGTAACACTTAAAGTGGATAAATCAGAATCGGATACTTTAACAGGATAAGTAATTCCTGTAATATCGGAACCATCAGAATTTATATGGTAGGAACCACCGGCCAGGCTGGCAGTACGGGTTTTATTTAATGTTGCAGATGTAAAAGCATCTACAGGAATATCATTGTTGACTTCGGCTTTATAAAAGTCAGCATATGGAATATTCATAAGAACATATTTTGAATTGTTTGTATTTGCTGCAAATGCAGAAATAGGAAGCTGGGTAACAGATATAAGTACTGCCATAGAAGTTGCCAGCACCTTAGTTAATAATTTTTGTTTTCTCATTAAAGTGTAAACTCCTTTCCTCTTTTAAAATAAGAAAATAAATATATAAAAATCTGTGCACTGATTTTTAGACAAAAAAACAGAGACCTCTCCCTAGAGCGCATATGGGGCGTTAGTGGAGAGTTCCCTACCAGGTTTTCATGCATAAATATCTGTGAAAGTCAAATACTTAGCATAGAAAATTCAATTTAAATATTGTAAATTTAGAGATAGGAAATCCATCCTGTGATTAGAGAATACTATATAAAGTTAGTTATGTCAAACAAAAAACGCAAAATGAAAAAAGTTATCAAAACAGTAATTTAAAATACAGCTAACGACAAAAAAGAACCATATCTGCTACTATGATATGGTTCCTTTTGGTTGTTAGTTAACTGAAATCATTATTTAGTTTTAACAGTTTTTGTTGCAGACCATTTAGATGTAACAGTCTGGTATCCAGCTTTCTTATAGAATGCACGAATACGAACTTTATATTTTGTTTTCTTTTTCAGTTTTTTAAGCTGAGTAGAAACAGTTTTTCCTTTGGAAATTTTAACAGTCTTTGTAGCTTTCTTGTTAGAGAAAGTTTTTGTTGTGTACTGAATTTCGTAACCAGTAGCTTTTTTCACTTTCTTCCATGTTAACTTAGCTTTGTTTGTTGTTGTCTTACCAACTTTAACAACTGGTTTGGAAAGCTTTACATTAGATTTCTTTAATGTTGGTTTAGTAGCAGGTTTTTTAGCAGTAGTAGTATCGTTTTTAGCTCCTGTTGTAGGCTCAGCAGGTTTTGTAACCTTTACTAAAGCCTTCATAGCTGCATCAAGATGAGTATATTGTTCATCAAGCTCAGCCTGTGTAGCATTTTCTTTTGCAAGAAGATCTTTTGTCTCATCAAATTCTACTTCAAAACTCTTCCAGCTAGCTTCAGTATAATCAGCTTTATTTAATTTAGATGCAGACTCATAAAGAGCTTTTAAGTTTGTAGCATCACTAGGTTCTTCACTTGGTTTTACAATATTGTCAGAAGTAGCTTCAAAATTGTATGTAGAATCAGCATATCCAAGAGCATAAATTGTTAAGCTCCAGTAACCGGTTCCGTCATATCCTTCAGGAAGCTGGCAGCGGATAGAATCTGTAAGACCTAACTGGATTCCCATTGCCTTATGCATCCAGTTATCAGCGGCAAACTTTGTACCATAAGTTGCAAGTGTAGTAGTACGAGTGCTGTCGTTACCATAGTAAGTCCATTTTACAGCCTGCATATTAGCACCAAG
Source organism: uncultured Anaerobutyricum sp. (assembly GCF_934307085.1). Taxonomy (GTDB): domain Bacteria; phylum Bacillota; class Clostridia; order Lachnospirales; family Lachnospiraceae; genus Anaerobutyricum. The sequence continues at coordinate 14,755 of NZ_CAKRCF010000009.1, forward strand.
ATCACCAAAATCAGAAGTAAAATCTACACGAAGAAATTCGCCGTAACTTCCATTTGCATCTTTTACAGTAGCTCCCATATCATTTAAAGAAGCTGTTTTCTGAGCCTGATCTTTGATACCAGAATCCGTACCGGATACACGTGCTTCAAAAGAAAAAGAACCATCAGAATTTTTAACTACAGTCTTTAAACCATTTGTATTAGCTGTGACATTAGCAGTAGCAGAGTAGCTGCTTAATTTACCTTCACCGTATCCACCAGCTAAAGTTCCACCATTTTCTACAACACTGTATTTTGTTTTGAAAGCTTCAAAATCAGAAGACTTTACTGCAACAGGTACATATTTAAGACCATAAACTTTATAATCTTTCATAGTATCTTCAGTGCCATCACTGGTTTTGATTGCGCCCTTAGTAAAGGTGATTGTTTCTCCATTAGTGAGGATTGCAGTATTAGCATCTGTCCAGTGAGATATACTATAAGTTCCCTTTTCACCTTCAATAACGGCAGTACACTGATAACTTCCACGATGGAGCCCGTGATTTGTTGTAGCTCTTGTTACGACATCAAATCCACCTTTATCTTTTTCATCGTGTGAGTCAACTTCATCAGAAGAAGTTGTGTTTCCAGCCTGATATACACCTTCGGATTTCCAATATTCACCCCATGTTAATCCGGCATAGCAGTAAACATATTCGTCACTGTTTTCTGCAGCCTGTGTCTGTACTGTGCTTACGCTTGCAGCTTTAACTGTTGCTGGAGCTACACCTGAAAATACAGTAGTGCAAGTCAGAGCTAAAGCGAGTGCGCCTGCAAATAATTTGTTTCTCATAAGTTCCTCCTTAAATTATATTATAATTGGTATTCCTAGTTAGGACTTTCTAACAAAAAATATAATAATATACTACTATTAGCCGTGTCAAACTTTATATACATTAATGAAAAAACTTATCATTTTCTCATAAAAAAATTGCATTGTCAGAACATTTTCTATATAATGTATAAAGTTAGCATAAACTAATGGAAGTAAGTTTAGAAATGATGGAGGATTATTGTGATAAATTATAGAAAAAAAGTGATGACTATATCATTGCTTACTGTTTTGATTACGGGAATGTTTTCTGGTTGCAACATGTCAGGAAATACAGAGAAAACGAATAAGGAAAAAACAAAGGAACAGACAACGCAGATAAAAAGTGGGCCAAATACGAAAGCAAAAGCTTCGGATGAATCGGTATCAAGAGATATTTTTGCAATGGATACATATATGACACTGACTGCATATGGTGAGAATGCAGAGAAAGGTTTAGATGCCGCAGTAGAGGAGATTAATAAAATTGAACAGCTTGTTTCAACAGGAATTGATACCAGCGAAATCTCGAAAATTAATAAGAACGGTAAAGGCTCGGTATCGGAAGATACAGGATATCTCATTGAGCGTTCGAAGGAAATATATGATAGTACCAATGGAGTATTTGATATTACAATTTATCCAATTATGCAGGCATGGGGCTTCCCAACAGAGAAATATCGTGTGCCAGGAAAGGAAGAACTGAAAAAGTTAAGAGCTCTGATGGGAACAGATAATGTTATATACAATAAAGAAAAGCAGGAAGTAATCTTAAATAAGAAGGGGATGAAAATTGATCTTGGTGGAATTGCCAAGGGATATACCTCTGCAAAAGTTATGGATATTTTTAAGGATAATGGAATAAAAAATGCAGTAATCAGCCTTGGAGGTAATGTACAGGCGCTGAATGGAAAGCCTGATGGCTCAGACTGGAGAGTTGCAGTGGAAAATCCTGCCGATACAGGAAGTTATATTGGGGTACTCGCAATACAGGATAAGGCGGTTATTACTTCAGGTGGATATGAACGCTACTTTGAACAAGATGGAAAGACCTATCATCACATCATTGATCCTGCTACGGGATATCCGGCTAATAATGGGCTTACTTCCGTAACAATCGTATCAGATGACGGAACGCTGGCAGATGGATTATCTACTTCATTATTTATTATGGGGCCAGAAAAAGCACAGAAATACTGGAAAAAACACAGTGATGAATTTGATACTATTTTGGTAAAAGAGGATGGAAGTATTCTGGTATCAGAAGGAATTGCGGACAATTTTACAAGTGATTCTGATGTTACTGTCATAAACAAATAATATAAAAAATTGATGAAAAAAATCTTTGATTTTTTATCAAGTTGAAAAGCAGCTTTATAGTAAATATATAATAAGTGTAACCAATTATATAAAAATATAAAAAGAGGATAAGTTCATTTTGAAATCAAAAGCAAATCAAAAGATTTCAAAAGCAATAAAAAGAAAAGGAGAAAAGATGAAAGAAAAACGGAAGAAATTTAGTGAAAAGATGAAAAATATCGGTGGTAAAATTTCTGGAATTAAAGGTATTACGGCAATCATTCCAGCAGTTTGTCTTGCTGTGCTTATGATAACGGTTCTTACTGGTTATCAGACACCAAAAGCAAAAAAATATAATGCCGCAGAAACAGATATCAGTCAGATTAAAGAAGCACTTGCGAATGAAAGCACAGCGGTGAAAGCAACCGCGGCTACTACAAAGAAGAATGCAACGAAAAAAGGCAAAAAAGGAACTATTGACTTAAAAGACGGAACTTACAAGGGTTCTGCCAATGGATATGGTGGCAAAGTGACAGTAAATGTTACAGTAAGTAAAAAGACGATGACTGCAATTGATATTGTCAGTGCACCAGGAGAAACCGATTCGTTTTTCAGTCGTGCAAAAGGTGTAATTGATGAAATGCTCACTGCACAGAGTACAGATGTAGATGTTGTATCAGGAGCAACCTATAGTTCAAATGGAATTATTGGAGCAGTAAAAAATGCACTCTATGGAACAGAGTCAACAAATGCAACGGCAGCTTCTGCAAACAGCAATGCAGGTGGTTCTGCACCAAGTGTTTCTAAAGTAAAGGAATCTGGTAACTGGAAGGATGGAACATACACAGGATCTGGTAAAGGATTCGGAGGTAACATTTCTGTTAAAGTAACAATAAAGGATGGAAAAATCAGCAGTATTAATGTGACAAGTGCGTCAGGAGAAACGGCTTCCTATTTTAGTAAGGCAAAAGGAATTATTTCAAAGATGATTAGTAAGCAGACTACAAATGTAGATGTGGCATCCGGGGCAACCTATAGTTCAAATGGAATTATTAAGGCAGTGAGAAATGCCCTTTCTAAAGCCGGGGGAAAAACAAGTACTAAAAAGACATCAAAAAAGAAAAAAGATAGTAAATCTAATAATAAAAATAATACGACAGCTCCAAAAGAAGGATATGAAGATGGAACCTATACAGGAACTGCAGCATGTTCCGGAGAGCAGTTTAAAGAATACAGTGTGACAGCAAATGTAACGATTAAAAATGGAAAAATTTCTGCTGTGGAGATTAGTTCTACAGCTAAAGGAACAAATCTGAAACAGTTTATGAGCAGAGAAGAAATTAAAAATCTGCCATCTCTTATTATTTCTAAAAATGGAACAAGTGGGGTAGATGTTGTCAGTGGGGCAACTTATAGTTCAAATGCTATTTTTAATGCAGTGAATAATGCTTTAGCAAAGGCAAAGAAGGGAAGCTCCTCCACAAAAAAGGAAGAAACAACAACAGCGAAGAAAGAGGAGACAACTACAGAGAAAAAGGAAGAAACTACGACAGAAAAGAAGGAGGAAACAACCACGGAGAAAAAAGAGGATACTACAACAGAGGCAGATCCTGATGATGGCGAAGTATATAAAAATGGAACGTATAAAGTAAGCGTAACTTGTGAGCCGGATGAGGATGAAGATTTTGATGCTTATACTATCTCTATGGAGGTTACTATTAAGAAAGATAAGATTACAGATATATCTAATATTACAGCAAATACAAATTCATCAAATAAGGCATATACAAATACTGCTAAAAAAGGAATGGTTTCTAAGATTACAGCAAAAGGAACTGCTGATGGAGTAGATACCGTTTCAGGAGCAACCTGTTCTTCAAAAGCAATTAAAGAAGGATGTCAGAAAGCATTTGATGCGGCGAGAAAGTAGTATGATAGATTTCCATCTATGAAAAATGTAAGATGTTTTTATGAAAATCTACAATGTGATTTGTGAAAACTATAAAAATGAATATGAAAAAAGCTTTGTAAAAAATAATATTGATAAATTTAGATAAAATAATTTTAGAAGGGAAAACGAATGAAATATAAAAACTTTTTAATCCGTTTATTTGACCTCATTCTTGTTCTGGGACTTTTAGCAGGTTATCAGGCGGTAATTTATAGTCGGGATAAGGAAGCACAGATTATAGAATTAGAAAGTCAGGTAAATCAGCTTCAGGGAGAAAAAAAAGAAATTCTTGAAGCAGCAAAAAGTTCTGGAAAGTTTGGAACGGACGGTAATTCTACAGGAACAGGTGGGGCTTATAAAGATGGAACCTATACAGGAAGCGCACAGGGATTTGGCGGAGAAATTAAGGTGAAAGTGACCGTATCAGGGCAGAAAATCAGTGCGATTGATATTACAGAAGCCAGTGGGGAAGATGAAGCATATTTGTCAATGGCAAAAGATATTATTAACACGATGGTTGATCAACAAACCGTCGATGTAGATACCGTAAGTGGGGCAACCTACTCTTCCACAGGAATAAAGAATGCAGTAACGCAAGCATTAGAAGGAGCAGCGCAGTAATGAACAAAAAGAAAAAAATATCAGTAGAGACAATCATAGAAGTGGTTATCCGGTCAGTATTCTTTATTATTTATCCAGCACTGTTTTCTACTGCATTTACCGGGATTAAATTAATCGTAGAGCAGATTACACAACGGGCAAGTCTGCCATGGAACTCCTTTGTACAGACGCTTATTGTATTACTTATCTTTACAATCGTATTTGGACGATTTTTCTGCGGATTTGTCTGTGCCTTTGGAACATGGGGAGATTTTGTTTATTTTATCTCCTCAATGATACGTAAAAAGATGAAAAAGAAACCATTCAAATGTTTTTCAAAAGCAGGGAATATACTTCGTTATTTAAAATATGTTGTACTGCTTGTTGTACTTATTCTTTGTGCAAAAGGATATAGCAGTGCGATTGCAGTACATAGCCCATTCAGTGCATTTTCTCGTTTTCATCAGTTGAAAATGGCAGACAGCCTTATTGGAACAGGACTTTTCTTATTAATTACAGTAGGAATGGCATTAGAACCAAGATTCTTCTGTCGTTTCTTATGCCCAATGGGAGCCGTCTTTTCTCTGATGCCTGTTTTACCATTTTCTGTAATTAAACGAAACAGAGAAAACTGTATCCCGAAATGTAAAGCCTGCCAGATGGTATGTCCGGCAAATCTTGAAATACCATCAGACAAAGAAGGAGATAATGCTACATCTGGTGAGTGTTTCTCTTGCGGCAAATGTATGAGGAAATGCCCGAAACAAAATACACATAATGGACTTCCAGGAAAGTTGTGGCTGCCGATGATTGTGGTGAAAGCTGTGGTGTTGTTTGCGATATTTATGGTGTTGTATTAAGGATGTTTTCTCTGCCTGGGTTCTGACTTTGATAAACACTTGGAATATTGCAATTGTAAACAGAAGTTTCTACTTGCTCTGCAGACAATCACGACAGCTTTAGAGAGAATGGATTCGATGCTAAAGTGAAGATGTCAGACAGCTGTTTGAAATATAGTGCCCGAAGATATGGTTTTTATCTTTGGATTGTTACTCAAATTACTATATCAAAATATCTTTTTCGATGTTATAATAAACCGTAATTTGTGTATCATTTGTCTTTAATAAAATCAAGTGTAAAAGATTTCGAGAGTATTTGCAGGCTGATTTTTAGTTATTGCCAAAGACAGAACCTCTGAGCAGCTAATTATATAAAATGCGCTTTAGAGCAAGCTCTTAATGCGGTCGAGCATTAAGAGTGCAGTGATACGAAGCATTTTTATATAATTAGCTGCTCAGAGGTTCGTCTGTAGCCAACAAAATTCAGTCACATTACTTCAGGAAAGGAGCCATTTTGTGAATAAAGCAAATTTAATCATAGAGGAAATCAACAAAGTAATCATTGGTAAGGAAAAAGTCATCCGCAAAGTCTGGATGACTATCCTCTCCGGTGGACATATTCTCTTAGAGGATGTGCCGGGGGTAGGAAAAACAACGATGGCACTCGCTTTTTCGAAAGCACTGGGACTTTCTTACCGAAGAATCCAGTTCACTCCAGATGTTATGCCGTCGGATGTAGTCGGTTTTTACTATTATAATAAGGAAAGCGGAAAGTTTGAGTATCGTCAGGGAGCGGTTATGACAAATCTTCTTCTGGCAGATGAGATTAACCGCACATCAAGTCGTACACAGTCCGCTCTTTTAGAAGTTATGGAAGAGGGACAGGTAACAGTAGACGGAGTAACAAGAACTGTGCCAGAGCCATTTTTTGTTATTGCAACGCAGAATCCGGTTGGCTCTTCAGGTACGCAGATGCTCCCAGAGTCACAGGTGGATCGTTTTATGGTTCTGTTATCTATGGGTTATCCGTCCATCCGTGAGGAAATGATTCTGATGAGTGAGAGAAAAGTGAGCGACCCACTTGATGATGTGCACGAAGTTATTTCAAAAGAAGAACTTCTCACTATGCAGAATGCAGTAAATGAAATCAAAGTTTCTCCGCTGATTTATCAGTATATTGCAATGCTTTCCGATGCAACGAGAAGACACGATATGATTCAACTTGGCGTAAGTCCACGAGGTTCTCTTGCGTTATGTCGTATGGCGAAGGCGAGTGCATTTTTAGCAGGAAGAGATTATGTTGTGCCGGAAGATGTGCAGGATGTGGTAAAAGATGTGTTCCGACATCGTCTGATTTTAAAGTCAAGAGCGAGACTGTCAAATAAGGATACAGAGAAGATTATCGATGAGATTTGTGCGACAGTTCGAGTGCCAGACCGCAGGGGGGCAGGAGAAAGAAGATGAGCCAGAAAAGATTGTGGCTAAATCGGATTATCGGAGCCTGCTGTCTGCTTTTGTGGATAGCACTGGTTATTTTCCTTTCTGGCACAGCAGGAAAAATTGCTGGAATTACGTTAGTATTTATGTTAATTATTGCAATTATTTATGATTATAATTTGCCATCAGAAGTTTCAGTACATTTGATTATTCCCGCTTACGGTGAAAAGGAAGAAAGACTTACTGGAAATATTTACATACATAATGCAAGTTGGTTGCCGATGTTATCAGGCAAAGTTTTTCTTCGTGTGAAAAAGACGATTACTGGGGAAACAGAAGAATTTTCCATGGAGATAAAGGCAGGAGCTCGAAAAGATGGAAAGGCAGTTTTTTTTGTTGATGCCGATTATATGGGTTTTTTAGAAATATCCGTGTTACGGATAGAAATTTATAGTTTTTTCGGATGTATGAAAAAGATAACACGAGGCGGTCTCGTAAAAGAAGTGATGATTTTACCTCGAACGACAGAACTGCATTTTCCAGTAGAAAACAGTGGGATTGCCAGCTCTTTTTTTGATGAGGCAGAAGGAGGACGAAAAGGAAATGGGCCAGGAGAGTATTTTGGCATTCGTCCATATGTAGATGGAGATTCCATGAAGCAGATTCACTGGAAATTAACCGGAAAGACTGACGAATACATGGTAAAAGAAATCGAAGTCCCAATGATGCGAATGCCTCTTGTTTTTCTGGAAACAAGGGTGGAAAAAATAGATGCAGGAATGATAGATGGATTGTTGGAAGCATTTTTTTCTATTTCTCAGTATATGGCACAGGAAGGACAGAAACACTGCCTTTGCTGGTATGATAAACAAAATAGTGAGTGGAATTTTTATACTGTAGAAAATGCAGTGCAGTTGGAAGAAGTTTACGGATTGGTATTTCATAGTGCATTTTTTGCAAAAAAAAGTCCGACCCTGTTTTCTTTAGAAGATGAGAGAAAAGAAATGTTCTCGGAGCTATTGTATATTACGGATTACTGGGATGAAAAAGTAACAAGGCTTGCTGAGTGGAATATGACACTTTTGTTAGAGCGTAAGGAAGTAAGAAAGTCGGAAGGAGAACAGGTTGTGCCATATCTTTTTTCACCGGAAACATTAGGCGAAGATGTGGACAGGATTTTGACGGGATATCGAGGTGAACGTTATGGAAACTAAAAATTCATTTCATATTACGAGGAAAAATCAGCAAGGTGAAGATTCTAGCTCAGAAGTAATGCGCTCCGGCTATATCTGGCTTGCAGCATTGCTTTGTTTTATCTGGTATGCGGCCGGGACTTTTCAGATGTATACAGCAGCAGTTACTTTATTTATTGGTGCAGCTGTTTTTATTACCTTGTATTTATGTGCTGTTCATGCTGGAAAAGGATTTCGCATTCTGATTCAGATTTTATATTTTGTGAGTCCATTTTTGATTCTTTCCGTAGGAAATATAAAAAAAGTGATGCTGATTTTCGTAAGAAAAGTTGCGGATTATCTTGCTGATTATGGTCAAAGTAAAGACATATTTCACCGGATTCTTCAAAATAAAGCGGTAGATATGCAAACAGGAAATGTGGAATTTTTGCCATTTGTAGTGGGAGCGTTGGGGATAATTTTATGGTTTATCCTTCTTATGGCTCTTCTTTGGAGAATGCATTCGTGTCTTCTGTTTTTTGTAGCGGCAATATTCTTTTGTTTTCCGTTTTTTGTGTGGGGAGTGCGGCCGGAACTTTTTTCTGTATTGAGCTTTCTTCTTTTCTGCTTCTTTTTCTTTTCCCCATCTTTTTGGGGAGGAGTACTTGGAACAGCAATTTTAATTGTGCTGCTGGCAGGTGGCAGCATTTTAGGGATGACTAATACAGATAAAATGTCAACGACACAGAAAAAATGGAATAAAGAGCGCTATCAGGAAAATGCATTGGTTCTTCCAGAAGGCAAGTTAAGTAAAGCGAAAACTGCGAAACGTTCAGATAAAGTGGCACTTGAAGTCACGCTTCACAAGAAAAATAGTTATTATTTAAAAGGATTTGTCGGAACAACTTATGAAAATAATTCGTGGAAGGCAAGTAGCGATGACTGGAATGTTTTCGGAACAGACAGCAGTATGCTTTCTGCTTCCGGGCAGGAGGCCTATTCGTCTCTATTATGGCTTCATAATAAGGAGTTTTATGGAAATACATCAATGTATCATTTTGTGCGGCAAAAGAAACTGGCGGATGGGAAGACAGACCCATCTCTTTACATTTTGTCTGTAAAAAATATAGGTGCAAACAGAAAGTATCTCTATCTTCCTTATGAATGTGCGGTTTCTCCAATTGATTATGAAAATGACAGGATAGCCGCAGTAAATAAAACTGAGAATATATTTGCTTCTGGAATTTATGGAGCAGGCGAGTATTCTTTTAAAACAATGGAGACAATGGCAGGTAAGTTGAAAGCGTCTACGATAATAGCAGATGGAAATAGTAATGTTTCTTCGCAGAAAATGACAAAAAGTTATAGGGAGTATGTCAACTCTACCTGCTTATTTTTAAATAAAGAAACAAAAACATTAATTTCTTCTGCAACAAAAGGAAACCTTCAGGAAAATCTGTCTGTACTGGCAATCATAAACCGTGTTAAAAATTTTATGAAATCTTCGATTACCTATACGGAGAATCCAGGAAAGATTCCAGATGGAGAAGACTTTGCCAAATGGTTTTTCGAAGATAAAAAAAGCGGTTACGATGTTCAGTATGCAGCGGCGGCAGTTATGATATTTCGTTATTACGGAATCCCATCTCGATATGTAGAAGGCTATCTGCTCACTCCAGAAACTGTAAATAATGCCGGAGCTTCTGAACAGGTAACTGTATCACAAAAATATGCCCACGCCTGGCCAGAAATCTATCTCGATGGAATGGGCTGGATTCCTGTAGAAGTAACTCCTAAATACGAAAATATCATGGGAACACCATACTATCAGACGCAGGAAACTGCAGTCAGCAACTCTGATCCAACTGATAAATCTTTAAAAGACAAGGAAAATAAAAAAGATACAATAGAAAAGAACCAGGAAAAACAGAAACAATCAAAACAAAAACAAGAACAGGCTCAGAATCAGAAAACACAGCAACAAGAACAGACAATAGAAAAACAAAATGTACAAAGTCTAGAACAACGCAAGCAGGATACTTCAAAAGAAAGCGGGCAGAGACAAGGAAATACTGTACGAAAAGTGGCCGGAATGTTTCTAATTCTACTTTTCATTCTCTTAATCTCACTCTTTGCATTTAGAAAACACCTGAAAAAAATATACTGGAATTATAAAACAGACAAACTCCTAAACCAGCAAAAATACAGTCAGGCAGTCACGCTTTGGTATGATATCCTATGCAGGAAAGTATATGGCAAAGGAAAAATAAAAGATAATCGTGTCCGAACCTTTGAAAAAAGATTACGCATAGCTGACAATGAGGTAGATATTAAAAAATTACATCTTTGCATCACAATAAGACAAAAAGCAGTCTACGCCCCAGAACAAATCACAAAAAAAGAAGCCAGAGCGGCAATACATTTTTTGAAAAATGAGGTGGAGAAGCTGCGGTAGGGATAACAAGACGGACGAAAATATCCAGAAAATCAATTACCAGCTACTTCACTTCTATAGTTGCGACTGAGGGGTATTGAGTAGAAGAGATGTCTGGATATTTTCTGACTTTGAACCTCTTAATGTGAACTTATGATAAATCTACCCCTATTCTTCGCCAATTTGTTCTAAGAACTTAAGATTTTAGTTTCACTTCCCTTGACACAGAAACACCTAGCGATTAGAATATTTTCATAATCAGAATTAGAATAAGTGAGGAAAAAATATGTGGTTAGCAGATAACTGGAAAGAATACGAAGTCATAGATTGCAGCGAAGGTGAAAAATTGGAACGTTGGGGGAAATACACCCTTCTTCGTCCGGATCCTCAGGTAATCTGGAATACAAAAAAAGAAGATAAACACTGGAAACATTTAAACGCACATTATCACAGAAGTAAAAAAGGCGGCGGAGAGTGGGAGTTTTTCGACCTTCCCAAACAGTGGGATATCCATTATCGCAGTCTTACCTTCCATTTAAAGCCATTTAGTTTTAAACATACAGGGCTTTTCCCAGAACAGGCAGTGAACTGGGACTGGTTCTCTGATAAGATTAAAAAGGCAAACCGTCCAGTAAAAGTACTGAACTTATTTGCTTATACAGGTGGAGCAACTCTTGCAGCTGCCGCTGCTGGAGCCTCTGTTACACATGTAGATGCATCAAAGGGAATGGTTACCTGGGCAAAGGAAAATGCGGTTGCTTCTGGTCTTGGTGATGCACCAATCCGCTGGCTTGTAGATGACTGCGTGAAGTTTGTAGAGAGAGAGATTCGTCGTGGTAATCATTATGATGGAATTATTATGGATCCACCATCTTATGGTCGTGGACCAAAGGGAGAGATTTGGAAAATTGAGGAGAAGATTTATTCTCTTGTATGTCTTTGTGAGAAGCTTCTTTCTAAAGAACCATTGTTCTTCTTGATTAATTCTTACACAACAGGATTACAGCCAGCCGTTCTTTCTTATATGTTAGGAACAGCAGTAGCGAAGAAACATGGTGGAAAGGTAAGTGCAGACGAAGTTGGACTTCCGGTAAGTGAGAGTGGACTTGTTCTTCCATGTGGTGCTTCCGGACGTTGGGAAAAGAAATAGCAGGTGACGGAACATGAGTGCAAAAAAGACAGCTTTTTATGGAATGTTTCTTGCGCTTGCCCTGGTAGCAGGATATATAGAACAGCTCATACCGATTAATCTTGGAATACCAGGAGTAAAGATTGGACTTGCCAATATCGTTACAATGCTCCTTCTTTATATAGTAGGAGTTCCGGCAGCCTGCCTGATTTCCGCACTTAGAATCCTCTTATCCGGATTCCTCTTTGGAAGCGGCTTTGCAATGGTATATAGTGCGGCAGGAGCAGCAATGAGTATGTTTGTCATGGCGCTTTTAAAGAAAACGAAAAAGTTTTCTTCTGTAGGAGTAAGCGTAGCAGGAGGAATTTTCCATAACGTAGGTCAGATTATAGTAGCCATGATTGTGTTAGAAACAAAAGCGTTAGCCTACTATCTGCCGATTTTAATCTTGTCTGGTCTTGTAGCAGGAATCTTAATTGGAATCTTAAGCGGGATATTAACGAAGAGATTAAATCCGATAATCAAGCAGCATTTTGTATAAACAGACGAAAACTCTAAACATCCTATCTTGACAGCTGCTCTATAGTCGCTGCGTGTTGAATGTTCGCTTTCGCGCTCACATCCAGCACTTGCTCCGAAGCCGCATCTGCCAAGATAAGATGTTTAGAGTTTTCTGTTTATAGAAATACTGGAGAATAGTAGATTTAATTTCTTCGGGAGAACAATTGTGTTTGAAGAATGTTGCTGTATAAAGAGTTTTATAGTTTTTGTTTTAGAAATGCTAAAGGAATGTTGGATTAAATTAGATTACTATCCCCTTTCTTTTTCGGAGATAGAAATCGAATATGAAATATTGCCACTTTTGAGCAATACCGAATTTTTATCATCTCTGGCATTTCCGAAAACAGAAACTAAGAAAATAGATATATAGCATCTGTGACTTTAGAGCAAGCTCATAATGCGGGCGAGCATTATGAGCGCAGTGATACGGAACAGATGCTATATATCTATTTTATTAATTTCGTCTGTTAAATAGCAAGATAAAAAGGAGACAATCAACATGGAAATTACATACGATTACTATCGCATATTCTATTATGCGGCGAAATATAAGAGCTTTTCAAAGGCGGCAGAGATTCTGATGAGTAACCAGCCCAATATCACGCATTTTATGAACAATCTGGAGAATCAGCTTGGCTGCCGCCTTTTTATCCGTTCCAATCGTGGAGTAACCCTTACCAGAGAGGGAGAAAAGCTCTACAAGCATGTAACAATCGCATACCAGCACTTTCAGATGGCGGAGCTGGAGCTTGCGAACGATAAGAGTTTACAGAGCGGAATTATTACGGTAGGTGTTAGTGAGATTGCGCTTCATTTGCTTATTTTACAGGTGATGGCGGACTTTAGAAAGGCATATCCGGGAATTCGTATCCGGCTTTCGAATCATTCTACACCGGAGACGATTCAGGAAGTAAAGGATGGACTGGTAGATTTAGCAGTAGTATCGACACCGGCAGATGTACCGTCTACGCTTAAGTCTACAGCCTTAATGGATTTTTCCGATGTAATGGTAGTTAGCAGTGCACATAAGGAATTGTGTGAGAAGCCAATACATCTGTCTGAGATGCAGGATTATCCACTCATTTGTCTTGGAAGAGGAACGAAATCCTATGAATTCTTCAGTAATTTTTATCAGAGATATGGATTAAAGTTAAATCCAGATATTGAGGCGGGAACGATTCATCAGATTCTCCCAATGGTGGTATATGATTTGGGTGTTGGATTTTTACCGGAAAATGTAGGTATAGAAGCGTTAGAAGATGGGAAAATAATAAGAGTACCCCTTATAGAGAAGATTCCGACAAGGCAGATTTGTCTTGTAGAGTCGAAAAGAACGCCTCTCAGTATAGCAGCGAATGCATTAAAGCAGTTTATAAATAATTATATTGAAACGAAGTTAAAAGACAAAGCGTAATTAGTTATATAGTGTTTATATTTTAAGAATTCTGCCTGAATTGTTATAATAATTTGTAAATATTCTTTCTTTTTTTCTTAAACATTCTTTATTAAATTTGACCGATTTCTGACAAGATTTCTCATATTCATACAATTCGTTTTGCCAAATTGAATAAAAAAGTCGTATTTATATGAGAAATCTTTGCACCATGTAAAATTTACATGATGGATAAAAATATAAAACATTTCCACATAAATAAAAAGAGGGGTAGAATGTGTAGCAATGGTTCAGGGCGAACAAATCTCTTCCTATTAAATAGGGTTGCAAAGAAGATTGTCACCAATATGAGAATCAGGAAGGAGTGTGGCAGATGGATGCTCTGGTCAATGAACTGATGAAAGAGTTGAATTGCGACACTGTCTTTACGATTCCGGTACTCGGAGGAATCCCGGTTAAAGAATCTGTAGTAGTAACATGGATCATCATGGCGGTCATTCTGGTGCTTTGTATAGCATTAACCAGAAATTTAAGCGTAGAAAATCCAGGTCGTGGGCAGATCATACTGGAAACAATCGTAAGCGGTGGACACAATTTCTTCAAGGACACACTGGGAGAACATGGAGCGGAATATATACCGTATCTTATGACAGTGACCCTCTACATCGGTATTGCCAATCTTATCGGACTGCTTGGTTTTAAACCACCGACAAAGGACATGAACGTGACGGCGGCATTAGCATTTATGAGTATTGTCTTAATTGAGGTAGCCGGCATCAGACAAAAAGGAGCAAAAGGATGGGTAAAGAGTTTTGCGGAACCAATTCCGATTATCTTACCGATCAATATTATGGAGATTTTTATTAAACCATTATCTCTGTGCATGCGACTTTTTGGTAACGTACTTGGTTCTTTCGTTATCATGGAATTATTAAAGTTAATCGTTCCGGCAGTATTACCGGCAGTGTTTAGCTGTTACTTTGATATTTTTGATGGTTTGATTCAGGCCTACGTATTTGTATTCCTTACATCATTGTTTATTAAGGAAGCGACAGAATAAGAAAACAACAAAAAATTTAAAGAGAAAAGAAAAGGAGTGTTGTAATTATGTCATCAGCATTATTTGTAGCAATTGGAGCAGGAGTTGCAGTATTAACAGGTATTGGAGCAGGTATCGGTATCGGAAAAGCTACCGCAGCCGCAACAGACGCAATCGCAAGACAGCCGGAAGCAGAAAGCAAGATTAGTAAAGCATTATTACTTGGTTGTGCGTTAGCAGAGGCAACAGCTATTTACGGTTTTGTTATCGCATTATTAATCATCCTTTTCCTTAAATAATACGAGCTTAAAAGGCTATTTGGAAACTAACAGATTTTTAATAAATATGCATATGTGTAAATCAAATCATATTTATATAAATGAATATATTAGAAATATATATAGAATACAGTGCATATATTTGATAAAACATATTGAAACAGGTATATTTATTGCATCAGGAAAAAGGAAGGCGAACGAAGAATATGCTTAATCTAGATCCATGGAATTTGGTAATGATTGTAATAAATCTTCTTGTATTATATGCGATTTTTCGTAAGTTCTTATATAAACCGGTCATGAATGTAATTCATCAGAGAGAAGAATTAATTCAGGGACAGTTTGAATCTGCTAAAAAAACGCAGGACGATGCCCTTCAGTTAAAGGCTGATTATGAAGAAAAATTACAGAAGGCAAATGTAAAGGCCGATGAGATCATTCTTGCAGCAAGAGATCAGGCAAAAGAAGAGCATGATAAAGCAATTCTTGAGACACAGACTAAGACAGACAGAATGATCGAGAAAGCAAAAGCAGATATCGAAAAAGAACAGAAACAGGCACAGCAGGAAGTGCAGGGTGAGATTGCGAAGCTTGCACTTATCGCCGCAAGAAAGATTATAGAGACAGGTGAGGCCCATGACGCAGAAGGCAGTAAATAATGCGAAAGTATTATACCGGCTGAATGTTTTAAGAAGTGATGTGGAACAAGCCCATAAAATTTTCAAGAAGGCCCCTTTCCTTCTTGAAACACTGACAAATCCAGTTGTTTCTGAGGAAGCGAAAGAGGCAGTGCTTGACAAGATAGTAAGACAGTGTGAATTGCCGAATCTTCTTGGAAATTTTATGAAGATGATGTGCCGGATCGGTGAAATCGGGCAGATTACAGATATTTTTAACTGCTATTATGAATACTGGGATGAAATGAATCACATTCTCCATGCGGAGGTTATCTACGCAGATGAGGAGACAAAGAAAGAAAAAGCATCCATTTTAAAGCAGTTAGAAAGCATTTATCCGAAAGAAAAAATCGTTCTTTCAGAAAAGACAGATGCTTCCCTTCTTGGCGGCTATGTCGTTCATGTTGGCTATGAAGAGTACGACCACAGTTATGAAGGAAAACTCAGACGGTTAGAAAGAAAATTAACAGGGAGGTGAATCTTGTGGGCGCAATCAGTGCAGAAGATATAATCTCTATTATACAGAGTGAAATCGAAAATTTTGATGTGGACAACACAAGTGAAGAGACAGGTACGGTCATATATGTAGGTGACGGAATCGTTACGGTTTACGGTATTGACCATGCGATGTACGGTGAGGTTGTCGTTTTTGATAATGGAGTAAAAGGAATGGTTCAGGATATCCGTCAGAATGAAATTGGTGTAATCCTTTTCGGGCGTGATACTGGAATCAAAGAAGGAACAAAAGTAGTTAGAACAAAGAAAAAAGCAGGTATTCCTGTTGGTAATGAATACATCGGTCGAGTAATCAATGCGTTAGGTGAGCCAATTGATGGCGGTGCAGAGATTAAGGCAGACGGTTATCGTCCAATTGAGGAAGAAGCACCTGGAATTATTGATAGAAAGTCTGTAAATACTCCAATGGAAACAGGTATTCTTTCCATTGACTCCATGTTTCCTATCGGACGTGGACAGCGTGAGTTAATCATCGGTGACCGTCAGACAGGTAAAACTTCTATCGCAACAGATACGATCCTTAACCAGAAAGGAAAAGGTGTTATCTGTATTTACGTTGCAATCGGACAGAAGGCATCTAGTGTTGCCAAGATTGTAAATACTTTAGAGAAATATGATGCAATGGATTATTCCATCGTCTTATCCTCTACAGCAAGTGAACCTGCATCCCTGCAGTATATTGCACCATATGCAGGTACCGCGTTAGCAGAATATTTCATGCATCAGGGAAAAGATGTGTTAATCGTATATGATGACTTATCCAAACATGCGGTAGCTTATCGTGCGATTTCCCTGCTGTTAGAGCGTTCTCCTGGACGTGAGGCTTATCCTGGAGATGTATTCTACTTACATTCCAGATTATTAGAGCGCTCCAGCCGTCTTAGTGATAAGCTTGGTGGAGGTTCCATCACAGCACTTCCAATCATTGAGACACAGGCCGGTGACGTATCTGCTTACATTCCTACAAACGTAATTTCTATTACAGACGGACAGATTTTCTTGGAGAGTAACCTTTTCTTCGAAGGTATGCGTCCTGCGGTAAACGTTGGTTTATCTGTATCCCGTGTAGGTGGAGCAGCACAGACAAAAGCAATGAAAAAAGCGTGCGGAAGTATCCGTATCGACCTGGCACAGTATCGAGAGATGGAAGTATTTACCCAGTTCTCATCAGACCTTGATGATGCGACAAAGGCACAGTTAGCACATGGACGTGCAATCATGGAACTGTTAAAACAGCCATTATGCCACCCATTATCCTTACATGAGCAGGTAATTACATTATGTCTTGCAAACAATGGTATTTTTGATATCGTTATGCCAAAAGAAGTAAAGAAATATCAAAAAGATATTCTTTCTTACCTTGATCTCAAACATCCGGAAATCGGAAAAGAAATCGAAGAAAAGAAAGATTTATCTGACGAACTGGTTAAAAAGATCATAGAAGCAGCAAAGGAATACACTGATAAATAACAGGCAGGTGTTGGTATGGCAAGTGCAAAAGAAATTCAGGACAGGATGCGAAGCATCAAAGATACATTGAAGATTACAAATGCAATGTATATGATTTCTTCCTCCAAACTGAAAAAATCAAAAAAAATGTTAGCGGACACAGAGCCGTATTTCTATACCCTTCAGTCTGAAATGAGCCGAATCTTAAGACATCTTCCGGATATGAATAGTATTTATTTTAAGACAAATGCAGAGATTCCGGAAAGAAAAAGAAAAGCCGGCTATATCGTCATTACAGCAGATAAGGGACTGGCTGGTTCTTATAATCATAATATTTTAAAAATTGCAGAAGAAGAACTTGCAAAAAGAGATGATCATAAACTGTTTGTTCTCGGTGAATTAGGCCGGCATTACTTTGAGCAAAAAGGAATTAATATTGATAAACAGTTCCATTTTGTTGTTCAAGATCCATCCTTAAGTCGTGCCAGAAGAATTGCTGAGGATTTATTAAAGCTTTACCATGCAAATGAACTTGATGAACTTTACATTATATATACAACTATGGTAAATGCAATGCAGGAGGAGGCACAGGTTGCACAGCTCCTGCCACTGAAAAAAGCAGATTTTAAGATTCCGGTTCCAATCGATATCCCATTAGAGGGACTTGCATTAAAACCTTCTGCTGAAGAGGTTATGGATCACATCGTTCCAAACTATGTAGTAGGTTTTGTGTATGGTGCATTAGTAGAAGCATTTTCCTGTGAACAAAATGCCAGAATGATGGCAATGGAAGGTGCGACAAACAGTGCGAAACAAATGTTAAAGGAACTGGATATTGAATATAACAGAGCCAGACAGGCTGCGATTACGCAGGAGATTACCGAGGTAATAGCCGGAGCGAAGTCGCAGAAGAAAAAGAAGAAATAAAAAGCGGAAATAATATAAGGAGGCTTTTTTGATGAAAACAGGAAAAATTATTCAGGTTCTTGGACCTGTAGTCGATGTTGAATTTGAAAATCAAGAATTGCCTGCAATCAGAGATGCTCTCGAAGTACAAAATGGAGATAAAAAATGTGTGATGGAAGTTGCACAGCATATCGGTAATCACGTTGTAAGATGTATTATGCTGGCAGCCAGCGAAGGTCTTCACAGAGATATGGAAGTTACTGCTGAGGGAAGCGGTATCAAAGTACCTGTTGGAGAGAAAACATTAGGCCGTCTCTTTAACGTACTCGGTGAAACGATTGATGATGGGGAGCCAATTAAAGATGCTCCAAAGATGGTAATTCACAGAGAACCTCCGACATTCGAAGAACAGAACCCGGCAGTAGAAATTCTTGAAACCGGAATTAAAGTTATCGACCTTCTTGCACCATATGCAAAAGGTGGTAAGATTGGTCTGTTCGGTGGTGCCGGTGTAGGTAAGACCGTACTGATTCAGGAATTGATCAGTAATATCGCAACAGAACATGGCGGATATTCTATCTTTACCGGTGTAGGAGAGCGTTCTAGAGAGGGTAATGACCTTTGGACAGAAATGGGAGAATCCGGAGTTCTTGCTAAGACAGCCTTAGTATTTGGACAGATGAATGAACCCCCGGGAGCTCGTATGAGAGTAGCAGAAACCGGACTGACTATGGCAGAATATTTCAGAGATGAAAAGAAACAGGACGTGTTATTATTCATTGATAACATTTTCCGTTTTACACAGGCAGGTTCCGAGGTATCCGCCTTACTTGGACGTATGCCTTCCGCCGTTGGTTATCAGCCAACCTTAGCAACAGAGATGGGTGAATTACAGGAGCGAATCGCTTCTACAAAGAACGGTTCCGTAACAAGTGTACAGGCCGTATATGTACCAGCCGATGACTTAACTGACCCGGCTCCTGCAACAACATTTGCTCACTTGGATGCCACAACCGTACTTTCCAGAAAGATTGTAGAACAGGGTATTTATCCTGCCGTTGATCCACTGGAATCCTCATCCCGTATCCTTGAGGCAGATATCGTAGGAGAAGAACACTACGAAGTAGCCAGAAAAGTACAGGAAGCATTACAGAAATACAAAGAATTACAGGATATCATCGCTATTCTTGGTATGGAAGAATTATCTGACGAAGATAAGACAGTCGTATTCAGAGCCAGAAAGATTCAGAAATTCCTTTCCCAGCCATTCCATGTAGCAGAGAACTTTACTGGTATCAAAGGTGTTTATGTACCAGTAAAAGAAACTATTCGTGGATTCAAGGCAATCCTTGACGGCGAGATGGACGAATATCCAGAAAATGCATTCTTCAACGTCGGAACAATCGAGGACGTAAAGAAAAAAGCTGAGGAAATGAAAGCAGCAAACTAGGAGGGGTAGATATGGCTTCAAATACATTTAGTTTAAAAATCATATCCGCCAATCGTGTATTTTTTACAGGAAGATGCCAATCTATTATCGTTCCGGGATATGACGGACAAAAAGAAGTACTGGCACATCATGAAAACATGGTTATTGCTGTCGATGAAGGAGAGATGCGTTTCCTTCCGGAAGGAGAAGAGGAATGGCAGTATGCCGTAGTCGGCATCGGTTTCATCGAGATTATTAATAACCGAGTCACCCTTCTCGTAGAAAGCGTGGAACGCCCAGAAGAGATTGATATCGCAAGAGCGCAGGAAGCAAAAGAGAGAGCTTTGGAGAAAATACGTCAGAAACAGAGTATTCAGGAGTATTATCATACACAGGCTTCCCTTTCTCGTGCAATGGCGAGACTTCGAGTTGGTCATAGACAGAAACATGTTTAGGTTAACAATTTAATTCGTTGACAGACAGACGAAAATAGAAAAAAGCCAATATAGAAAATGTAAAAGTCGTCGCGGACGCAGAAAATGCTTAGTCGCATTTTTGCTGCTCCCATATTACATTTTCTATATTGGCTTTTTTCTATTTTCTGTGTGTTGGCTGGAGTGGAGGAATTAAAACGGAAGGGGAGAGGCTGAGAGTTGGATAAAAGGTATGTGTCATATCTATTCTGATATATCATTTAATATATGATAAAAATCAATTATCTTCTAAAGGTAATTCAAAGAGGGAGTCTATTGAAACACCTAAAATTTTTGATAATCCATATAGTTCAATATCCGTAACAGTTCTACTTTTATCTTCAATGCGGGAAATAGATCCTCTGCAAATATAAATTGCTAAAGTTTCTAGTTTGTCAGCAAGTTCCTGCTGACTCATATGCCGCTTCTTTCTTATATTTTTTAAATTACTACCAATTAAATTTTTTTCATTACTGTCAATTATTCTTGCCACTGTAATCTCCTTTTCTATAAAAAATGTCTTGTCATAGGACAAAAACAATGATAGAATGAATACAAAATTATTATGTCCTGTTATAGGACAAAATAAAAATAAAGAGGGATATTAAATTGAAAGAAGAATATTATTTCAAAAAAGAAGATTATGTTTTAAGGAAAATTTCTGAATATATATTCCTAATTTCAACAACTAATCCAGTGAATGGAATATGGATGTATGAATTAAATACAATTGGAAGTCTTATTTGGGAAAAGTGCGATATTTATGAAGTAAATGGCTTAGTAGAAAGTATAAATGAACAATATTTTAATAAAAAGTTATCAGCGGATGAAAAGTCTTCTATTAAAGATTTTGTACGTGAATTAGAGAAAATGGGGTTAATCAAACGATATGCTATATAGATGTGAACATAAAGTGTTGGCAAAAGAATTAAACGAAAAATTATTTTTAGAAAGAATTCCTCTAAGTGGAGGGATAGAATTAACTAGTAGATGTAATTTTCAATGTGTTCATTGTTATGAAACATCAGATCGGAATGGAAAATATTTAAGTACTAGTAGATTGCTTGAAATAATAGATGAATGTATATCTATGGGTGTAATTAGTTTGTTTCTAACTGGCGGAGAAGCAATGCTGAGAGAAGATTTTGATTATATTTATAAATATATACGTCAACAAGGAGTATTGGTTGCGATTTTATCGAATGGAACGTCTATTACAGAAGAAAAATGTAAATTGTTTCAGCAGTATATGCCTAAGATGATTGATATTTCTATATATGGAGCTTCCGAAAATACTTATTATAAAGTAACAAAAGGTAGGGGAAATTATTATAAATTTAGGAATGGATTGAATTTATTAAAAAAATATGGGATACCTTTCCAGCTAAAAACTGTTTTACTAGAGGAGAATGTAAATGATTTAGATGGTATGCGAAGAATCGCAGAAGAATTAAATGTTCCTTTTAAATTCTATACGCATATTCGTCCATATAATGATGGAAATCGGGAACCTGTAGAACATATGCTGTCTAATGAAACAATTTTAGAGATTGAAAAAAATGATTTCTATATACAGGAATATTATAAAGAAAAAAGAAATAATACATTGTCTAAGAGACAGAATGAAAAGAAAAAATATTTATGTCGAATTGCACAAAATGGTTTTTTTATTACATATGATGGAATATTAAATGGGTGTGTTCGTTCCAGAAAGAATGGATATGACCTGAAAAAAGGAACTTTTAAAGAAGGATGGGAATATTTAGAAGAGAAATTTGTATTGCCGAAAGCTGAGAAAGATTTTTCTTGTGCTAACTGTCATATTGTAAAGTACTGTGATTTTTGCCCTGGAGAATTTGAGATTGATACAGGAAATCCTATGATTGCACCAGACAATATATGTAAGATAGCTCATCAACGATATGAAGTTTTCAAGGAAAAATTAATTGGGGGGAATTAAGATGAATATTAATGATGAAATTAGTTATAATTGGACAGTCGGATGGAAGAAAGAGGATATGGCAAGTCCAAGACCGATTGTAAATCCATTATTAAAAGCCATTCTTGAAAAGGATATTAAACAGATGAAATATCTTTTTCAACAGGGAGCGGAACTAGAAAAAGTAGATAAATGTACCTTTGAACGGGTTTTATATCATGTTCTGGATAACAAAGAGGTAATACAACTTTTAATTGAGCATGGATTTCATGGTATTTTCGGAAACTTTACATCTTTTCAATGCGTTACTCCGCAGGCGTATTGTTCCGGTTTGATTGCGAGAGCATGGCAATTAGGAGCATATGATGTCATGGAATTATTGGCTCAAAACGGTTTTAGTTATTCTATGTATTATTATTTTATTATGGACCAAGATTATGATATGGATGAAGAATGTTTTAAAAGAGGCGATGTACGGGCTATAAAAATATTAGTAGAAAATGGACTTCCACCAAGTACTTTTGATTGGGCATGTAAAAAATATCCAAACAGTAAGGTGACCAGATATTTAAATGATGATGCAGATATAGAATATAATTCTATTGCATTATCTCCATACCTTTTTACACCAATTCCAAAGCCAAAACTTGAAAAGGTAGGTTTTTTCTTCCGAAAATCTACGATTGCTGCAAATGAAAAATTAATTAGAAAATACAATTTATTATTAGCAGCGCAGAAAAAATGGATAGATGAGCTTGGTATTGGACATGAAGAATGGCTGAAAATGTGTGAAGAAAAAAGAAAACAAGATCGGGAATTTTGGGAATTGGTAATTGATATGAGTAATGTTAAATGATTGCCTGTTCAGGAAGAAAAAATACTAGTGCTGTTTAATATAATTACACTTAAATAACAAATGTATTTCATATACGGTATGTGAAATATATTTTTGTTAAATACTATTCAAATAAAGGAGGCTTACAAATGATATTTGAGAAACCAGTTATTAAAGAAATTGTAGATGAAAATGCAGTTAATCCTAATAGCGGAAGAGAAACTTGCGATACGTACGACTGGTCCGGTTGTTGCTATAATGGATAATATGTAATGAAAAGATATGCTTTAAGGTTTTATATCTGAATTATATAAGGCTTTAAAGCATATTTTGTATAGGGAGAAAAAACTATAAATATGGACTTAACAAAATTTATTCAGAAAGAGATTTTAAATAATAAAGAGGAAATTGATTGCTTTGGTATTTCTTATGATGAGAAAAATACATCTGAGACAAAATGCTATAGATTTTGCATAGATAAAGATAAGAAGTCAGGCATATACAATTTTGAAATAGCACTGGATACTAATTCTAAACAAAGAGAATACTATAAAGTTATTACGAATAGACAAAAAGAACAACAGGAGTTGCTAAATAAATTTTATTCTCGTGATATATATAAGCAAAATAATATTCTGCAATTTATAAAGATGATTGATGGTTATTTTGGCGATGGGAAAGAACATTTATCTCATATAGGTAGAAAAGTAACTGATGGTAAAATAGAAGAGTTTAAATTATATTTTACATTAAGAAGATTTGAAAATGAAAATGATGTAAAGGGAGAACCCATAATTTTTAGAGATAATAAAGTACTATTTGAAAAAATACATAAACACTGGAATATTACTAAACAAAAAGGCCTTTTATTGGAAAAAATCAGTGCTGTTGTAGAAGAAAATTCATATTATCCCAGCTTCTTAGGATTGAATGTGTATGAAAATAGTGTTGAGTATAAGTTATACTTTGAATTATTTGATTATACCGAGCCACTTGATGAAATTATCCAAAAATCGTGGGAAAGTCTCCAATCAATAACAAAATATTATAATTTTAATTGTAAGCAGATAAAAGATGATATGTATTTTATGAAAAAACATCATTACTTTATACGTGGCTTTACATTGTCGCTAAATAATAAATCATTAGATGTAAAATTGAAGCTATATTATTTTTTGATTGATAAATTTGCCTAAAGTTATAAAGAGTCTTTTGGTTAGGCAGAAGACTTTTGGTTGAATTCTCATCTTTCTAAATTTATGAAAAACAGCAAGTGTATCTTTTGGGATATCTTTTGAAATGCATCTACAACAGTTAGTTTTGATGTTCCACTAGGAAAACCAGCGGGTTCTTATGGGAAATGTTTAGTTGCACATAAAAATGGATATTATGTGATTAGAGCTAAAAAGGAAATAAAACCAACTATTCAATTTATTCAATATCGTTATAAAAGAAATGGGAAATGGAAATCTTGGACAAAACCGAAAGTTTATTCTAAAAAATATACAGTTTGCAGAGTGAATTCGGAATTGTTAGAGAAAAAATAATTTAGGAGGTTATATTTTGCAAACAAAAAGGAAAATAATTTTAACAGTTGTAGTCTCTGTTTTGCTGCAAAGAAAACAGAACAGTTTATAAAGGTAGTTAAAAAACTTGACAAAAGGCAAGATGAGTTCCACGATTCCAATCTTACAGCACTTGCTTACACCTCGGACGGGGATGTGTATCATATTAAAGCAGGTGTAGGAGAATATTCTGAGAATGATATTGCTATAGAGGGAGCATGTTATAAAGGAACAGGAAATGTAGTACGGTTACTAGAAAAATAGGATTACCTATCTATTATGTGAAAACGACCGTTAGGCTTGCACTCACTTCTATATGATTGCCAAACCTAACGGTCTACTTTTAATATTATTAACTTATTCTATTTCTTATTTCTTACAGAAAAACGTCAGTGATTTCTGTTTTGTCAGATTATCCTCATTCTTTGCTCACAACCTGTCCACAAATTTCCAGTATCATAAAATCATCAAAAACAACAACAGATTTTTGATAGATTTTTCATACTTTCCTCTCTTTAGAAGCCGGCGTTATGTCGGTTTCTTTTTTTAGATTGGACTGGCTTACTCATTCTCAATGATTTCCTGTATCTCATCTAGTTCCATATCTAATAAATCACTTATCTGCGCTGGTTCATACCCTTTTCGGTACATCTTAATTATGGTTTCGGCAATTCCCTCTCGCTTTCCAATAGCAACTCCCTTCACAATGCCATTCTCTGTCCCTTCTGCATATGCCTGTTCTTTTATTCCCTGACTCAGATTACACATATCGTTCACATCCTTTCTAATGTCACTTTCCAATGGAATATCAAATTCATTTCCTATAATATCCAATTTCGTATTTACATCCAGTTTAGCAGATAATAATGCTCCAAGTAAACGATGAAGTTCATATTTTTCTTCTTTTTCTGGAAGATCTTCTGCCAAACCAATCAAGACAATATTTGCAAGGTCTATGTCACCTTTCCACTGATAGGTACCGACTACACTTTCCTGTGTAAAATGAATATAATTCATACAATTTTGCGACATACTCATACAAACCCATATGGAATATACTCGTTTTATATCATTATAATTGGACTTTATAAACTCTCTGCCTTTCTGTGAGGAAATCATTCTGCTAATATAGAAGACTGCTCTATTTATTATATCATATGCCGATGGTTCTGCTTTCTGTGCTTCTATATTCACAATAACCTGTGATAAGCCATCTTTCATCCGCACATAGAATATAATATCAAACCGTACCAGTCCTTCATTAAGCTCGCTGTTTTCTGTATTTAATCCAGTTACTTTTTCTCCGTTTTGTTCTTTTTCTACATTTGTGCTTCCTGCATCTACCGGAACTGTGCTAATATATGGTTCTCCTTCAATATACTGCACGACATCTTTCGGATTCATACCCTTAAATTCGTCAATCGTCTTTACAAGTATGTGTGCAAGTATAATTTTATGCCCCAATAGATTCTTTGCCTTTTCATCATATTGTGCATCTTTATCGGTCGCTGATATTGATTTCTTAATATCTTTGTCCACAGATACGCTCCTTTCTACTACAATGAAAATATCTTATTTTGTCACTTTCATTATAGCTCATGCTATATCTTCATAGCAAATACTTTTTCTTTTTATTTACCAAAAATTTCCTTTTTCAGTTTCCTTTTGATGTGGCTTTATAAATGGAGAATAATCGCATTCTGTAATATGTGCATTTTTAATGATATTCTATATAGAGTAATTAGAAGATTCCTCAAACCGCCGCGACTAAAGTCACAAATATAGGAGCTATGCTCTCTTCGGGGGCGTCTCTTTTGCCTGCGGCAAATTCTAAAAGTTTGCGAAATTCTTGACAGGATATAGAAAAATAGGTATTGTAGAAATATAACACTGAATAGGATGATATTTTAGATATTCATAGAGGGGTGGTTACAAAATGAAAAGAAGGTATAGTTGTATTGCAATAATTTTAATCATGTGTATTTTATCAGCCTGTCATAATAAAAAAGAGGAAAGTGTTTCTACATCCGTAAATGATACAGGTGTTACTACAGAAGCCTCAAATGATATTTCAGATGAGGTTAGAAATTTGTTAGAACTTGGAGAATATGATGATATAGAATTAAAAGGAAATGATAGGGATGCTGTTTCTATAGTAAAAAATGATCAGAGATTTCTTTTTCCGGAGTGTAAGGTGCTTTCTGTAACATATACTACTTTTTCTGAAGATGATACTTTTCTGTCTTTAAATAAAAAAGAGGTGCTTGAATTGATAAATCTTATTGAAGAAAGTCCTATTTTAAAAGATGGCGATTCGCTCGGCAATTATGGTGTTAAGGATGATACGCAGGAGAAATATGCAAAAATCTGTATTGTCTATAAAAATAGTCGTAGAGAAGTGCAGAATGTATGGCTGAATACTTTTAAAGGAAATATACTGCATTTTTATGATTCTCAGGGAGAAGATTATCGAATAGGACCGAATAAGAAACTCGTAGAATTTATTACAAATCATGTTGGATACAGAGTATTATCTACGACAGACTTTGATAAGATTGAGAGAATCGTAGTAAAATATAATAATGAGGAATACCAGCTTTCTGCAAAGAAAACAGAACAGTTTATAAAGGCAGTTAAAAAACTTGATAAAAGACAAGACGAGTTCCACGATTACAATCTTACAGCACTGGCTTACACCTCAGATGGGGATGTGTATCATATTAAAGCAGGAGTGGGCGAATATTCTGAGAATGATATTGCTATAGAAGGAGCGTGTTACGAAGAAACAGAAAATGTGATACAGTTATTGGGAAAATAGGATTACCTATCTATGAAACGACCGTTAGGCTGGCAGTCACTTCTATATGATTGCCAAACCTAATGGTCTACTATTAATATTACTGATAATACTACTGACTCATTCCATTTCTTATTTCTTACAGAAAAACGTCAGTGATTTTTGTTTTGTCAGATTATCTTCATTCTTTGCTCACAACCTGTTCACAAATTTCCAGTATCATAAAATCATCAAAAACAACAACAGATTTTTGATAGATTTTTTCATACGTTCCTCTCTTTTGAAGCCGGCGTTATGTCGGTTTCTTTTTTATCTATTAGATTGGATTACTCATTCTCTATAATTTCCCGTACCTGCTCAACTTCCATATCTAATAAATCACTTATCTGCGCTGCATTATAGCCCTTTTTGCTTAACTTAATAATGGCTTCTGCTAATCCCTCTGCATATGCCTGTTCCTTAATTCCCTGACTCAGATTACACATATCATTCACATCCTTTCTAATGTCACTTTCCAATGGAATATCAAATTCATTTCCTATAATATCTAATTTCGTATTTACATCCAGTTTAGCAGATAATAACGCTCCAAGTAAACGATGAAGTTCATATCTTTCTTCTTTTTCTGGAAGATCTTCTGCCAAACCAATCAAAACAAAGGACTTTACCTGTTATGAAATCAAGTATATAATACAAAAAAGTACAGTTGGAATTTTGATTTCCTCGCAAAATCAGATACACAAAATCAGACAGAAAAACAGGGAGAAAAATACAATGAAATGGATGATTGCATCAGATATACATGGTTCCGCATTTTACTGCGAGAAGATGCTTAAGGCATTTGAAAGAGAACAGGCAGATAAATTACTTTTGTTAGGAGATATCCTCTATCATGGACCACGAAATGACCTGCCAGAAGGATATGCACCGAAAAAAGTAATAGAGCTGCTTAATAATATAAAAGAAAAGATTCTTTGTGTTCGGGGAAACTGCGATGCAGAAGTAGACCAGATGGTATTAGAGTTCCCGATTATGGCAGACTATGCGATGATCACAGAGGGAGATTTGAATATCTTTGTGACACATGGTCATCATTTTAATGAAAAGAAGCTGCCGCCGATGTTTGAAAAGACACAGGAGGGTTTGATATTATTGCATGGACATACCCACGTTCCAGTATGCAGAGTACATGAAAGTTATACTTACATGAATCCAGGCTCTGTATCTATTCCTAAGGAAAATTCGGAACACAGTTATATGATACTGGAGAATGGAGCGTTCTGGTGGAAGACATTAGAAGGTGAGACTTACCTTAATTTTAAAGGAAGTAAGCCGGAAAGAGGGTATTGCAGAGAGGAGTATAGATAGTAGACAGGAGAAATGGGATATTTAACATGAAAAAACGAATTTTATCGATTATTATGGCAGGATGCTTACTTTTATCTATGACAGCATGTTCTTCTGATAAGGGAAATACGAAATCAGCATCCGAACAAACAACAGCAGATACTTCTACATCAACTACTTCACCGCAGGAATACAGCAAAACCGACTTCGTTATGAGTACCGTATTAAGTGAAAAAATATACGGAACAAAAAACGTTACCCAAGATATAAAGGAAGAACTTGATAAACTTGAAAAAGACCAGCTTTCCTGGAGAGAAGATAGCAGCGTTGTTTCCCGAATTAATGCCGATGCACAAAAAGGCACAAAAACTAAACTGGATTCTGATATGACTTCATGGGTAGAGGATTCTTTAGAACTTGCAAAGCGAAGTGACGGAGCCTTTGATCCGACCATCGGCAGGCTCACAAGGCTGTGGAACATAGAAGGGGATAACCCGAAAGTTCCGTCAAAACAGGAAATAAAGAATACTTTAAAAGATACTGGGTATACTAAGATACATCTGGAGAAAGCAGAATCCCAGAATACAGCTATTACTAAAAAGAACGTAGATAAAGATATAAAAGATAATACAGATAAAAATGGAGATGCAGCCAAAGATACAGACAATAACACGACAAATAGTACCGCCCAGAATACAGCTAATAACATGGTAAACAATGAAGCTGAGAATGCGACCGACAATATAGCTCTAAATGAAGAAACATCAGAGACTACAGATAAAAAGACTAATACAGATGAAAGTGTTTCTTCTATATATATAGAAGACCAATGCACTCTTGACCTTGGAGCAGTAGGCAAAGGAATCGCCTGCGATGTAGCACAGAACTATTTAAAACAACAAAAAGAAGTAAGCGGAGCGGTCATCGCTGTTGGAGGCAGCATCCTCTTATATGGAAGCAAGGCAGACGGCAGCAATTGGAACGTGGCCGTACAAAACCCAAGAGGACAGGAGGGCGAAGCCATGGGTGTTCTATCCCTCTCTGGCACAACCAACGTCTCCACATCCGGAGACTACGAAAAGTATTTTATGCAGGATGGAAAAAGATATCACCACATTTTAGACCCCGCAACCGGCTATCCAGCAGAAAGCAGCCTGATTTCCGTAACAGTAGTAAGCGACAACGGCTTACTCTCTGACGGTCTTTCCACTGCCTGTTTCGTCCTCGGCAAAGAAAAAGGCCAAAAACTTTTAGAAACCTACGGAGCCGAAGGCATCTTCATCGACCAGAATAAAAAAGTCACCGTCACCAAAGGACTCAAAGATAAATTCACAATACTGAATGAAGAATATAGCGAGTAGATGAAGGATAGAAAAAATCAAAAGATTTCCCACAGACATCTGACCCATTCCTCAAATACTTCCCGATAAATCAAAAAGTTTACTCGGCTATTGAGGAAGCACACTAAGAAGCAAGTATAAAAGCTTTTCAGCTATTGAGGAAGCACACTAAGAAGCAAGTATAGAAGCTTTTCAGCTATTGAGGAAGCACACTAAGAAGCAAGTATAAAAGCCTTTCAGCTATTGAAAGCGCATTGAGAAGTATACTAAGGAAAGAAGAGGATTCAAAAAGCTTTTGAGCAAAGCCATACTGCATAAGCGGTAGTTAATTACTCAACGTGACAAAACAAAGTGCTTCAAAACGGAGCTGCAGAAGACAGAAACCTTAGACTTTCTATTAGGAGAAATGTGGCCTGGGAGCAAGCGTTGGATGCGAGCGTATAAGCGAACATTCAACGCGCCGCGACGAAAGTCACATTTCTCCTAATAGAAAGTCTAAGGTTTCGTCAGCCCTGCCAACACCCCACCGAAGCCACTATTCGTCAATCTGCACAAAAAACTTCTTGATACGACTTCAAAAGTTTTTTAAAAAAGTACTTGATTTCTTGGAAAAATCGTGTATAATAAAAAGCGTTGTGTGACATGATAGCAAAGAAGCGCGAGGTTGCTGTGATGGAAAAATCCGTCGCAGGTTTTCCGTGGAGCGAATGTCAAGTTTAGAAACTGGCGACAAGTCACTGTACAATATTTACAATCTACAAATTCAGCGTAGAGACGCAGTGTGGTATCATAGATGATACACACGGAGGAGTGTACAGTCACCGCTTGTCGTACTAGATTAAGTGCGAAAAGGAGGCGACTTTTTTTATGGCAAGTCAAATTATGAGAATCACGTTGAAGGCGTATGATCATCAGTTAATCGATGCATCCGCAAAGAGCATCATCGAAACTGTAAAGAAAACAGGATCTAAGGTGAGCGGTCCAGTACCGATGCCAACTAAGAAAGAGGTAGTTACAATTCTTAGAGCGGTTCACAAATACAAAGATTCCAGAGAGCAGTTCGAGCAGAGAACACACAAGAGATTAATTGATATCATCACACCAACACAGAAGACAGTTGATGCATTATCAAGACTCGAAATGCCAGCAGGTGTTTACATCGACATCAAGATGA
The DNA here is from genome assembly GCF_934307085.1 of uncultured Anaerobutyricum sp. Lineage (GTDB taxonomy): Bacteria > Bacillota > Clostridia > Lachnospirales > Lachnospiraceae > Anaerobutyricum. Next base: position 46,183 of record NZ_CAKRCF010000009.1, read on the forward strand.
AACAGAAATAATTTTATGTCCTATAGCTAGTATGATTATCCAGGCTAGAACGTAAGACATTTTGAGAGGGTAATCCGCTGTAGACTAGAATGATTGCATCAGATGTTTGAAGCAATCCGCTGTAGAAAATTAGGAGGAAGACGAAATGAAGAAGGCTATTTTAGCAACAAAAATCGGTATGACTCAGATCTTCGCAGAAGATGGTGAATTAATTCCGGTTACAGTATTACAGGCTGGACCTTGTGAAGTAACACAGGTTAAAACAGTTGAAAATGACGGTTACAGTGCCGTACAGGTTGGCTTCCAGGATATGAGAGAAAAGTTATCCACAAAGCCAATGAAAGGACATTTCGAAAAAGCAGGAGTATCTGTTAAGAGATTCGTCAAAGAATTTAAATTAGACGATGCAGAGAATTACGAATTAGGTCAGAAAATCACAGTTGATGTTTTTGAAGCTGGTGATAAAGTTGATGCAACTGCTATTTCAAAAGGTAAAGGTTTTCAGGGAGCTATCAAGAGACATGGACAGCATACAGGTCCTAAGACACATGGTTCCAAATACCATCGTCATGCAGGTTCCAATGGTATGGCATCTGACCCATCTAAAGTAATGAAAGGTAAGAAAATGCCTGGACAGATGGGACATGTACAGATTACTATCCAGAATCTTGAAGTAGTTAAAATAGATGCAGAAAATAATGTTATTTTAGTAAAAGGATCCGTTCCAGGACCTAAGAAGTCTTTAGTAACATTAAAAGCAGCAGTAAAAGCGTAGGCGCTTAAGGAAGGAGGACTTACAAATGGCATCAGTATCTGTTTATAATATGGAAGGTGCTCAGGTTGGTACAATCGAATTAAGCGATTCTATCTTTGCAGTGCCTGTGAATGAACATTTAGTACATCAGGCTGTTGTAGCACAGCTTGCAAATAAACGCCAGGGTACTCAGAAAGCTAAAACACGTTCTGAAGTAAGAGGCGGCGGAAGAAAACCATGGAGACAGAAAGGAACAGGTCATGCAAGACAGGGATCTATCCGTGCTCCACAGTGGACAGGCGGCGGAGTTGTATTTGCTCCAACACCAAGAGATTATTCCGTAAAGATGAATAAGAAAGAAAAACAGCTCGCAATGAAATCTGTTTTAACATCTAAAGTTAATGAAAGTAAATTCATCGTATTAGATGAGTTAAAATTAGCTGAGATTAAAACAAAACAGATCAAAGCAGTTTTAGATAATCTCAAAGTTGAGAAGGCTTTAATCGTAACAAAAGAAAAAGACGATGTTGTGGTTAAGTCAGCTAACAACTTACCTAAAGTAGCAACTACTGCATTAAACAACATCAACGTATACGATATTCTTAAATACGATACAGTTGTTGTTACAAGCGAGGCAGTTGCAGCAATCGAGGAGGTATACGCATAATGGCAGATTTAAAATATTATGACGTCATCTTAAAGCCAGTCGTTACTGAAAAAAGTATGACTGCTATGGGCGAAAAGAAATACACATTTTACGTAAATCCAGATGCAACTAAGACTCAGGTTAAAGAAGCAGTTGAGAGAATGTTCGAAGGTGCTAAAGTTGCTAAAGTTAACACAATGAACTTAAATGGTAAAAAGAAAAGAAGAGGCATGGTTTACGGAAGAACTGCTGCTAAGAAAAAAGCCATTGTTCAGTTAACACAGGATAGTGCAGATATTCAGATTTTTGAAGGTCTGTAAGATTTAAAGATAACAGGAAATTATACGCATAAAAGCGTGATATTAAATATTCGGAAACGAAAGGAGTGAAAGTAATGGGAATCAAAACTTATAACCCATATACACCTTCCAGAAGACATATGACCGGTTCTGATTTTTCAGAGATCACAAAGAAAACTCCTGAGAAATCCCTCACTTATTCTTTAAAGAAGAATTCCGGCCGTAACAACCAGGGAAAAATCACAGTTAGACATCGTGGTGGCGGTGCTAAGAAGAAATATAGATTAATCGATTTCAAGAGAAATAAAGATGGTATTCCAGCAAAAGTTGTTGCTATCGAATACGATCCAAACAGAACAGCAAACATTGCTTTAATCTGTTACGTAGATGGACAGAAGTCCTACATTATTGCACCTAACAAATTAGAGGTTGGCGCAACAATCATGAACGGCCCAGACGCTGAAATTCATGTTGGAAACTGCCTTCCACTTGAGAATATCCCAGTTGGTACAGAAATTCACAACATTGAGATGCATCCTGGAAAAGGAGCTCAGTTAGTTCGTTCCGCTGGTAACTCCGCACAGCTTATGGCTAAGGAAGGAAAATATGCAACATTAAGACTTCCATCCGGAGAAATGAGAATGGTTCCTTTAAACTGTCGTGCTACAATCGGTCAGGTTGGAAACATCGAACATGACCTTATCAACATTGGTAAAGCAGGACGTAAACGTCACATGGGAATCCGTCCTACAGTTCGTGGTTCTGTTATGAACCCTAACGATCATCCACACGGTGGTGGAGAAGGTAAGGCTAGTATCGGTCGTCCAGGTCCATGTACTCCATGGGGTAAACCGGCACTCGGCTTGAAGACAAGAAAGAAAAACAAACATTCTAACAAATTGATTGTAAGAACAAGAGACGGAAAGAACGTTAAATAATTAAGGAGGTAACTCATGGCTCGTTCATTAAAAAAAGGACCATTTGCTGATGCAAGTTTATTAAAAAAAGTAGATGCGATGAATCAGTCCGGCGACAAGGGTGTCATTAAGACATGGTCCCGCCGTTCCACTATCTTCCCATCCTTCGTAGGTCATACCTTCGCAGTTCATGATGGAAGAAGACATGTACCTGTATATGTTACAGAAGATATGGTTGGACACAAATTAGGAGAATTCGTTGCAACCAGAACATACAGAGGACATGGAAAAGACGAAAAGAAGAGTAAAGTTAGATAGATAACAGCCTGAAAGGAGGGTTCATCCATGGCAAAAGGACATAGATCCCAGATTAAGAGAGAGAGAAATGCAAATAAAGATAACAGACCATCTGCTAAGCTTTCTTATGCTAGATGTTCTGTAACAAAAGCATGTTTCGTACTTGATGCCATCAGAGGTAAAGATGTTGAAACAGCTTTAGGAATTTTAGAATATAATCCAAGATATGCTTCAGAAATCATTGGAAAGTTATTAAAATCTGCCATTGCAAACGCAGAGAACAATAATGGCATGAATAGAGAGAACCTTTATGTAGCAGAGTGTTACGCAGATAAAGGACCTACAATGAAGAGAATACAGCCTAGAGCACAGGGCCGTGCTTACAGAATCGAAAAGAGACAGTGCCATATTACTGTTGTTCTGGATGAAAGATAAGGAGGTTTACAATGGGACAGAAAGTTAATCCTCATGGTTTAAGAGTCGGAATCATCAAGGATTGGGATTCAAGATGGTATGCAGAAAAAGATTTCGCAGACAATCTTGTTGAAGATGATAAAATCAGAAAATATATTAAAAATCGTTTATACAGCGCAGGAATTTCTAGAACAGAAATCGAACGTGCTTCTGATCGTGTAAAGATCATTATTCATACAGCAAAACCGGGTATCGTTATCGGACGTGGCGGTTCTGCAATCGATGAGTTAAAGAAAGAACTTGAAAAACTTACAGGAAAGAAACTCATCATCGAAATCAAAGAAGTTAAGAGATTTGATGTAGATAAAGATGCTCAGTTAGTAGCTGAGAACATCGCACAGCAGTTAGAGAATCGTATTTCCTTCCGTCGTGCAATGAAGTCCTGTATGCAGAGAACTATGAGAAACGGTGCATTAGGAATCAAGACATCTTGTTCCGGTCGTTTAGGCGGAGCTGATATGGCCCGTACAGAGTTCTACAGCGAGGGAACAATTCCACTGCAGACACTTAGAGCAAATATTGATTATGGTTTCGCTGAAGCTAACACAACTTATGGAAAAGTTGGTGTTAAAGTTTGGGTATACCATGGTGAAGTACTTCCTACAAAGGAAACTAAGGAAGGGAGCGATAAATAATGTTAATGCCTAAAAGAGTAAAACGTCGTAAACAGTTCCGCGGTTCCATGGCTGGAAAAGCTACAAAAGGAACAGCTATCACTTATGGTGATTTCGGACTGGTAGCTTGTGATCCATGTTGGATTAAATCCAACCAGATCGAAGCAGCCCGTGTAGCCATGACTCGTTATATGAAGCGTGGTGGTAAAGTTTGGATTAAGATTTTCCCAGATAAACCGGTTACAGCAAAACCTGCAGAAACTCGTATGGGTTCTGGTAAAGGTTCACTGGAATATTGGGTAGCAGTAGTTAAACCAGGTCGTGTAATGTTTGAAGTTGCTGGAGTACCTGAAGAAACAGCGAGAGAAGCTTTACGTCTTGCAATGCATAAATTACCTGTAAAATGTAAGATCGTATCTCGTGCAGATTTAGAAGGCGGTGATAACAGTGAAAACAACTAAGTATGTAGAAGATTTAAGAACAAAATCCATCGCAGAACTTAATGAAGAATTAGTAGCTGCTAAGAAGGAATTATTTAATTTGAGATTCCAGAACGCAACAAATCAGTTAGATAACACCAGCAGAATTAAAGAAGTCAGAAGAAATATTGCCAGAATCCAGGGAATTATTGCTGAACAGAATAGTGCTGAGTAATCGGGAAGGAGGAATTTGTTGTGGAAAGAAACCTTAGAAAAACTCGTGTAGGTCTCGTAACAAGCGATAAAATGGATAAAACAATCGTTGTAAGTGTAACAGACAACGTAAAACATCCTTTATATAACAAGATCGTAAAAAGAACTTATAAATTAAAAGCTCATGATGAAAACAATGAGTGCAGAATTGGTGACAGAGTAAAAGTAATGGAAACAAGACCTTTATCTAAAGATAAGAGATGGAGACTTGTTGAAATCGTTGAGAAGGCTAAATAGTTAGCACGGAAGGAGATATAGTATGATCCAACAGGAATCTAGACTTAAAGTTGCTGATAATACTGGAGCAAAAGAACTTCTTTGTATCCGTGTTATGGGTGGCTCAACAAGAAGATATGCTAATATCGGTGACACTATCGTTGCTACAGTTAAAGATGCAACACCAGGCGGTGTTGTAAAAAAAGGTGACGTAGTTAAAGCCGTAGTTGTACGTACAAAAAAAGGCGCTCGTCGTAAAGATGGTTCTTACATCAAATTTGACGAAAATGCTGCAGTTATCATCAAAGATGATCTGAATCCAAGAGGAACCCGTATTTTTGGACCAGTTGCTAGAGAACTTCGTGAGAAGAAATTCATGAAGATTGTTTCCTTAGCACCGGAAGTATTATAAGGAGGTAACTACTGTGGCTCAGAAAATTAAAAGAAATGACATGGTAAAAGTTATTGCCGGTAAAGATATTGATAAAGAAGGAAAGGTTCTTTCCGTTGACGCTAAGAATCATAAAGTTGTTGTAGAAGGCATCAACATGGCTACAAAACATACAAAACCAAGCATGCAGAATCAGGCAGGCGGAATCGTTCAGGAAGAAGCAGCAATCGACGTATCTAACGTTATGCTTCTCCATAACGGACAGCCTACAAGAGTTGGTTTCAAGTTTGTAGATGGAAAGAAAGTACGTTTCGCAAAATCAACTGGCGAAGTAATCGACTAATTTAAGAGAGGAGGCTGACCGAAGTTGACTAGACTGAAAGAACAGTATGACAGCCAGATTAAGGCTGCCATGATGAAAAAATTTGGCTATAAAAATGAAATGCAGATTCCAAAGCTCGTTAAGATCGTTGTAAACATGGGTGTTGGTGATGCAAAAGAAAACCATAAATTATTAGACTCTGCAATCGGTGATATGGAAAAAATCACAGGTCAGAAAGCTGTAGTTTGTAAAGCAAAGAAATCCGTTGCTAACTTCAAGTTAAGAGAAGGAATGCCAATCGGATGTAAAGTAACTTTAAGAGGCGACAAGATGTACGAATTCGCTGATCGTCTTATTAATCTTGCTTTACCACGTGTACGTGACTTTAGAGGTGTTAATCCTAACGCGTTCGACGGAAGAGGAAACTACGCACTTGGTATTAAAGAGCAGTTAATCTTCCCTGAAATCGAGTACGATCAGGTAGACAAAGTTAGAGGTATGGATGTTATCTTCGTTACAACAGCTCATACTGATGAAGAAGCTCGTGAATTACTTACTTTATTTGGAATGCCGTACGCAAAATAGTTAGGAGGATTTCTAATGGCTAAGAAAGCAATGAAAATTAAACAGCAGCGTAAACAGAAATTCTCATCTAGAGAATATTCTCGTTGCAAAATTTGTGGCCGCCCACATGCTTATTTAAGAAAATACGGAATCTGCAGAATTTGTTTCCGTGAATTAGCATACAAAGGTCAGATTCCTGGAGTTAAAAAAGCAAGCTGGTAGAAATATTAGGAAGGAGGCAGCTAATAATGACAATGAGCGATCCAATTGCAGATATGCTTACTAGAATTCGTAATGCAAATACTGCAAAACACGATACAGTAGATGTTCCTGCATCTAAAATGAAAATTTCCATCGCTGATATTCTTTTAAAAGAAGGATATATCAAAGGTTATGACATCATCGAGGATGGTGCATTTAAGACAATCCGTATTGCATTAAAATACGGTGCTGATAAGAATGAAAGAATTATTTCTGGATTAAAGAGAATCTCTAAACCAGGACTTCGAGTATACGCAGACGTTGAAAATATGCCAAAAGTACTTGGTGGTTTAGGTGTTGCAATCATCTCCACAAACAAAGGTGTTGTTACAGACAAAGAAGCTCGTTCTATGAACGTAGGTGGAGAGGTATTAGCATTTGTATGGTAGTTCTTTAAGAACTGCATTACATTAACCGTACAGGTTACGGGATTAGCTTAAGATGAAAGGCTTTATTAAAAGCCTTTTCTGAAAAGCTCATCGCTAAGACGATGAGAGATATATATACTACTGAAAACAGAAAAGACATGGTCTTTTCCGACAATTTAAGGAGGTGCAATATGTCACGAATTGGTAGATTACCAGTTGAAATCCCTGCAGGTGTTGAAGTTACTGTTGCAGAGAACAACGTTGTGACTGTAAAGGGTCCTAAAGGAACACTCACAGAGAGTCTTCCAGTAGAAATGGACATTAAAGTTGAAAATAATCAGGTAGTTGTTACAAGACCTAACGATTTAAAGAAAATGAAATCTTTACATGGTCTTACAAGAACTCTGGTTGCAAATATGGTAACAGGTGTTACAAAGGGATACGAAAAAGTTCTTGAAATCAACGGTGTTGGTTACAGAGCTCAGAAACAGGGCAAGAAACTTATTCTTTCTCTTGGATATTCTCATCCTGTAGAAATGGAAGATCCTGAAGGTCTTGAGTCTGTATTAGACGGACAGAACAAGATCACTATCAAAGGAATTGACAAACAGAAAGTTGGACAGTACGCAGCTGAAATCAGAGAAAAGAGAAAACCAGAACCTTACAAGGGAAAAGGTATCAAGTATGCTGATGAAGTAATCAGACGTAAAGTCGGCAAGACAGGTAAGAAATAATTAGGAGGAAGTAAGAATGATTAATAAAAAATCAAGAAGTGAAGTTCGTGCTAAAAAACATAGAAGACTTCGTAACCGCATCAGCGGAACTGCTTCTACTCCACGTTTAGCCGTATTCAGAAGCAACAATCATATGTATGCTCAGATTATTGATGATACCGTTGGAAAAACTCTTGTTTCAGCTTCTACAGTACAGAAAGAAGTTAAGGCAGAGCTTGAAAAAACTAATGATGTTGCAGCAGCAGCTCATTTAGGAACAGTAATTGCTAAGAGAGCAATTGAAAAAGGTATCACAACAGTTGTCTTCGACAGAGGAGGTTTCATTTACCAGGGTAAGATTCAGGCACTGGCAGATGCAGCCCGTGAAGCTGGTCTTAATTTCTAAACAAGGAGGATATAACATGAAGCGCGAATTAATTGATGCTAGTCAATTAGAATTAGAAGAAACAGTAGTATCAATCAAACGTGTTACTAAGGTAGTAAAAGGTGGACGTAATATGCGTTTCGCTGCTTTAGTAGTAGTTGGTGATAAAAACGGTCATGTTGGAGCTGGTTTAGGTAAAGCGATTGAAATTCCTGAAGCTATCCGTAAGGGAAAAGAAGACGCTATGAAGAAACTGGTTAAGGTTCCTGTAAATGAAGTAGGTTCCATCCCACATGATTTCATTGGAAAATTTGGAAGTGCAGAAGTTTTATTAAAAGCATCTCCAGAAGGTACCGGTATCATCGCCGGAGGTCCTTCTCGTGCGGTTCTTGAACTTGCAGGATATAAGAATATCCGTTCCAAAGCATTAGGTTCTAACAATAAACAGAACGTAGTACTTGCTACAATCGCTGGTCTTAAAGAGATTAAGACTCCAGAAGAAGTTGCAAGACTTCGTGGCAAATCAGTTGACGAACTGTAAAAGGAGGAAAGAAAGATGGCAGATAAATTAAAAATCACATTAGTTAAGTCTCCTATCGGTGCTATTCCTAAACAGAGAGCAACTGTAGAAGCATTAGGACTTAAGAAAGTCAACAAAACAGTTGAAATGCCTGACAACGATGCTGTACGCGGAATGATTTGGCATGTTAGACACTTGGTAAAAGTTGAAGAAATTTAATTGCAGATAAGGAGGTACCCGTAAATGAATTTATCTAATTTACATCCTGCTGCAGGTTCCAAACACAGCGATGCTTTCCGTGTAGGTCGTGGACATGGTTCAGGAAACGGAAAGACTGCAGGCAGAGGACAGAAAGGTCAGAAATCTCGTTCTGGCGGAAAAGTTCGTGTAGGTTTTGAAGGTGGACAGATGCCTTTATACAGAAGACTTCCTAAGAGAGGCTTCACTTGCATCAACTCAAAGAAAATCATCGCAATCAATGTTTCCGAACTTGAGAGATTCGAAGCAGATAGCGTTGTAACAATCGATACTTTAATCGAAAGTGGTTTAGTAAAAAATACCTTTGATGGTGTTAAAATTCTTGGAAACGGAGAATTAAGCAAGAAGCTTACAGTTCAGGTTAACGCATTCTCTAAGAGTGCTGTAGCTAAGATTGAAGCTGCTGGCGGAAAAGCTGAGGTGATTTAATGTTCGAAACTCTCAGAAATGCTCTGAAAGTGAAGGATATTAGAAAGAGACTCCTATTTACATTAGTAGTTTTAGTTATCTGCCGATTGGGCAGTCAGCTTCCAATACCGGGAATTGACACTGATACAATCAGCCAGTATTTAAACTCATTGTTAGGAGATTCTTTTAACCTGTTGAATTCCTTTACTGGCGGATCATTTGAATCTATGTCACTGTTCGCGTTAAACGTAACACCATATATCACAGCATCTATCATCATTCAGCTTCTTACCATTGCCATTCCGGCATTGGAAGAGCTGTATCGTGATGGCGAGGACGGACGTAAAAAGATTAACAATATCACAAGATTTGTTACGCTTGCACTTTCCGTTCTTGAAAGTGCTGGTTTGGCAATTGGCTTTGGAAAACAGGGTCTTTTGTCAAACTATGGTCCGCTGATTGTAATGGAGATGATTGTCTGCTTAACAGCAGGTTCCGTCTTTGTTATGTGGCTTGGAGAACAGATTACAGATAAAGGTGTAGGAAACGGTATTTCCATCATCTTACTTTGTAACATCGTTTCCCGTATGCCAAGTGATTTATATAATCTGTACCAGAAATTTATGGAAGGTAAACAGATTAGCAACGTAATTATTGCCGGAGTGATTATTTTCCTTGTCATCATTGGAACAATTATTCTTACAATTATTTTAAATGATGCAGAGAGAAGAATCCCTGTGCAGTATTCAAGAAAAATCCAGGGTGGAAGCCAGCTTGGAGGATTAGGATCAACATTACCTGTAAAAGTAAATACGGCAAATGTAATGCCAATCATCTTTTCTTCCTCACTGTTACAGTTCCCACTGGTAATTAAGCAGCTTGTTGGAGCCAATCCAAAAGGAACTGCAGGATTTATTTTTAATGCATTAAATCAGTCCAACTGGTGTAATCCAGATCATTGGAACTGGTCAATTGGTTTAATCGTTTACCTGGTTCTTAACGTAATATTTGCATATTTCTACACATCGATTACATTTAATCCATTAGAAATATCCAATAATATGAAGAAGCAGGGTGGTTACATTCCAGGAGTTCGTCCTGGTAAAGCAACCGTTGATTATTTAAATTCAATTTTAACTTATATTATTTTTATCGGTGCAGTTGGTCTTTGTATCGTTGCAGTGATTCCGATTTTCTTTAATGGATACTTTGGTGCGAATGTCTCCTTCGGAGGAACATCTATCATCATTATCGCTGGTGTAGTATTAGAGACAATGAAACAGATTGAATCTCAGACATTAGTACGTCAGTATACCGGATTTTTAACAGAATAATATAGAACGTAATATAAAAGGCTTTTTTATTGATTCTATGAATCAGTAGAAAAGTCTTTTTATATATATAAAAATGTTATATAATAAATAGCATAAATGAAAAAGACATTGATATAAAAATATTTATAATATAGGAGAAAATCAATGAAAAAATCTTACTGTAAAAAAGACTATAGTTCATATTTGGTGATATATACAATGGTATTCACATCTATGATCATTTTATTATTTTATCGATTCTGGCAGGACGGACTTTCTTTTGTATGGAAAGTAGATGGATGGGCACAGCATATCCATGCACTGCAGTTTTACTCTGACTGGCTTCAGCAGATAGTGAGGAATCTTTTTTTTAAACACAGGCTGGAGGTGCCATTGTGGAGTTTTTCAATTGGATATGGGAGTGATATTATGACAACACTCCATTACTATGTGATAGGAGATCCGCTTTGTTTCTTTTCTGTATTTGTGCCGGATCAGTATATGGTACATTTTTACGATATGATGATATTGTTTCGCATGTATTTGGCAGGAATATCTTTTTCAGTTTATTGCTTCTATAAAAAGAGAACTACCAAAATAGCCGTATTGACGGGAGCAGTATTATATGTTTTTTCAACATATATATTGATTATGGGGTTTCACCATCCTTTTTTCATAAATTCATTTATATATCTGCCATTTCTTCTTATTGGAATTGAGAAGATTTTAGAAGATAAATCCCCGGCACTCTTCATATTCATAGTATTTATATGTACAGTAAGCAATTTCTATTTTATGTATATGATTGCATTGAATGCGGTATTGTATTTATTTATTCGTATGTTTAGTATATATGGCATTAAAAATATAAAACGGTTCTTAAATAAACTGGTACATATGATGCTTTATGCGATTACAGGCGTTTTGATGGGAGCTTTCATCTTCCTTCCAATTTTGAATCTGTTTGCTAATAATAGCAGAGATGGTTCAGGACAGCCTTTTCAATTACTGTATGAGAAGACATTTTATCAAGACTTACCGAAAATGCTGATTGCTGTTAACAGGGGAACACATCATACGATGTTAGCAGTATGTAGTATTGTGCTCTGTTGTGTTTATTTATTATGCATAAAACGAAAAGAAAATACAGAAATTAAGATAGGCTTACTTATATTAACATTGTGCTTGCTTATTCCGGCAGCAGGAAAAGTTTTTAACGGATTTTCCTATGCGTCTAATCGCTGGATGTTTAGTTACGTTTTCTTATTATCGTATATTGTAGTTATTGAATGGGATGCGTTATTTGCTATGAAAAAGAAAGCATTTGCAGGTGTTTTTCTGATAATGGCAGGTTTATTAGCATATAATTATTATATTTTAGGTGAGAATTTTAAAACAGAATTATCTGGATATACTTCTCTAATCGGGTTTAATCTGTTAATAGTAGGAATTAGTTCAGTATTATCCAGGAGCAGATTTAGACAAAATAAAACATATTTTACCGGATTACAGTTGCTTATGTGTGTACTTGTAGTAATGACAATTCATTTAAATACACAGAATATTTTTTATAAGTCAAACGATTCAAAAAGAAAAACAGAATTTGCATCAATAGAGCATGTCAGAAAAAATTTGAGAAGTCCGGCAGATAAGGCGATTTCTAAAGCAGTATCTAATGATGATAGTTTTTTTCGCTATGAATCGAATGAATCATTAGTAGAAAGGAATTCTACTTTACAAAGCAAGCTGCATTCTACAAATTTCTACTGGAGTCTGTCAGGAAAATTACCGGCACAGCTTTTTTCAGAAATGGCATTGGTAAATAAAGGGGCATATAATTATAAAAATTTAGATGGCAGAACCTTTTTAAATGAGATTGCATCTACGAAATATTATGTGACACCTGTTAAAAAAAATGGTAATTATGTTGTTCCATTCGGTTATAAAAAGTTTGGAACTTATAAGATTAAAACAGCTAGGCGGACACAAAGATGTACTGTATTTGAAAATAAATATGCGCTGCCTTTAGGATATACCTATGACAGCTATTATGTAAGAAATGATTATGAGAAAATGAATGAGTTAGAACGGCAAAATGCACTTTTACAGGGAGTTTTACTTGAAAAAAAGATTACAGGTTATGCCAGGGCTGCCATAGATCAAAATTATGTGGAGATACCTTACCAAATCAAAGAATATAACGGTGTTAAAAGAAATGGAAATCGATTTATAGTGCAAAGATCGGATGGAAGTATTGTTTTAGAAACGAAGAAAACAATAAATAAATCTGAACTTAATTTGTTTATTGGAAATATTTCAACCAAAGAGGCAGACAAGGTTGCAGATGATAACAGTGGAGCTGCTAAATATGTTATTATTACGCAAAATTCAGATGGAAGAACAAGTAGAAAGCGTTTATTTTATTTCCAACCTAAAAACATTTATTACGCAGCAAGAAAACATTTTATGGTGAATCTCGGTTATTATAATGTAGGGAAACAAAGAATCATTGTACATTTTCCGAACGTGGGTCAATATAAAATTGGCAGTGTGAAGTTATATGCACAATCAATGGATGGATATTCTGATAAAGTTACGAAGCTAAAAGAAAACACATTAAAAAATATAAAGATTGGAACCAATAATATTAAAGGGAGTATCCATTTGAGTAAAAATAAAATTCTTTGTCTGTCTGTACCATATTCTAAAGGCTGGAGAGCAGTTGTTGATGGGAAGAAACAAGAGCTTTTACAAGCCAATACTATGTATATGGCACTGCCTCTTAAGAAGGGGAATCATAAGATTCAGCTATTTTATCGAACTCCAGGGTTAGAGGCAGGAATCATCTTATCATTTGGAGGATGGTTTTTGTATGCTATAGTATTGGTTTATGAGAAGAAAAATAAGGGGAAACATAGCTCAGCAAATCAGCATTCCAAGAGTAATTTTTTGTCTTAGTGTCGGGAAAATTCCCAAACACTGTGGAAAAATACAAAAAATTAAGCACATTTGTAAAAATGTATAATTTACAGAACAAAGAAAATGTTGTAATATATACATATAGAAACGGGTGACAAAAGTGATTATATTTGTGTAGTTTTATCGGAATGTATTTTTTTATGAGCAATCAACTGGTGAATTTATTTATTTTCCGATATATTTTATTGCATAGATAAGCAGAAAGGGAATGCGTAGCTTATTGTCATGCGGCCAAAACAAATGGAGGTATAAGAAGATATGTATGACATTATTGTAATTGGTGCCGGTGTTACTGGTACTTGTACTGCAAGAGAGTTGTCCAAGTATCAGGTAAATATGTGCGTGATCGATAAGGGTGATGACGTAGCATCTGGAACATCCAAAGCAAACAGTGGTATTGTTCATGGTGGTTATGACTGTAAACCAGGAACTCTTATGGCAGAGATGAACGTAAGAGGTAACGAGCTTCTTTATGAATTAGCAGAGGATTTGGATTACCCTATTAAAAAGAACGGTTCCCTTATTGTCTGTACTGTACCGGAAGAAAGAGGTAAGTTAGATGTTCTTTTAGAGCAGGCAAAAGAGAATGGTGTTCCTGGATGCCGTATCATTGATAAAGAAGAAGCTCTTAAGATGGAGCCGAATTTAACAGATAACACAGTAGCTGCCCTTTATGTTCCAACAGGTGGTATTATTTGTCCATGGGGACTTGCGATTGCTATGGGTGAGAACGCTGCAATGAACGGATGTGAATTCAAGTTTGAACATGCAGTTGAGAACATCATCAAGAAAGATGACCACTACGAAGTAGTAACCAATAAAGGAACATTTGAAACTAAGATTGTTGTTAATGCAGCAGGTGTATATGCAGATACACTTCATAACATGGTTAGCGAAGATAAGAAACATATTATCGCTCGTAGAGGTGAGTATCTCCTTATGGATAAAGAATTAGGAGATTACTTCTCAGCAACCGTATTCCCACTTCCTGGTAAGATGGGTAAAGGTATCCTCTGTGCACCTACAATCCACGGAAACATGTTCGTAGGACCATCTGCAACAGACGTTGAAGGCAAGGATGCAGTAGAGACAACACAGGAGATTCTTGATGATTTAGCTTACAAAGCACAGCACAGCTACCTCACAAGAACAAAACTTCCTATGAATAAGATTATCACTTCTTTCGCCGGACTTCGTGCTCATTTACCAGAACATGAATTCATTATCGAAGAAGCAAAAGATGCACCAGGATTCTTTGATGCATTAGGAATTGAATCTCCAGGTCTTACAAGTTCTCCTGCTATCGCTGAGAGAATCGCTGGACAGATTCAGGCAAAATATCACTTCCCAGAGAAGGATAATTTCATCGCAAAACGTAAAGATGTTATCCATATGGAAGACCTTACTTTAGAAGAGAAGAACGCTTTAATCAAAGAAAAACCAGAATACGGCAGCATTGTATGTCGTTGTGAGATGATTACTGAAGGCGAGATTATGGATGCCATCAACCGTCCAATCGGTGCAAGAACTATGGATGGCGTAAAACGTAGAACTCGTGCAGGTATGGGTCGTTGCCAGGCAGGTTTCTGTACTCCTAGAACAATGGAAATTCTTTCAAGAGAGCTTGGTATTCCAATGACAGAAATCACCAAGAAGGGTGAAGGTTCCAATCTGTTAGTAGGAAAGATTAAAGAAGACTAGAGTTGAAAGAAAGTGAGGAATAATACTATGAAATCTTATGATGTCGTAATCGTAGGTGGAGGTCCTGCTGGTTTAGCTGCTGCAATCGCTGCTAAAAAAGAGGGCATCGACAGTATTTTAGTTATTGAAAGAGATAATCAGCTTGGCGGTATTTTAAATCAGTGTATCCATAACGGATTTGGTCTTCATACATTTAAAGAAGAGTTAACAGGTCCAGAATATGCTGCACGTTTTATTGATCAGGCTGCTGAGTTAAATATTGAATATAAGTTACATACAATGGTATGCGATATCTCCAAAGACAAGGTTGTAACAGTAATGAACCGTGAAGAAGGTATCGTTATGTACCAGGCAAAAGCAGTTATCTTAGCTATGGGATGTCGTGAACGTCCTCGTGGAGCTCTGAACATTCCTGGATACCGTCCAGCAGGTATTTACTCTGCAGGTACAGCGCAGAGACTTGTTAACATGGAAGGCTTCATGCCAGGTAAAAAGGTTGTTATCTTAGGTTCTGGTGATATCGGACTTATTATGGCAAGACGTATGACATTTGAAGGTGCTGAAGTTAAGGTTGTAGCAGAAGTTATGCCTTACTCCGGTGGATTAAAGAGAAATATTGTACAGTGTCTTGATGACTATGATATTCCACTGTTATTAAGCCATACTGTAATCGATATCGAAGGAAAAGACAGACTGACTGGTGTAGTAATCGCAGAAGTTGGTCCTGATAGAAAACCTATTCCTGGAACAGAGGTACATTATGACTGTGATACACTTCTTCTTTCCTGTGGTCTTATTCCAGAGAACGAATTATCTAAACAGGCAGACGTAGCAATGAATCCTGTGACAAACGGACCATTAGTAGACGAAAGCCTTGAGACAAACATTGATGGTGTATTTGCCTGTGGTAACGTACTTCATGTACATGACCTTGTTGACTATGTTTCTGAAGAAGCAGCAACAGCAGGTAAGAACGCAGCAATCTATGTAAAGAGCAACTGTGGCAAAGATGCACAGAAATCTGATAAAGTAGTAGAAATCAAAGCAATCGATGGTGTTCGTTACACAGTACCAAGTACTATCCATGTAGATAACATGGCAGACCTTCTGACTGTACGTTTCCGTGTAGGTGGTGTATTTAAGAACAGCTACATCAGCGTATACTTAAATGATGAGAGAGTACAGCATCGTAAAAAACAGGTTATGGCACCAGGTGAGATGGAACAGGTTATCTTAAAGAAGAAAGACCTTGAAGCATATGAAGGCCTTGAGACCATCACTGTAAAGATTGAGGAGGAGTAGTATCATGGAAAAAAGAGACTTAACATGTATTGGATGTCCTCTTGGATGCCAGATTACAGTTACAATGGAGAATGGCGTAGTAACAGATGTAAAGGGTAATACTTGTCCTCGTGGAGATAAATATGCAAGAGAAGAAGTAACAAACCCAACACGAGTAGTTACATCTATCGTTAAAGTAGAAGGCGGAAATCTTGCAGCTGTATCTGTAAAGACAAAAGACGTAATTCCAAAAGGAAAGATTTTCGATATTCTTGGTGAGATTAAACCAGTAGTAGTAAAAGCACCAGTTAAGATTGGTGATGTCATCGTTCCTAACGTAGCAGGAACAGGTGTTGACGTAATTGCAACAAAGAATATCCAGGCAGTATAAAAGGGTAAGCTTCTGATTTGCCGCAGGCAAAGGAGACGCTCCCAAAGCAAAAAAGAGAACCTATATTTGTGATTCTATCGCTGTGGGTTGAATATTCGCTTAATGGCTCATATTCAATCCTCGTTCTAAGGCCACAAATATAGGTTCTCTTCTTTCTTGGGGGTGCTGTCTTTGGCTGGTGGAGACAAATCAGAAAGTAAAAACAAATACCTCAAAAACAAATAAAACGACAATTTCTAGCAAAGTAACATCATCAACTATGATAAAGGCATATAAAAAATATTTAAGAAAAAATGTAAGCAATAAAAAATATTATGCCATTGTAAATATTGGAGATAATAATGCACCGGTACTTTTAATAGGAACACGAGGAGCAGGAAACGATAAAACAGGAAGACATTACACAGGATGTCAGATTTATTATTATAAAAATGGCAAAGCTGTAAAGATGGATACATTTAGAGAGGGAGGAAGATGGCTTTTGCTTTCCCGAAAAAATGGACAGAATTATCTTACAAACGGTGGTTCAGACTTCTCTATCCGAATCTGTATTAAAAATGGAAACTTATACAGATATCAATACTATAACAATCATAACTGGAAAAAGAATCCTGAAAATAAATGGGCAATATCCAGTGTAAAAATGAACGGTAGAATTATCAAAAATATGGGATATCTGGATGGAACATTATACAGAAGACATACAGGTTATTATACCTATTTAAAAAATCCAGGAATCAGCTTCACAAAGAATGTGAAATAAATTTTGAATTGTTGTAGTTAAGCAAACAGCCACTTTAAGAGTTTTTTATCCAGATTGCTCAAAATCTATGAAAAAGAACCATAAAAAATCGTATTGCCTTTTGTGACTTTGTGCTGTGGAATTTAGACTGTAACCTTGCGAGCTCGTTTTCGAGCAAGGTTGTTTTATCAGGCAAGATGGAATGTTTAGCACAACGGAACAAAAGGCAATACGATTTTTTCATAGTTCTCTTCGGAAGCATTAGGGCAATCTGGTTGTGGCACTTTCTATAGCGGCGTCTGTTTAGTCTTACAAATCAGAAATTTTTCTTGTATTTCTTGGAGAATAGGGTTAGAATAAGACCGTATATGTTTAAATATATGATGACGTCAAATCTGGAGGTTAATAAATTCATGAAGATTATTATGTTAGGCGCTCCTGGCGCAGGTAAAGGAACTCAGGCAAAGAAGCTTTCTGAGAAATACGGTATTCCTCATATTTCCACAGGTGATATTTTCCGTGCCAATATTAAAAATAATACAGAACTCGGACAGAAAGCAAAGGGATATATGGATGCAGGGCAGCTTGTTCCAGACGAACTGGTTGTTGATCTTGTAGTAGACCGCATCAAAGCAAAAGACTGCTTTAAAGGATTCATTCTTGATGGTTTCCCACGTACTATTCCACAGGCAGAAGCTCTTGACTATGCACTGAACAATCAGAATGAGAAGATTGATTATGCAATCAACGTAGATGTTCCTGATGAGAATATCATTAACAGAATGGGTGGAAGAAGAGCCTGTGTTGGATGTGGTGCTACATATCATGTAGTGAATATGCCACCTAAGAAGGAAGGAATCTGTGATCATTGCGGAGAAAAATTAGTTCTTCGTGAAGATGATAAGCCAGAAACAGTTAAGAAGAGATTACAGGTTTATCATGATCAGACAAAGCCTTTAATCGATTACTATGATAAGAAAGGCTCTCTTTTAACAGTAGATGGAACTTTAGATATCAATGTAGTATTTGAAAAGATTACAAAAGTTCTTGGATAAAGCAGATGACAATAATGTAGAGGCATTTAAAAAGACATTGGTGTTTGGTAGCGTATGAACAATTACTAGATGTCAGTACATTGATAGGAATTATATTATAAGTCAAAAGGGCTGTCGCACTTTGACGGCAAGGTAATGTATGTCGTCAGTGCGACAGTTTCTTTATATAGCCTCCGGCAGAATTGTCAAGATGTGCAGTAGAAGTATGTCAGGCGTTGTATGACGCACATCGAACAGCAAAAATGCTGGGGAATTCTTGAATCTTGAATAAAGAAGGAATATCTCATGGATAAAACAGGAATAAAACCAAAAGTAATAGAAGAGATACGAACTTTTGCAAGAAAATATAATATAGATAAGGTTATATTATTTGGCTCAAGAGCCAGAGGTGACTACAGACGTACCAGTGATATTGATTTGGCTGTTGTAGGTGGTGACTTTGCAAGATTTGCTCTGGATGTTGATGAGGAAACATCAACATTATTAGAATATGATATTGTTGATATGGGCAGGGAAATGCAGGATGAGCTGCGACAATCCATTATGCGGGAGGGGAAGATTTTATATGAAAAAGTATGAGAATTTTTGTTCGGCTTTATGTAATATGAAAGAAATTTATAAGTATGACCCACCGTATGATACGGTTATTTTAACAGGTCTGGTTGGCTTGTTTGAAGTGTGTTTTGAACAGTCATGGAAAATGATGAAAGAAATTCTGGAATCACATGGGTATGAGGAGGGAGCAACCGGTTCTCCTAAAATTATTTTAAAAACAGCTTATAAAGCGGGTATGATTAAAGATGAGGAGATTTGGATTCGAGCTTTACAAGAAAGAAATAATGTGACACATTCATATAATGAAAGAATTGCATTAGGTATTGTTATGCGGGCAAAAGAATCATTTTATGATATGTTTTGCCAGTTGAAAAATGAGATTGATAAAAACTGGATATAAAATATATTAGACTGACTTTTTGACCCTGGTATCTATAGTGTTGTGTAGTAAAAATAAATATGCGAATGTCGTATTATCGACATATGCTGGATATGGAGAAAATAATGGCAATTACAATAAAGAACGAACATGAAATTGCATTGATGCGTGAGTCCGGACGTTTACTGGCACTGGTTCATGAGGAGATGCGTAAGGAATTAAAAGAGGGGATGACAACAAAGGATATTGATCGGATTTGTGAGACAATGATTCGTGATTTTGGATGCATTCCTAATTTTTTGAATTATCAGGGATTTCCGGCTTCAGTATGTGTATCTATTAATGATGAGGTTGTTCATGGAATTCCTTCTAAAAAAAGATATATTCAGAATGGAGATATCGTAAGTTTAGATGCAGGACTTATTTACAAAGGGTATCATTCCGATGCAGCAAGAACACATGGTGTTGGAGAAATTAGCCCAGAAGCACAGCGAATTATTGATGTAACAAGACAATCTTTCTTCGAAGGTATTAAGTTTGCAAAACCTGGAAATCATTTAGTTGATATTGCAAGAGGTGTGCAGACATATGCAGAGAGCAACGGATATTCAGTTGTCCGTGACCTGACGGGACATGGTATTGGAACACATCTTCATGAAGCACCGGAGATTCCAAACTTTGTTCAGAGAAGAAGAGGAGCAAAGATGCAGAAAGGCATGGCTCTTGCTATTGAACCGATGATTAATGAAGGAACGTATGATGTTTACTGGCTTGATAATGATTGGACAGTAGCGACGGTGGATGGAAAGCTTTCTGCACATTATGAAAATACAATTGCTATTACCGATGATGGATGTGAGATTCTTACGATGCTGCCAGAAGAAAAAGAAAAATTTGGAGTATTATAAAATATTCAGAAATATATATCTGGAATTTCATTTTTATAGCATGTAGATAAGAGAATATAAATAAGATACTTCTGGAAATAAAGTACAAAGGCATATAAAGTGGTTATCGTATACACTATATTAAGCCGTATAGTAAGAAATAGCTGTATTTAGCCATGAATAATAAACAAAAAGAAAAGTAATTTTTTTATAATTTTTTACTTGGTAATGGAGAAGATTTATGCTAGAATATAAATTAGGTTATTTTGCCACATCCCTTTGTGGTCATGATAAAGGAAAAGTTTACATGATTGTGAAGCAGGAGGGTGAGATGATTGGATTATCTGATGGAGTAAGAAGAACCATTGATAATCCGAAGTGGAAAAAGAAGAAACATATTCAGATGATACGCTCTGAGAGAATGGCAGAAGCTTTTCCATCCCTGATTTCTTCGGAGGATGCCAATCAGAGAATCTGTGATGAGATTGCTGGAATGGAAGGGCGTAAAGTAAGAAAGCAGGAGGATTAAATATGTCAAAATCAGATGTTATTGAAGTAGAAGGAAAGGTAGTAGAGAAGCTTCCTAACGCTATGTTTAAGGTAGAGCTTGAGAATGGTCATCAGGTACTGGGACATATCAGCGGAAAGTTACGTATGAACTTCATTAAGATTTTACCAGGCGATAAAGTGACAATTGAACTTTCCCCATACGATTTAACAAAAGGCAGAATTATCTGGAGAGATAAATAGATTAAAAGGTTTTTGTACGATTTGACCGAAAAATAGCTGGAATTCTGTCATTTTTCGGAAGATTTGTGCTTGCTTTTAATATAGAAAGATGATATAATAATTGCCGAACGTTTTGGAAAGGAGAGAAAATCGTGAAGGTTAGAGCATCAGTTAAGCCTATCTGCGAAAAATGCAAAGTCATTAAACGCAAAGGCGCAATCAGAATCATTTGCGAAAATCCAAAACATAAACAGAGACAGGGATAAGACCTTGCTTCCGGGTTCAGCAGAATTTGGGAGTGAAGAATATATTCTTGATTTTGTTGTGTCATTGGTATGATATCCTTTCAATCTGAGTATTTACGTCAGATGCAAGAGAGACTATTGAGTTTTGCGGATATCATCAACTATTGCCACCGTCATGGCGATTAAGTAGTTTTACGAAAAGCGGCTGTGGTAATTACTTACCAATATTTTTTTCGTAAAAGGATGGTGCGGAAAGACAGCACTATCAGGCAGCGCGAAAGAGTTTACAGTTTGTCTGTAACGATAAGACGGTCACGCTGTAGTCCGGGAATACACTGTATTTCATGACGTTAAACAATTAATATTATTAAGGAAAACAAGACGAATCCGAACTTAAGACACGCTGATCATTTCACCGTACGCGGCAGCGATGGATTTTGTCGGATGAATATTTAGTGGAGGTGCACACATGGCTCGTATTTCAGGTGTTGATTTACCTAGAGAAAAACGTGTAGAAATCGGTCTTACTTATATTTATGGAATTGGAAGAACAAGTGCAGACAAGATTTTAAAAGCAGCAGACGTTAATCCTGACACACGTGTACGCGATTTAACTGATGACGAGGTTCGTCGTCTTAGCGATATCATCAATGCAGACTATACTGTAGAAGGTGATTTACGTCGTGAAATCGCTATGAACATCAAACGTTTACAGGAAATTGGTTGCTACAGAGGAATCCGTCATAGAAAAGGATTACCTGTTCGTGGACAGAAGACAAAGACAAACGCTAGAACACGTAAAGGTCCTAAGAAAACTGTTGCAAACAAGAAGAAATAAGTAATTTAGTGAAAAGTAATATAGATTAATCCTATAGGAGGGTTTCGTCAATGGCAAAGAAAGTGACCAAAAAGGTGACGAAGAAACGTGTTAAAAAGAATGTACAGCACGGTCAGGCTCATATTCAGTCATCTTTTAATAATACAATTGTAACATTAACTGACTCTGAAGGTAACGCTCTTTCTTGGGCAAGTGCTGGAGAAATGGGCTTCAGAGGCTCCAAAAAATCTACTCCATATGCAGCACAGATGGCAGCTGAAACAGCAGCTAAAGCAGCAGTGGTACACGGATTAAAGACTGTTGAAGTTATGGTTAAAGGACCAGGTTCAGGAAGAGAAGCAGCAATTCGTGCACTTCAGGCATGTGGTCTGGAAGTAACAAGCATCAAAGATGTTACACCAGTACCTCATAATGGATGTCGTCCACCAAAACGTAGAAGAGTCTAATAGGAGGTAAGTAAGAATGGCAATTGATAGAACTCCAGTCCTGAAGAGATGCAGATCCTTAGACATGGATCCTGTATATTTAGGAGTGAATAAAAAATCAAACAGAAAGTTAGTTCGTTCCAGCAGAAAGATCAGCGAGTATGGTCTTCAGCTTCGTGAAAAACAGAAAGCAAAATTCATCTACGGTGTTTTAGAAAAACCTTTCAGAAACTACTATGCTACAGCAGAAAGAATGAAAGGACTTACAGGTCCTAACTTAATGGTTCTTCTTGAATCCAGACTGGACAACGTAGTATTCCGTATGGGATTTGCTAGAACAAGAAAAGAAGCTAGACAGATCGTTGGACATAAGCATGTATTAGTTAACGGTAAGTGCGTTAACATTCCATCTTACAGAATCAAAGCTGGCGATGTTGTTGAAATTAAAGAAAACAAAAAGACAATGCAGAGATACAAAGATATCGTTGAGGCAACTGGCGGTGTTCTTGTACCAGCATGGTTAGACGCTGATATCGAAGAGTTAAAGGGAACAGTTAAAGAACTTCCTTCCCGTGACATGATCGATGTTCCAGTTAATGAAACACTCATTGTCGAGTTATATTCTAAATAATAAATGATTCTTCAAATTGAATGCCTGCTATCACACAGGCATTCAATTGTAGTATATGGAAGCTGGTAAATTTGGAATTGATTTTCCAATTAATTACCCAAAAGGAGGGTCCCATTCGTGTTTGAATTCGAAAAACCGAGAATTGAAATAGCAGAGATTTCAGAAGACAATAAATATGGTCGTTTTGTGGTGGAACCACTGGAAAGAGGGTACGGCACAACTTTAGGTAACTCCTTAAGAAGAATCATGTTATCTTCCTTACCAGGTGCGGCAGTAAGTGCAGTGAAGATTAAAGGTGTTCTTCATGAGTTCAGTTCTATTCCTGGTGTAAAAGAAGATGTCACTGAAATAATTATGAATATCAAAGAACTGTCTATCAAGAATAACAGTTCTTCTAACGAACCAAAACGCGCTTTTATTGAGTTCAGCGGAGAGGGTGTAGTTACAGCAGCAGACATCCAGGTTGACAGTGATATTGAAATCATTAATCCGGATTTAGTTATTGCAACTTTAAGTGGCGGTGCAGACAGCCATTTTGAAGCAGAGCTGACTATCACAAAAGGCCGTGGATATGTAGGCGCTGACAAGAATAAATCGGAAGATCAGTCCATTGATGTAATCGCAGTAGATTCTATTTATACACCAGTAGAACGTGTAAATCTTACTGTAGAGAATACTCGTGTAGGTCAGATTACAGACTTTGATAAACTGACTCTTGATGTATTTACAAATGGAACACTGGCACCGGACGAAGCAGTGAGCCTTGCTGCTAAAGTTCTGAGTGAACATCTTAACCTTTTCATTGACTTATCTGAGAACGCTCAGAAAGCCGAGGTTATGGTAGAGACAGCTCAGGATCCGGTTGACAAAGTATTAGAGATGAATATTGACGAATTGGAGTTATCTGTTCGTTCATATAACTGCTTAAAGAGAGCAGGTATTAATACTGTTGAAGAACTTACTAACAAGACACCTGAAGATATGATGAAGGTTCGTAATCTTGGACGTAAGTCTCTTGAAGAAGTATTAGCTAAATTAAAAGAATTAGGTCTTTCCTTAAATAATAGTGAAGAATAATTCTTACCATAACAATGTAATATAGACCCGCTTAGGCTGAAGGTATTAGTAAGCATGGCGAAAAATAAACAGGAGGTCCATTAAAATGGCAAAATACAGAAAATTAGGAAGAACATCTAACCAGAGAAAAGCTTTATTACGTAACCAGGTTACACAGCTTTTATATCATGGAAAGATTCGTACTACAGAAGCTAAAGCTAAAGAAATTCGCAAAATCGCTGAAGGTTTAATTGCTCTTGGTGTTAAAGAAAAAGACAACTTCGAAGTTGTTAAGGTTCAGGCTAAAGTAGCTAAGAAAGATGCTGAAGGTAAGAGAGTTAAAGAAGTAGTAGATGGAAAGAAAGTAACTGTTTATGAAACAGTTGAAAAAGAAATCAAAAAAGATTTACCATCCAGACTTCATGCTAGACGTCAGATGTTAAAGGTATTATACCCTGTAACAGAAGTTCCTGTAGAAGGAAAAGGCAGAAAAGCAAACACAAAGAAAATCGATCTTGCTCAGAAAATCTTTGATGAGTACGCTCCTAAATACGCTGATCGTAACGGTGGTTATACAAGAATCGTTAAAGTAGCTCAGCGTAAAGGTGATGCTGCATTAGAAGTTATCATTGAATTAGTTTAATTTTAACGCAATAGATGAGAATAAAAATCGTCCTTAGACAAATGTCTAGGGGCGATTTTTTATTTAATTCATCAGGTTATCAATCAGGCAAAGTTGACGCCTTGGAAGTCATAAATATGCATTATTTTATTCCAGCTTCGTCTGTTGATTACAATGAATTAACGCAAACCAGTATCTTTTTAAGGAAAAATAAGGTATAATAATTGTTAGCTTTGTCGAACTTAAAGCGGAAAAATCTGGTTTCGATAAGCTAAATAGCGCGGATAATAGTGGTAGATGATCATGTTATAAAGTTTAATGATAGTATGGTGATTTACTGGAATTATAGTGGAGAAAAGCCAAATGAATTTAATTGACGTTAAAAATCTTTTGTTTAAATATAAGATGTACTCTGGAGAGAAAGAAGAAGTCATAGAATATACAGCGATTGATGATATTTCCCTCTCTATTAAAAAGGGTGATTTTGTGGGAGTTCTCGGACATAATGGTTCGGGAAAGTCTACTCTGGCAAAACAGCTTGCAGCCTTATTAAAACCATCGGGTGGTGTTATATATGTTGGTGGAATGGACACATCAAAAGAAGAACAGATTTTAGATATTCGAAAGACAGCAGGTATGGTATTCCAGAATCCTGATAATCAGTTGATTGGAAATATCGTTGAGGAAGATGTCGCATTTGGCCCAGAAAATATGGGAATTCCATCGAAAGAAATAGAAGAAAGAATTACAAAAGCACTAGCTTCTACAGGAATGACAGCGTATAGAGAAGTAGCACCAGGGGCACTTTCAGGAGGACAAAAGCAAAAGATTGCAATATCTGGAGTTCTTGCGATGGAGCCGGAGTGCATTATATTTGATGAACCGACAGCGATGATTGATCCGGAAAGTCGGAAAGAGTTGTTAGAAGCAATTTATGAGTTAAATAAGTTGAAAAATATTACAGTTATTTATATCACACATTTTTTACAGGAAGTCAGTCAAGCAGATTATTTATATGTGATGAGTCATGGTAAGATTACGCTTGAAGGTAGCCCAGAAACATTATTTAAAATGCCAGAAAAATTAGTGGAAAATAATTTAGAACTGCCATTTGAGATTGCTTTGATAGATACTTTAAGAAAAAAAGGTGTGCAGGTGCCGGGAGAAATCTATACGAAGCAGCAGTTGCTTGAATTTTTGGAACATGATTTTCGGAAGAATATATCAGATATAAAGGAAATGTCTAAGAAAATATATGAACCAAAAGAAAAAGAGTCTATAAAAGGAATTACCCTGAAAAATATCAGTTACCAGTACAAAAAACAAGGTTCTGGTACAGAAAAATATGCTATAAAAGATATTTCTCTTTCCATAGAACCTGGGGAATTTGTGGCGATTGTAGGGCGTACCGGTTCGGGAAAGTCTACGTTAATTCAACATCTGAATGGTCTTTTACAGCCAGAAAGCGGACAGTATTTCTTTAATGGGGAAAATATCTGGGAGAAGAAATATGATTTGAAAAAGCTTCGTCAGAAAGTTGCACTTTGCTTTCAGTATCCAGAATACCAGCTTTTTGAAGAAAATGTATTAAAAGATATTACATTTGGTCCGAGGAATCTTGGATTTGATAAAAAGGAATGTGAAGAGAAAGCACGCCATGCGATGCAGATTGTTGGACTGTCTAAAGAATTTGAAAAAGTATCTCCATTTTCTCTTTCTGGTGGACAGAAAAGAAGAGTGGCATTAGCTGGAATTCTTGCGATGGAGCCAGAATATCTCATTTTGGATGAGCCGGTTGCTGGTATGGATGCACCGGGAAAAAAGATATTATTTGATCTTTTGCATCATTTGAATAAAGAGAGAGGAATCACTATCGTACTGGTTTCTCATAACATGGACGATGTGGCAAATCATGCAGACAGAGTTCTTGTGATGGAAGATGGACAGCTTAAAATAGATGGGAAGACAGAGAAAGTTTTTGCACGAAAAGATGAGTTGACAGAGATGGGGCTTGGTGTTCCACAGGCAGTGGAGTTTTATCTAGATTTAAAAGCAAAAAGAATGAAAAATGTAGGGATTCCGTTAAAGGTAGAAGAATTGGCAGAATATATAGCAGGAGGTAGCTTATGATTCGGGAAATGACATTAGGACAATATTATAAAGCCAATTCCGTACTGCATAAGCTTGACCCAAGAGTAAAACTTTTAGGAACATTACTTTTTGTTATTACTTTATTTTTTCCGAAAAGTTTATTAAGTCTTGGAATTGCGACTGCATTTCTTATTTTAATAGTAAAGCTTTCAAAAGTACCTGTCTCCATGATGCTACGAGGAGTAAAGCCGTTGTTTGTTATCATTTGTTTTTCGGCAATCATAAATATGATTAGTGTAAGTGGAGATATATTTATAAAAGTCGGTCCGATAACGATAACGAAACAAGGTCTGTGGATGGCATTTTATCTTGTTATACGATTAGTTTATCTGGTCATTGGATCGTCAGTAATGACATTTACAACAACACCAAATCAACTTACGGATGGACTTGAAAAAGGATTTCATTTTCTGAAAAAAGTGCATATACCCGTACATGAAATAGCGATGATGATGTCTATTGCTCTCCGTTTTATTCCGATTTTAACAGAAGAATTAGACAAAATCATGAAAGCACAGATGTCAAGAGGCGTTGACTTTGAAAGCGGCAATATTTTAGAGCGAGGAAAAAAGTTAATTCCTGTTTTAGTTCCATTATTTATTGCGGCAATTAGAAGGGCATCCGATCTCGCGATGGCGATGGATGCAAGATGCTATAATGGTGGGGAAGGAAAGACCAGACTGCATCCGCTTATTTATGAAAAAAGAGATTATATTGCGTATGGAATCATGTTGCTTTATGTGGTAATTATGATTTTTTGCAGTTTTATTTTGAAGAGATTTTTCTAAATAAATTATGAAACTAGAGCGTGTTTGAAAAATGCTCACTAAAAGAAAAAAGGTTACAATTTGAAAAATGCTTTTTCAAACAAATTTTAAGATGTAAAGTTCTTATTAAAAATTAAAGATATAGAGAGAATGAGATTTATGAAACGATTTAAATTAGTAGTTGCCTATGATGGAACCAATTATTGCGGCTGGCAGATTCAGCCAAACGGGATAACTGTAGAAGAAGTATTAAATAAAACATTGAGCCGCTTTTTAAAAGAAGAAATACACATAATCGGAGCAAGCCGAACCGATTCAGGAGTACATTCCTTTGGAAATGTAGCAGTATTTGATTCAGAAACAACGATTCCACCAGAAAAACTTTGTTTTGCATTAAATCCACAGCTGCCAGAAGATATCCGAATTGTATCATCCGAACAAGTACCCGATGATTTTCATCCAAGATATTGTGACACAAGAAAAACATACGAATATCATATCCAAAATGGAAAGATTCCTCTGCCAACAGAAAGACTTTATTCCCATCTTGTCATTTTCCCACTAAATATACAAGCAATGCAGGAAGCCGGCCAATATCTTGTCGGAACCCACGACTTCAAAAGTTTTTGTGCCGCAAAAACACAGGCACAGACAACCGTGAGAACTGTAACAAAAATCGAAGTAGAAGCACATCTCCTTTCCGAAGGAGAATATCCATCAAAGAAAGTAATTATTCGAGTAACAGGCGAAGGTTTCCTCTACAACATGGTTCGCATCATCAGTGGAACCTTAATAAAAGTTGGTCTTGGCGTATATCCCCCAGAACATGTCAAACAAATCCTTGAGGCTTGCGACCGCTCAAAGGCAGGAGAAACCGTTCCTGCAAAAGGATTGTTTTTAAAGAAAATTGAATATTTATAATCAGCATAAGTGAGCGGGTAAAGCGGGTATTCAACACGCTGAGGCTAAAGTCACAGATATGGATTATTTGCTGCCTCGGATTCGTCTGTATTTATAGTGTCTGGAATCATTAAAATTAAAAAATCCCACATTTTGTAGCCAAAAGGTTATTGACACACACGAAAGAGTGTTATATAATATGAAATCGTGGTATGCATATAAAATGTAATCTCAAAAGCCCCGAGATGCATTTTGTCATATACCTGCGATAGCAGGATTGATATGATGGAGGGTCCGGACAGCCAGGAAGTCATATCTGAACCGTTGATTTTTAAAGAATAAACAGGAGGAGAACTACTCATGAAAAGTTTTATGGCTAGCCCATCTACCATCACAAGAGACTGGTATGTAGTTGATGCTACAGGACATACATTAGGACGTCTTGCATCTGAAGTTGCAAGTGTTTTAAGAGGAAAGAACAAACCTATTTTTACACCTCATATGGATTGCGGTGACTATGTAATTATCGTTAACGCTGACAAGATTAAAGTATCTGGTAAGAAGTTAGATCAGAAGATTTACTATCATCACAGCGACTATGTTGGTGGAATGAAAGAAACAACATTAAGAGAAAAATTAAACAAGAAACCAGAAGAAGTTATCGAACTTGCCGTAAAAGGTATGCTTCCTAAAGGACCTCTTGGAAGACAGATGTATACAAAGCTTTTCGTATACGCTGGACCTGATCACAAACATGCTGCACAGCAGCCTAAGGAATTAGCAATCTAGTATTAATTTAAGGAGGAAAAGTAAGTGGCTACTACAAGATATTACGGAACTGGTAGAAGAAAAAGCAGTGTTGCAAGAGTATATCTCGTACCAGGAACAGGTAAAGTAACAATCAATAAAAAAGACATGGATGAATATTTTGGATATGACACATTAAAAGTAATCGCTCGTCAGCCATTAGAATTAACATCCACAGCAGATAAATTTGACGTATTAGTTAACGTACGCGGTGGCGGATACACAGGACAGGCTGGTGCTATCAGACACGGTATTGCAAGAGCATTACTTGAAGCTGACCCAGAATTCCGTCCAGCATTAAAGAAAGCTGGATACTTAACTCGTGACCCACGTATGAAAGAAAGAAAGAAATACGGTCTCAAGAAAGCTCGTAGAGCACCTCAGTTCAGCAAACGTTAATTTCGTTTACTACGAACTACAAATTTCAAACAGCAGCGCAAGAACCTCCCAGGGGAGCAATCCTTTGGGAGGTTTTTTTGTGGAATGTGGTATCGAAGTATTTTGCACTTACCTTTGCGGCTAATTTTCCTCCAGCTGCATCCAAATTTCATCAACGTACGTTCCGCATACGCCTCAAAAATTTGTGAACAACTGACGAAAAATTTTCTCGCAAAAATAGGCACAAAAATACTCTGATACTACATTCAGTAGGAATTGGATAAGCTTTAGTTTATTATAGTTTGAAAGTAGAGTCAGTTGAGATAATTTTAGAAAGTTAGGAGAAGATCTTTGCCAGTTTGATTGACGAGAGCGTCTTGTTATAGTAAAGTCATTATAGTAAATTTGAAAATAAATAGAATGTTAAGGAGAATATATGAGTATTTTAAATGTAGAACATTTGACCCACGGTTTTGGGGACAGAGCAATCTTTAATGATGTGTCTTTCCGATTATTAAAAGGGGAACATATCGGTCTTGTCGGTGCAAACGGTGAAGGAAAGTCCACATTTATGAGCATTGTTACTGGGAAAATGATGCCGGATGAAGGAAAAGTAGAATGGGCTAAAAATGTAAATGTTGGATATCTTGACCAGCATGCAGTATTAGAAGCCGGAATGACAATTCAGGATGCATTAAAATCTGCCTTTGATCCTTTATTACAAAAAGAAGAGCGAATGAATGAAATCTGTGATTTACTTGGCTCTGCCGATGAGAAAGAGATGGAACTTCTCATGGAAGAATTAGGACTGATTCAGGATGACCTTACTCTCCATGATTTTTATACTATCGACGCAAAGGTAGAAGAGGTAGCAAGAGCACTTGGTCTTTTAGATCTTGGATTAGACCGTGATGTTACGGATTTGAGTGGTGGACAGAGAACAAAAGTTCTTCTTGGAAAGCTGTTATTAGAAAAACCAGATATTCTTTTGTTAGATGAGCCTACCAATTATCTTGATGAAGAACATATTGCGTGGCTTAAAAGATATCTTCTTGACTATGAAAATGCATTCATCTTAATATCACATGATATTCCATTTTTAAATGAAGTCGTGAATATCATTTACCATATGGAAAATCAAGAACTCAACCGTTATGTTGGGGATTACGATCATTTCCAGGAAGTCTATGCTGTGAAAAAAGCGCAGCTTGAAGCGGCATATCGTCGTCAGCAGCAGGAAATTAATGAATTAAAAGACTTTGTTGCAAGAAATAAAGCTCGTGTTTCCACAAGAAATATGGCAATGTCCCGCCAGAAAAAGCTTGATAAAATGGATATTATTGAGTTGGCTGCAGAAAAACCAAAGCCAGAATTTAACTTCCGTTATGGACGTACCCCGGGAAAAATGCTTTTTGAAACAAAAAAACTTGTCATCGGTTATGACGAACCATTGTCCAAACCATTAGACTTCTATATGGAAAGAGGACAGAAAATCGCCCTCATTGGAACAAATGGTATCGGAAAAACTACCCTTTTAAAAAGCTTATTGGGATTAATCCCTCCACTTTCCGGAAGCTGCGAACAAGGCGAAAATCTTCAGATTGGCTACTTTGAACAGGAAGTAAAAGGAGAGAATCCCAATAGCTGTATCGAAGAAATCTGGGAAGAATTCCCTGGATTCACCCAGTACGAAGTACGTTCCGCCCTTGCAAAATGCGGCCTTACCACAAAACATATTGAAAGCAAAGTTCGTGTATTAAGCGGAGGAGAACAGGCAAAAGTCCGTCTCTGTAAACTCATCAATAGAGACACCAATGTACTTTTGTTAGATGAGCCTACGAACCATCTTGACGTTGATGCAAAAGAGGAATTAAAAAGAGCATTACTCGACTATCGAGGCAGCGTTCTCCTCATTTGTCATGAACCGGAATTTTATAAAGATGTCGTAAACGAAGTCTGGGACATGAGTAAATGGACCACAAAAGTATTATAAACTCCTGATTTGTAGATTTAATGTAGACGAAAAAAGAAAAACTACCATATCCCATCTGCTCTGTAGTTGCTGTGTTTAAGATGCTCGTTCGCATCTTAAACACGCTCCGAAGCCGCATCTGGGATATGGTAGTTTTTCTTTTTTCTGACTATCCTAAATCCACAGTTGATGAGAATGGGGAATATCCAGAAGGTTATGGCTTCCCAAGAAATTAAAGTCTAAAGGATTGACATTCAAAGTGTTGTATGTGACTGAATTATATTTAATCTTCTGACAAAAAGAGAATTTTTATAAGTTTGATTTTGCTTTACCATACTTTCTTTGCAATTCAGTGAAAAGTTCTATTACAGCGGCTGTCTAACATCATTCTACAAATCAGTTAAAAATAAGTGGAGGTTGTCCAGGAATCTAAAATTTTTATCTAGATAAAATCTCCAAAAGGAATGCGTCAATTCTTTAGACTTTAATTCCCTGGAAAGTCATATCCTTCTGGTACATTCCACGTTGCCCAACTGTGGGTTTAGAGTAATCAGAAAAAAGAAAAAAATAATACATCTCAGATGCGGCTTGGGAGCGTGTTTAAAATGCGGATGAGCATTTTAAGCACAGCGACTACAGAGCAGATGGGATGTATTATTTTTTTCTTTTTTCGTCTATTACCAAATCTACAAATCAGAAATTTTCTTGAAGGAATTTTAAATATCGGGTAAAATATTTTGTGAATAAAACATTAGGAAGGATACGTTTATGTCACTTATTGTAATAAAGAAAATTATAGAGATGTTTATGATACTACTTGTAGGTGTGATAATCTATAAAGGGAAGATTATTGATGATGCTAGTACGAAGCATCTCTCAAATGTGCTCTTATTGTTAGTTTCTCCGTTGTTGATTATCCAGTCGTATCAGATTGATTTTAATAAGAAGCTTTTGTATGGATTACTCTGGGCGTTTGTGGCATCTTTTCTTACCTTTTTGCTTATGATCATTGCATCGGAGTTCCTTTTTCGTGGAGATAGAAATCGAAGTTCTGTAGAGAAGATAGCAATGTCATATTCCAACTCTGGTTTTATTGGAATTCCACTGATTAGTGGTGTGCTTGGAGATAAAGGTGTCTTTTATATGACGGCTTATATCACCGTTTTTAATGTATTACTTTGGACGCATGGTGTTATTTTGATGGGAGATAGCGATGGATTAAAGGGAGCATGGAAAAACTTTTTAAGTCCGGCGATTATTTCAATTGTTATAGGAATTATACTATTTTTATTTCGTTTGCGTCTGCCGCAGTTTATTGAGAATCCCTTAGAAATGATTGCTTCGATGAATACACCGCTTGGAATGATCGTTGCAGGAGCCAATCTTGCACAGGGAAATATTTTAAAGAGCCTAAAGAACAAAAGATTTTATTATTTAAGTTTTATAAAGCTTATGGTATATCCGCTGGCAGCGCTGGTTGTTTTATGGTTGTTGCCACTTGACTTTGAAGTAGCATTTACTGTATTTATTGCAGTGGCCTGCCCGGCAGGAGCATCGGTGATTATGTTTGCACAGAGGTATGATAGAGATGCATATTATGCGTCAGAGATATTTGTTATTACGACGTTGTTGTCGGCGATAACACTGCCTTTATTATCAATTATTGCGATAGGGGTATTAAAATAGATACGCAGTTACTATTTAGTTCATTAGGGACGGACGAAAAATAGAAAAGAAAGTAGGGCGAATTATGAAATATATAATCATCGGAGCAGGTGGAACAGGCGGAATACTTGGATTCTACATGACAAAGGCAGGAAAAGACGTGACACTTATCGCAAGAAATGCACATTTAGAAGCTATGCAAAAGCAGGGACTTTCTGTTGAAAAAATGTGGATAAACGAAACAGAAACCATACCTGTCGGTGCAGAAAGTATGGAATCTTATGAGGCAAAAGAAGAAAAAGTAGAAAAAGCAGATGTAATTCTCGTTTGTGTTAAAAAATATTCTCTTGATTCCTGCATTCCATTTATTCAAAACATTTCCCATGAAAATACGATAGTTGTTCCGGTATTAAATGTTTATGGAACGGGCGCATATCTTCAGGAGAAACTTCCAAAGGTTCTTGTGACGGATGGATGTATCTACGTTTCTGCTAATATTAAACAGGCAGGAGTATTATTACAGCATGGAGAAATATTAAGAGTATTTTTCGGTGTAAGGGAAAAGGAAGATTTGAAGAAATTAAATGGACAGTTGGATGGTGAATATAAAGCAGAAAGATTATTGAAAAAGATTACACAAGATTTTAAAGACAGTGGAATTGATGGTATTTTATCAGATAACATAAAACGAGATGCCTTAACTAAGTTTTCCTATGTGTCTCCAATCGGAACCGCAGGACTTTACTTACACGCTGTTGCAGGAGATTTCCAACGAGAAGGAGAAGCCAGGGAACTTTTTAAGACATTAATTCGAGAAATTGTTGCACTAGCTAACGCAATGGGAATCACTTTTGAAGAAGACCTTGTAGAACGTAATTTAAAAATCCTTTCTAATTTGCCAGAAGAGGCAACGACATCTATGCAAAGAGATGTTATAGAAGGAAAACAGTCGGAGATTGATGGGCTGGTATATGAGGTTGTACGGATGGCCAAAAAGTATGGGGCAGAAGTGCCAGCGTATAGAAAAGCGGCAGAGAAGTTTCGGAAGATGGAGGTGAGGTAGTATAGAAAATGACATAGCTTAGTTGACAGATTGGAATATATACAGTATCATTAATTAACGCAATGCGTTTTGTGATTGAATGGAGAGTGGTTGTGGGAAGAGGAAGAGAAATAAAAGAACTGCGAGAAAAAATGGGAATGAACCGCAGAGAATTCAGTGATTACTATGGAATACCATATCGTACGGTTCAGGACTGGGAAGCAGAAAAACGCCAATTGCCAGACTATCTGTTACGTTTGATTAAATATCGAGCAAAGATGGAGGGAATGGTGAAAAAAGATAAGTCGTAAGACTTATTTTTTTACCACTTAATTAACGCAATGCGTTATAATTGTTGAGCTTAATGTTATAATTTGAAGACGAATGGTGGTATAGTATTATGAATCGAAAAGTAAGTGTAATTGAAGATTTGGATGGGAAAAAGATAGTTTTTATCCTTTTACAGCAAGAAGACTCCGACCTCTAAGGTGGGAGATGAATTGCGTCTGTTACCTACTTGATAGAGCATCCTAATTA
>NZ_CAKRCF010000010.1 GCF_934307085.1 uncultured Anaerobutyricum sp.
GAGGTCGATTATGTATAATGCAGGATTGATTTTAGAAGGAGGCGGAATGCGCGGGGTATATACAGCCGGTGTATTAGATGCTTTTTTAGATGCAGAAATTGAATTTTCAAGTGTATATGGAGTATCTGCAGGAAGTTGTCATGCGTGTAGCTATCTTTCTAAGCAGAGGGGGCGTGCATTTCGAGTAAATGTAGATTATCTTGATGATCCGAATTACTGTGGAGCAAAAACATTTTTAAAGACAGGAAATGTATTTGGATCGGAGATGCTTTATGAGCAGATTCCAGATGTATTAGATCCATTTGATTATCAGGCATTTTTGAATTATCCAGGAAAGTTTTATGCCGTAGTTACAGATGTAGAAACAGGAGCAGCAAGATATTTGAGAGTGCGTGATTTAAGAAAGCAGATGTGGATGATTCGATCTTCAAGTTCTCTTCCATTAGTTTCTAAGACAATTGTTGTAAAGGGACATAAACTTCTTGACGGAGGAATCGCAGACAGTATTCCAATTCATAAATCAATAAAGGATGGCAATGAGAAGAATGTGGTCATTCTTACAAGAGACCATGGATATCGCAAAGAGCCAAATAAGCTGATGCCGATCATGCACCTGCGTTATCCTAAATATAAGGCATTTCTCCATGCTATGGAGACAAGACATATTCGTTATAATGAGACACTTGATTTCTTAGAAGAACAGGAAAAAGAGGGAAAAGTATTCATCATTCGTCCGGAAGCCAAAGTAGAAGTAGGAAGAATTGAGAAAGATAAGGCAAAACTTACAGTACTTTATAAGCAGGGACTTCATGATGGAGAAAAAGCAGTTGAAGCAATGAAGGAATACCTTGAGAAATAGTAGAAATTCCTCTCATTTTCTGATAGACTAGAAGACAAGTATAACTGCAGAAAGGATTAGAAGATATGAGCAAGAAAAAAGTAGTAGTAGCTCTTGGACACAGAGCATTAGGAACAACGATGCCAGAGCAGTACAAAGCAACCAGAGAGACAGCAAAGGCAATTGCAGATTTAGTAGAGGCAGGAGCAGATGTTGTTATCTCACATAGTAATGCACCACAGGTTGGAATGATTCATACAGCGATGAATGAATTTAGTAAGGACAGGGAAGACTATACACAGGCACCGATGTCTGTATGTTCTGCTATGAGCCAGGGATATGTAGGATATGATTTACAGAATGCGATTCGTGCAGAACTTTTAAAAAGAGGAGTATACCGTCCGGTATGTACGATTATTACACAGGTAATGGTAGATCCATATGATGATGCATTTAATGAACCGGTAAAGGTAATTGGAAGACTCCTTTCTAAAGAAGAAGCAGAGCAGGAAGAAAAGCATGGAAATTATGTTACAGAGGTAGAAGGTGGATATCGTAGAATTGTGGCAGCTCCAAAGCCACAGGGAATCATTGAGATTGATTCTATTAAGGCACTTTCTGATTTAGGACAGGTAGTTATTGCCTGCGGTGGCGGTGGAATCCCCGTATTAGCACAGGGAGTAGAGCTTCATGGTGCTAGTGCGGTTATTGAGAAGGACTATGCCAGCGGAAGAATGGCAGAGCTTTTGAATGCAGATGTATTTATGGTTTTAACAAGCGTGGAGAATGTTTGTGTTGGCTACAATACAGATCAGGAATCTTCATTAGAGCATATTTCAGCGGCAGAAGCACAGAAATATATCAATGAAGGCCAGTTTGAGCCAAACACAATGCTTCCAAAGATTGAAGCAGGTCTTTCTTTCCTTGAAAAAGGTAATAGTAGAAAGGTAATCATTACTTCTATTGATAAAGCCTTAGAAGGCTATTTAGAAAAAACAGGAACGATTATTGAATAAGTTTTGATTTGCAAGGCTGAATAGGTGCCGCTGTAGAGAAGTTTGTGGTCGGATTGCATCGTTAACTTTTAAAGGAGGGATTTATTCTAAGGTTGATTTTGTTCTGTTGCGCTAAACGTTCCGTTTTGACTATAACCTTGCTCAAAAACGAGCTCGCAAGGTTATAGTCAAAACTTCACAGCACAAAGTTACAAAATTCAACCTTAGAATAAATCCCTCCTTTTCAATTCTCTTGAGCAATCCGATGAAGACTATCTACAGCAGCTGCTTCATTTACATACATTATGAGAATTTTTATATAGCTTTACAAATCAGAATCGGATAAAAAAGAGGATTTATCAGAGGATTATGAAAAAAACTATGTCTGATAAAGTCTTAGTATATTTATGCTATTTTTATTAGTGTTTCTTAGTTAAGAAGTATGATTTTTAAGAAGTTCTTCTGCCGTAGGAGCATCAATATAAAGACTGTCAGCAAGTCCGCCCTTTAAAGCAGCATGAATGACGGCAGTCTTTTTCTTGTCAGAAACGACAAGCATTTTGTTCGGGATTTTTTTGATGGTTTCCAGAGAAGGCCCAACAACGCGGGCATCCATTTCCTCATCAAATACACCGCCATCCTCATTTAAAAAGTGGGAGCAGCAGTCACCAATTGCCCCCCGGTGAATCATGTCCTGATATTCTTCCGAGGTAATGAGCCCCATTTCATAAAGGATAGATGGACGCTCTAAGTTACCGACAGAAAATATAGCAGTTTCGCACACCTCTGCCATATCACAGACTTTTGCAATCTGGGAATCCTGTTTTAAGGCATCCACGATAAATGACTTTTCTACCATAGCGGGAGCGGGAATCTGATAGGCAGTTCCACCAAAACAATCGGCAAAGCTTCGAAGGATGGAGAGAGAGTTTGACTCATAAACCGCTCTGGAAAATCCTCCGGCGAGCTGGATGATGGAGACTCCTTTTCGCTTGATTCTCGGAAGCTGGCGGGCAAGAGCGGTTAGAGTATGACCGTAAAAAACACCGACAACACTATCATTTTTCACATATCTTGGAAGGTCCTCAATCAAGGCAGCACAGACATCTTGAAGGAGAATCTGTTCATTTTCTACAAGATCAGGAACGATAACGGCACGTTTGATAGGGTAAGCATCAATCAGTTCTTTCTCCAGTTCCGTATCATTTAAAATAGAATCTTTGATACGGACTTCGATAATGCCCTTATCCATAGCCGCTTTTAAAATTCTGCTGACCGTTGCTTTACTGATACCCTCTTTTTTCGCGATTTCAAGCTGTGTACGGTTTAGTTCGTAGTGCATCTTCGCAATGCGAATCATTTGAGTGATTTTATTTGTATCCATAAGTTAGTTATCCCCTTTGTAAAGTCATTTGTGAGTATTCAAAGCTAAAAGTAACGTCATAAAATATTTTATTATATAATTATAAATGAGCAAATGAAAAAATGCACAATTAAGTTTATCCTATATGGACATTAATAATATCAACGAAACTTAATGTATGTGAGATGTACACAATCAGTTATAGATTTTGTTCGCTTTTTGTATTTGCTCGCTTATAGTTATATAAATGTAATTCATCTATAATTGAAAATATATTAGATTTTGAATAGTTATAAATTAACATAAGTATATCATAAAAGGAAATTTATAACTATATTTAATTCCGATAATTTCTTATTCATTATTACCAATTTTTCTTCGTGAAATTTGTTTCATATGCCAATTGACTTTTCTCACAATAAAATCTATACTAGAAACAACAGGTGAAATGATTCTCCTTAATAATGAGAAATATTTCAAAAATGATAAAGTAAAGGTTTCTTTACGTCAGTGATGATAAGTAAGGGAAAGTTGCTTAACATAACAGCATAATAACAATAATACATAATCTGATAACACAGATAAGATGCGAATGATACTTGAGGAGGTATATCAATGAGCGTTGTAACATTAATCGGAGCAGGCCAGATGGCTTCAGCACTTACATTTCCACTTTTTGAGAACGGACACGAAGTACGTTTAGTAGGGAGTCCATTAGATGACGAGGTTATCGACAGACTTCGTGAGGATAACTATCATGTGAACTTAAGAAGAACATTACATGACGGAATCAACTACATTAAGTGTGCAGACGTGAAGGAAGCTATCAAGGGAGCAGACTTAATTGTATGTGGGGTATCCAGTTTTGGTGTAGACTGGTTTGCAGATGAGATTCTTCCAATCCTTGACGAGAACATCCCATTAATTTCCGTAACAAAAGGTATGCTTGACTATGAAGACGGAACGATGCAGACTTATCCAGAATATTGGCAGAGCAAACTTCCAGAAGGAAGTAAGTTAAGATTATATGCTATTGGCGGACCTTGTACAGCAAGAGATTTATCCGACCATGACCCATCTTTTGTAGCTTACTGTGGTCCGGACTTTGAGACATTGGAGTGGATTCGCAGCTTATTCTCCACAGAGTATTACATTATCAGTCTGACAAAAGATGTTGTTGGTCTGGAATGTGCCGTGGCATTGAAGAATGGCTATGCACTTGGAACAGCATTAGCAATCGGAATTAAGGAAAAACTTGGTGATGACGGTATCGATCATAACAACATGAAGTCCGCACTTTTCCAGGAGAGCGTAAAGGAAATGTTAGAATTGTTACGAATCGTAGGCGGCGGTGTGGATAACATTATGTTTGCAGCAGGAGACTTAGATGTTACCGTATCTGCTGGACGAAGCAGAACAGTAGGTTTACTTCTTGGTAAGGGTTACACCATTGAAGAGACCTTAGAACAGTTACAGGGACAGACCTTAGAGGCAGTTGTTATCGCAACAAGAACAGCCCGCGCAGTAAAAGCACTTGCAAAAGCAGGTAAGGTAAGCGAGGATGACTTCCCATTATTAATGCATGTAAATGCATTACTGAACGAACATGCAACACTTAATATTCCGTGGAAGAAGTTTGAGAGACATATGTAATTTGTGCAGAGTATTGAGGGAATCCATAAGAGAAACAAAATTATATTGAAAAAGGAAAATGGGGGTACATAATGACATATTATTTAGGTTTGGATTTGGGAACAGGAAGTTTAAAAACTGTATTATTTGATGTAAATGGATTAGAAATCGCATCTTCTGCAGTAGAATATCCACTGTATCAGCCACATAATGGATGGTCAGAGCAGAATCCGGAAGACTGGTATCAGGCAGCATTAAAGACAGTAAAAGAAGTTATGGATCAGTCTGGCATTGCGCCAGAACAGGTAATGGGACTTGGAATTTCCGGTCAGATGATGGGAGCAGTTATGCTTGATAAGAACGGACAGATTTTACGTCGTGCCATCTTATGGAATGACGGAAGAACTTCCGAATCCTGTGAGCATGTACGCCACATTGTAGGAGACGATTTATTCATGAAATATTCTCTCACTCCTGCAAGACCAGGTCTTACTGCAGCAAAGATTCAGTGGGTAAAAGAGAACCAGCCACAGATTTATGAAAATGTAGCACACATTTTATTACCAAAAGATTATCTGCGTTATCGTTTAACAGGAGAATATGCAACAGAAGTATCCGATGCCTCTGCAACACAGATTCTCGATATTCCTAACAGAAAATGGTCTGACGAAATTATGGCAGCCATGGACTTAAACGAAGCAATGCTTGGTAAAGTATACGAATCACAGGAAATCACAGGTTACGTTCTCCCAGAAATTGCAAAATTAATGGGAATCACTGAAAAATGCGCCGTAGTCGGTGGTGCCAGTGATAACTCTGCCGGTGGTGTAGGAACCGGTGTCGTAGCACCAGGACGTGCCATGACAACCATCGGAACAAGTGGAACCGTATTCGCTTTCTCCGAAAAACCAGTACTTGACGTAAACAAATCCGTATATACATTCTGTATGCCAGTTCCAGGAGCATGGCATTTCATGGGAAGTGTAAACTCCTGTGGAGCTTCTCTTAAATGGTGGAGAAATAACTTCTATCCAGACGATTTAGAATATGAGCAGATTAACAAAGACGCAGCATCCTCCAACCCAAGTGCAAACCGTCTTATCTATCTGCCATACTTAAATGGAGAACAGTCTCCTCACTTTAACTTAAATTGTCGTGGTTCCTTTGTAGGACTCGCAGCAATTCATACAAGAGCAGACATGACAAGAGCCGTAATGGAAGGTGCAACTTACGCACTCCGTGACATCCTCACAGGAATCCGTAACTGCGGCGTACGCCCAGACGCAATGCGTATGTGCGGTGGCGGTTCTAAGAGCCCATTCTGGAGACAGCTTATGGCAGACATCTACAACATGCCAGTAACACTCCCAGACATGAACTCCGAAAACAGTGCAGCCCTCGGTGTAGCAATCCTAGCAGCTGTAGGAACTGGTGCATACCCAAGTGTAGTTGATGCCTGCGATAAGATTATCAAAATGCGTGACGAAATCTATAAACCAGATGAGGAATTCGCATTTATTTATGATAAGGTATATCAGGAATTTGATGCATTGTATCCGAAGTTAAAGGAGAACTGGAACTCTATCCTTAATATTGATTTCCAGTATTAGAGAAAAATAGTTATTGAACAAAATCGCTGCATGTAACTTTCACAAGCTATCGTGCAGCGATTTTGTTCAATCAGAACTTACTTTTCAATTTTGATTACATTTGCCGGACTTCCCTCTGTATATTCGATAGTTACTTTGTCCCCCTCTTCCAGCAAGATTGCATCTAAATGTTTAGATATATCCACATCATAAATCGTATCAGATTCAGTTAACACGATATAATAATGAGAGCTTCCTTCGATGACTGCCTGTGCAATCTTTTTGATAGTGCCGGTTGTTGTTTTAACGGAAGTTTTTTTACTTTCCTCATCGGAACCTATACCATTGGATTGAATAAGGGAACGATAGGCAGCTTCGCAGTCATTGACGGTGTCACCGGTTGCTACAAGCTGGTAATTGTGTACATTTACCATTGCATACTTTTTAACCAGGCCGGAGGCATCTTTTAATGCCATAAAATAGGTTGGTTCAGCGTCAATATTTAGGAGAAGTGGGAAGGTTGCCTTATAACCTAAGTTCTGCACTTTTCCCTCTGCGGAAGTCATGGCAGAATCTTCAATGGCGCCCTCAATTTCATAATATTTTGTTTCCATAGTACGCTGGTTCATGAGAACAAATCCTACATTGGACTGGTCACTTGTGATAGAAGTAACACCGGTGTATACCCACACATCATCATTGATGGCAAGGTAGTTGTAACCATTTGTTGTAGTCAGACAGTCTTTTTGACCGAGAATACTGTTGATAAAGCCGTGTTTTAATGTGCCGTAATAATTGTAGAGATTTACAAGCAGGTCAGCAGAGTATACACGGTCCACCCATTTCGGAGTGTCTTCTACTTTGTAATCTTTGCATTCACCAGTGATGGCATTACATAAAACAACGCGGCCGACAGTCTGACCTCCGAAAAGACCAATGTTGTATTTTTTTACACTGCATACCCAGTAAGGTGTGCCTTCTTCATTAATTTCAAAGTTAATGTCATCAAACATATAGGTCGGATATTTGAAACGAAGGTGGCGGTAAAGATAA
Source organism: uncultured Anaerobutyricum sp. (assembly GCF_934307085.1). GTDB lineage: Bacteria > Bacillota > Clostridia > Lachnospirales > Lachnospiraceae > Anaerobutyricum. The sequence goes on from NZ_CAKRCF010000010.1 coordinate 7,471, forward strand.
CGGCCAAAATGATCATAGGGAGTGTATTTCATTCCTTCTTTTAAGCGGATAAGTTCTGTCTGCTGTGTTGCCATATCAATTTTAATATAGGCAGGGATACCCTCTTTTTTATTGGTAAACCATTTAACCAGATCAGCGTAGCGGAGGGGAGTGACACGAACCGGATTATTTTTATAGTTAATCTGGCTGTATTCGTCTGCAACCTCAAACTGAGAAGCAAGATCTACAAGACTTCCCATCTTACGTTCTCCAAGAATTTCTGCGGAAGATTTATCAAGCAGAGGAATCTGGTCATAAGAAATCTGGTCGATATCCTTTGTAAACTCACTTTTTTCTAATTTCAGCAGCTTCTGATATTTGGAAGCATTAATAATAGGTGAGGATAAAAGTGTGCCGATAAAATAGGCAGCAGTAATGACAACGACAAGGGCGGCTAAAAACTTAAATGTTTTTGTTTTGTAATTGCCGCTGAAGTTGACTGGATGTCTCCGGTTTCCGGTAAATGTTGTCTTTGGAAGAGCATACAGTACAAAAAGAATTACTGCTAAAAATAACACGAACTTCCATAATTCTGGATTATGAATGTTTATTGCAGGAAGGGCAATATAATAGTAAATTGCCGCAAGAATCAGGACAACAACAATAAGTGCTATAATCCATTTTTTTCCTGTAAAATGTTGTTTTTGTTTCGTTTTCATAGAGATTTTTTCTCCTTTCTATTTTAACAGAGTATAGCACAGAGAAAGAAATAAGAAAATAGAAATTTGCCGCAGGCAAGACGGATGCTCCCAAATTAAAAATGTATAGAAAAAAAAACTTGACTTCTTCACAGGCTGTGATATATTTGTAATCACTTGCTTTGATATTAAAACTATTTTGATTCAAAATAATAATAAATCAAAATAATAATATTTCAAAACAATAAGGTTTGAAAATAAAAATATTTACAGCAGATATTGGAGTTAAGTAATCAGAAGTAATCCTATAAGCAAGAAAAGGAGAGAGCGATGTTTGTCAAAATAAAAGGGACAGGCTCCTGCCTTCCTGAGAAAGTGCTTGATAATTTTGAAATTTCTCAGTTGGTAGATACGAACGATGAGTGGATTCAGAGTCGTACCGGAATCAAGAGCCGGCATATTGTCGGGGAAGAGACAGCAGTTTCTATGGCAGCCGAGGCGGCGAAGAGAGCATTGGAGGATGCGCAGGTTGCGGCAGAGGAGATTGATCTTCTCATTGTGTCGAGTGTTTCATCAGAACAGCTTTTGCCATGTACAGCCTGCAGTGTTCAAAAAGAAATTGGTGCTGTGAATGCAGCGGCATTTGACTTAAATGCAGCATGTTCAGGATTTATAGTGGCTTATCAGATGGCAGCCGGGCAGATTAAGGCCGGGCTTTCGAAGAAGGCATTGTTAATTGGTGTAGAGTGTCTGTCGCATATTGTAAACTGGGAAGACAGAGGTACCTGTATTTTATTTGGTGATGGTGCCGGAGCAGCAGTTGTCAGTGCCGATGAAGCCGGGAATATAGATGAAAAAGGAAATGTTGAGATTCCTTCCGTACTTCATTCTGATGGAAGCAGGGGCGAGGTACTTACCTGCAAGAATCCTACGGGCAAGAGAGCCAATGGTTCTTTAGAAGGTTATGTGGCGATGGACGGCAGAGAGATTTACAAGTTTGCAGTCAGACAGGTTCCTGTCGTGATAAAGGAGATTCTTGAAAAGGCAGGGAAGTCTGTAGAAGAGATAGATTTATTTGTTCTTCATCAGGCGAACAGAAGAATTGTGGAAGCGATTGCAAAGCGGTTAAAGCAGCCAATCGAAAAGTTCCCGATGGACATGATGCAGAATGGAAATATGTCTTCTGCGAGCATTCCAGTACTACTTGATGAATTAAAGAAAGCCGGAAAGTTACAGCCGGGAATGAAGATTGTTGTTGCAGGGTTTGGTGCAGGCCTTACATGGGGCGGCATGTATTTAGAATGGTAATTCCCGGAACTTTCGTTCTGGATTACATATATTTGTTCAAGACTATAAAACCATAAGAAGTTTTAAAAAATATTAAAACTATGATTTGATTTTACGTTTTGAATAATTATGATTGCATAGAAAAAATGTATTTTTAGAAGCAAAAGATTTGTCATTAAATATGTCTTATAGAGGCAGGCAAAAGGAGCTTACAAAATACATCAAAACAAAAAAGAAAGAAAAAGTGAGGTTTATATTATGTTTGAAAAAATTAAAGAATTAATCGTGGAGTCCTTAGGAATTGAAGAAGATCAGGTAACAATGGAAGCATCTTTCAAAGATGATTTAAAAGTAGATTCTCTTGACCTTTTTGAGATGGTTATGAGTCTTGAAGATGAGTTCGATGTAGAGATTCCTACAGAAGAGTTAGAGAAGATGGTAACTGTTGGAGACGTTGTAAAGTATATCGAAGAACATAAATAGGCAGAGGTAAAAGAATGAAAACAGTGATTACAGAATTGCTTGGAATTGAGTACCCGGTAATTCAGGGCGGTATGGCATGGGTTGGAACAGCCGAGCTTGCCGCCGCTGTTTCCGAAGCCGGAGGACTTGGAATCATTGGTGCCGGCGGTGCACCAGCTTCCTGGGTAGAAGAACAGATTCACAAAGTGAAGGAAAAGACAGACAAGCCATTTGGTGTGAATCTGATGTTATTAAATCCAGAAGCAGATGCGATTGCAGAGTTGATTATTAAAGAAAATGTAAAAGTAGTAACAACAGGTGCCGGTAACCCGGAAAAATATATGGAAGCATGGAAGAATGCAGGCGTTCGTGTGATTCCAGTCGTAGCAAGTACTGCTCTTGCAAAACGAATGGAAAAGGCAGGCGCTGATGCGGTAATTGCAGAAGGTACAGAGTCTGGCGGACATATCGGAGAGACTACAACAATGGCATTAGTACCTCAGGTTGTTGATGCAGTAAATATTCCAGTTATCGCAGCTGGTGGAATTGCAGATGGAAGAGGAATGGCAGCTGCTTTTATGCTTGGTGCAAAGGCTATTCAGATGGGAACAATTTTTGTTGCATCGAAAGAGTCTATTGTAAGTGACGCTTATAAAAATAAGGTAATTAAAGCAAGAGATATTGATACGAAAGTAACCGGAAGAACAACAGGACATCCGGTACGATGTTTAAGAAATCAGCAAACAAGAGAGTATTTGAAGTTAGAGCAGGAAGGTGCTTCCTTTGAAGAACTTGAGAAGCTGACACTTGGCGGTCTTAGAAAAGCAGTGATTGATGGCGATGTGATTCATGGCAGTGTGATGGCAGGCCAGATTGCCGGTCTTGTAAAGGACAGCAGAAGTTGTAAAGAAATTATCGAAGGAATCTGTAAGGAGATGAAAGAAGTCATTCTTTCACAGGCAGAGAATATCGGGAGGTAGAGTAAATGAGTAAAATAGCATTTCTTTATCCGGGACAGGGAGCACAGGTCGCAGGAATGGGTAAAGATTTTTATGAACAAAGCCCACTGGCAAAAGAAGTATTTGATAAGAGCTGTGAGATTTTAGGACAGGATATGAAACATATCTGTTTTGAGGAAAATGAACTCCTTGACAGAACGGATTATACACAGGCTGCATTAGTTACTACCTGTATGGCAATGACAAAAGAGATTATGGCAAGAGGGCTTACACCAGACATGACAGCCGGACTTAGTCTTGGAGAATATTGTGCGATTACAACAGCAGGCGGCATGGAGCTTGAGGATGCTATTAAGATGGTATGGATTCGTGGAAACCTCATGCATAATGCAGTGCCGGAAGGAAAAGGAGGCATGGCTGCAGTACTTGGTCTTTCGGGAGAAGCAGTAAATGAGGCGATTGCATACATGGAAGGTGTTTACGTTGCAAATTACAACTGCCCAGGACAGATTGTTATTACTGGAGATAAGGAAGCAGTAACCAATGCAGCACCGTCGTTAAAAGAGGCAGGGGCAAAGCGTGTTATTCCATTAAATGTCAGCGGACCATTCCATTCCATTTACTTAAAAGAAGCAGGAGAGAAGCTTTATCAGGCACTTTCCGAAGTGACATTAGGAGAGTTAAAGATTCCTTATGTGACAAATGTGGATGCAAGTATCGTGACAGATACGACAAGAACAAAAGAATTATTAAAAGAACAGGTTTATTCCTCCGTTTTATGGGAGCAGAGTGTGCGTGCCATGATAGCAGACGGTGTGGACGTTTTCGTAGAAATCGGTCCGGGAAAGACTTTGAGCGGCTTTATGAGAAAGATTGACCGTAACGTAAAGATGTTCCGAATCGGAACGATGAAAGATATCGACAAGACAGTGGAAGCTATAAAGGAGTTATAGATATGTTATTAGAAGGAAAAACAGCAATTGTGACCGGCGCGTCCGGCGGAATCGGAAAAGCAGTTGCCATTGCTCTTGCAAAAGAAGGGGCAGCAGTAGCCGTACATTTTCACGGAAATGAAGAAAAGGCACTTCTCGTAAAAAAAGAAATTGAAGAGGCAGGTGGAAAAGCAGAAATTTTCCGTGCCAATGTTGCAGATTTTGAAGAATGTAATGCATTAGTAAAAGCGGTAGCCAAAACATTTGGCAGCATTGATATTCTTGTAAATAATGCGGGAATTACAAAAGATGGTCTTTTAATGGCTATGAGTGAGGCAGATTTCGATAATGTAATTGATACGAACTTAAAGGGATGTTTCCAGATGATTCGTTTTGCGAGCCGTCGCATGATGAAGCAGAGATATGGAAGAATCATCAATGTAAGTTCCGTTTCCGGCGTCGCCGGAAATGCCGGTCAGGCGAACTATAGTGCATCCAAAGCAGGAATAATTGGATTAACCAAATCCGCAGCAAAAGAATTAGCGTCCAGAGGAATTACCTGTAACGCCATTGCTCCGGGATTCGTAAAGACAGAGATGACAGATGTACTTTCTGATGAAGTAAAAGAAAATGCAAAGAAACAGATTCCACTTGGCCGTTTTGCGGAGCCGGAAGATATTGCGAATGCAGCAGTCTTTTTAGCTTCTGACAAAGCGTCTTATATTACTGGTCAGGTACTTTTAGTGGATGGCGGTATGGTGATGTAAGTTATTTGGTTTTTTGTAGAGAGTATTAAAAAAACAGATAGAGAAAAGTCAGATAAAAACAAATGAAATAGAGCCAATAGATAATGGAAAGCCAGACAGGAACGAATCAGATAAAAATTAAGCAAGTAAAAGTGGACTAAAAATCAGATAAAAAATCAGGCAGAGAGAATCAATGACGGAAATTGATAAAAAGTCGATATAAAAGAAAGGATTTTTCTGATATGAAAAGAAGAGTAGTAATTACCGGAATGGGTGCTGTGACTCCGATCGGAAACACATTAGACGAATTCTGGAATGGAATTAAAGAAGAGAAAGTAGGTATTGGAGCAATCACAAAGTTTGATACCGAAGAATATAAAGTAAAGATTGCAGCTGAAGTAAAAGATTTTAACGTAAAAGAAAGACTTGATAACAAGGCAGCAAGAAGAATGGAAGTCTTTTCCCAGTATGCCGTAGCTGCATCAAGAGAAGCATTTGCTATGGCAGGTCTTGATATGGAAAAAGAAGATCCATATCGTGTCGGTGTCATTATCGGTTCTGGCATCGGTGGACTTTCTAGTATGGAAAAAGAACATGAAAAAATTATTACAAAGGGACCAAAGAGAGTTAGCCCAATGTTAATCCCTTTAATGATTTCGAATATGGCAGCAGGAAATGTAGCGATTGACTTAGGCTGCAAGGGTAAATGTACTGACGTAGTAACTGCCTGTGCGACAGGAAGTAACTCTATCGGAGATGCCCTTCGTGCCATTCAGTACGGAGATGCCGATGTTATGCTTGCCGGTGGAACAGAAAGCAGTATCACACCAGTTGCCGTTGCTGGATTTACAAATCTGACTGCACTTTCCAGTGAGAGCGACCCGTTACGCGCGTCTCTTCCGTTTGATGAGGCAAGAGGCGGATTCGTTATTGGCGAGGGAGCCGGTGTTGTTGTATTAGAGGAATTAGAGCATGCGAAAAAGCGTGGGGCAAAGATTCTTGCAGAGTTAGCTGGATACGGTTCTACCTGTGATGCCTTCCACATCACTTCTCCTGCCGAAGACGGAAGTGGTGCTGCAAAAGCAATGGAACTTGCGATGGAAGAAGCAGGTGTAAAACCAGAAGAGGTAGATTACATTAACGCACATGGAACAGGAACCCATCACAACGATTTATTTGAGACAAGAGCGGTAAGACGTGCTTTTGGTGAAAGCGCAGACCATTTAAAAATGAGTTCTACAAAGTCAATGATCGGACATTTGCTTGGAGCAGCTGGAGCGGTAGAGTTAATCGTTTGTGTGAAGTCCATCGAAGAAGGCTATATCCATCCAACCGTAGGAACAACCAATCCTGGTGAGGGATGCGATCTAGACTATGTAATTAACGGAGCAGTAGAGCAGGAAGTGAATGTAGCCATCTCCAACTCTCTTGGTTTTGGAGGACATAACGCTTCTCTTCTTGTAAAGAAATACGAGGAGTAGACAGATATGGATTATCAGCAGATTTTAGAATTAGTAAAAGAAGTATCAAAAGCAGGACTTACGAACTTTGAATATACAGAGGGAAACATCCGCATTGCCATGAGTTGTCCACAGCCAGAAGAAAAAATCGTTGTGCCAGCTTCAAACATTGCATTACAGGAGGCTATTGGTGTTGGAGTAAGCGGTGTGAATGAGGTAAACAGTAATGGTACGAATGCAGTGGGAACTACAAGCGCTGTAGCGGCACAGTCACAGACAGAAAACATCGGAGAAAAAGGTGGAAATCTTGTGAAGTCCCCATTGGTTGGTACATTTTATGCAGCACCTTCTGAAGATGCGGAACCTTTCGTAAAAGTTGGGGATACCGTAAAGAAGGGGCAGACATTAGCCATTGTTGAGGCAATGAAACTTATGAATGAGATTGAGAGCGAATTTGATGGCGTAGTCACAGAAATTCTTGTAGAGAATGAAGACAATGTGGAATATGGACAGCCGTTATTCAGAATTCAGTAATGCATATTAATAACTACAAAAACATGTTTTTATAAATAAAGCAGTAAACGGGTTGAAAGAAAAATTATGAGATTAGGAATTAAAGAAATTGAACAGATTTTACCACACAGACATCCATTTCTCTTAGTTGATTATATTGAAGAAATGGAGCCAGGTGTTAGTGCCGTAGGATATAAATGTGTAACATTTCATGAGGACTTTTTCCGTGGACATTTTCCGCAGGAGCCAGTTATGCCAGGCGTTCTTACAGTAGAAGCGTTAGCACAGGTAGGAGCAGTTGCCATTCTTTCTTTAGAAGAGAATAAAGGAAAGACCGCATATTTTGGTGGAATTAATAAATGTCGTTTTAAGGGGAAAATTGTTCCGGGTGATAAAGTAAAACTTGAGACAAAAATTGTAAAACGCAAAGGTCCAATGGGTGTGGGAGAAGCTACGGCCTACGTGGACGGAAAAGTAGTTGTAAAGGCAGAATTAACATTTATGGTTGGATAATTAGTCAGACAAATTGAATAGGAAAAGGAAATAGATGAAAGAGTCAGTTTTTCTTTTCCTTATGTCGGTACAATGTTTTATCAAAATAAGTCTTAAGAAAGATAGGCAGAACATAGAGATAGCATAGAAAGAATTTTAGGATAGAGAATTGTGACAAAAATTGTCATAATGAAGATAAAAGGAGAATGAAATGATTCGGAAAATATTGATTGCAAACAGAGGAGAGATTGCCATCCGCATCATCCGTGCTTGCAGAGAGATGGGAATTGAAACTGTTGCAGTGTATTCCGAAGCAGACCGGGAGGCACTTCACACACAGCTTGCCGATGAGGCGGTCTGTATCGGACCTGCTGCAGCAAAAGACAGTTATTTGAATATGGAGCAGATTATCAGTGCAACGATAATTACTGGTGCGGATGCGATTCATCCGGGATTTGGTTTTTTATCAGAAAACAGCCAGTTTGCGAAGCTGTGTGAGGCCTGCCACATTACTTTTATTGGCCCAGATTCTGATATTATTGCCCGACTTGGCAATAAGGCAGTGGCAAGACAGACGATGGTAGATGCCGGTGTTCCGGTAATTCCAGGTTGTCAGAAGGCACTTACCGATGTAAAAGAAGCATTGGAAATTGCCAAAGAAATCGGATTTCCAGTTATCGTAAAGGCCGTTCTTGGCGGCGGCGGTAAGGGAATGCGTGTTGCCTATACAGAGGACGAGTTTGAGAATGCATTCTTAATGGCACAGAAAGAATCAGGACTTGCTTTTGGTGATGAGAGTATGTACTTAGAGCATTTTGTAGAAAATCCTCGTCATATCGAGTTTCAGATTCTTGCCGATAACTATGGCAATGTTATTCATTTAGGAGAACGTGACTGTTCCGTACAGAGAAATCACCAGAAAGTCATCGAGGAATCTCCATCAGCAGCAGTTGATGAGGAACTTCGCGAAAAAATGGGACGGGCAGCTGTTCTTGCAGCAAAGGCAGCAGGTTATAAGAATGCCGGAACAATTGAATTTCTCCTTGAAAAAGATAAGAGTTTTTATTTTATGGAAATGAATACCCGTATTCAGGTAGAACATCCTGTTACAGAATGGGTTACAGGTATTGATCTGATTAAGGCGCAGATTCGAATTGCTGACGGTGAGAAGTTAAAATGGAAGCAGGAAGATATTCAGATTACAGGGCACGCGATTGAGTGTCGTATCAACGCAGAAGACCCTTCAAAGAACTTTCGCCCATGTCCAGGAAGAATTACCGATATGTATCTCCCAGGAGGAAAAGGTGTTCGTATCGATAGTGCAATCTACAGTGGATGTGAAGTATCTCCATATTATGATTCTATGATTACGAAGCTTATTGTATTTGCGGCAACAAGAAAAGAAGCGATTGCGAAAATGCATCGTGCATTAGGTGAAGTTATCATTGAGGGAATTACAACAAATATTGATTTCCTTTATGAGATTATGGAACGAGAGGATTATCAGGAAGGCGATTTTACGATTCAGTATTTGGAAAAGGTTCTTGCAGAGCGTAGTCAGGAAATCGAAAAGTAAGAGTCAAATCTTATTTTGCGATGTATCTTTGGGATGTATTTCATATTTATTTGGTTGACGTATCTCATTGCGTGGTCTTCATTTAGGCGAAATCTTTTGTAAATTGTGATATACATCTTGAAGAAAAATTTTCCAGACATACTCTTGAAGAGATGGGAAAAATAAATAGTCAATGAACCGTAGTTAAAACATAACAGGTTTTCCTTTGTTATGTACGAAAGGATTTATTTATGAAATTAAAAAGTATATTTAAGAAAACACCCGTCACAAAACCGGAAGTAAAAGAAACTGCCAGCCAGGTAAAGCCGGAAGTTCCAGAAGGACTTTTAAAACGCTGTAATAAATGTGGAAAGGGTATTTTCACAGAAGATTATAAAAATAATTTATACATCTGTCCAAAGTGCGGCGGTTATCTGCGTATGCCTGCCCAGAAAAGAATTGAATTTTTAACAGAAAAGGATTCTTTTGAGGAATGGGATACCGGTCTTATGACAGAGAATCCCCTGCATATGATTGGATATCCGGATAGAATCAAGTCCCTACAGGAAAAAACAAAGCTAGACGAAGCAGTTATTACAGGAAAAGCCCGTATAGGAGAAAATGAAGTTGCTCTTATGGTGATGGATGGAAGATTTCTCATGGCAAGTATGGGAGAAGTTGTTGGTGAAAAAATCGCAAGAGGTGTAGAACGAGCTACAAAAGAAAAGCTTCCTGTTATTATTTTTACTTGCTCTGGCGGTGCAAGAATGCAGGAAGGTATGACTTCACTTATGCAGATGGCAAAAACATCTGCCGCGTTAAAACGACACAGTGACGCCGGATTATTATATATCACCGTTCTCACAGATCCGACAACAGGCGGTGTCACTGCAAGTTTTGCAATGCTTGGCGATATTATTTTAGCAGAGCCAAAGGCACTCATCGGATTTGCAGGCCCACGAGTGATTGAGCAGACAATTCATAAGAAACTACCCAAAGGATTCCAGCGTTCCGAATTTCTCTTAAAACACGGTTTTATTGATAAAATCGTTGAGAGAAAAGATATGAAAACAGTGTTGGAAAAGATTCTTACAATGCATCGGTTGACGGCAAACAATATAGCAGAGAATACAGCAAAAAATGTAGAATTTAATAACAATGGTATTGTAGTGGCATCAAAACAGGGAGTAGATAAAACAACGAAAGTGGTTAAAATGTCCCGTAAACAAAAACTTTCCGCAACACAGAAAAAACGTGCTTCCGAAAAGACCGCCTGGGAACGTGTTCTGACTTCTCGTGAAAAAAATCGTCCAGTTGGTGAAGATTATATCAGTGGATTGTTCGAAGAATTTATCGAATTTCATGGAGACAGAAACTATGGGGATGATGCCGCCATCTGTGGAGGTATTGCTTATTTTCAAGGACAGCCGGTAACTGTTATTGCTCAGATGAAAGGAAAAAATACTTCAGAAAATATCGAGCGTAACTTTGGAATGCCAGAACCAGAGGGATATCGCAAGGCACTTCGTCTTATGAAGCAGGCAGAAAAGTTCCATCGTCCAATCATCTGTTTTGTCGATACACCGGGAGCTTTTTGTGGAATGGAAGCCGAGGAACGAGGACAGGGCGAAGCCATTGCCAGAAACCTCTATGAAATGTCAGCTTTAAAGACCCCTATTCTTTCCGTATTAATCGGAGAAGGAGGCAGCGGCGGTGCACTTGCAATGGCAGTGGCTGATGAAGTCTGGATTCTTGAAAATGCAGTATATTCCATTCTTTCCCCAGAAGGATATGCCGCTATTTTATGGAAAGATGGCAGTCAGGCAGCTCGCGCAGCAAAAGCGATGAAGCTGACTTCCTATGACTTGTACAAGGCAGGTTTTGTTGAAAAAATTATTCCAGAACCAGAATCTTATACTTTAGATTCAATCATGAATGTGTTTGATAACTTAGAAGAAAATATCAGTATATTTTTAGAAGACAATAAAGCAATGACAGAGGAAGAAAGAGTTGAGACAAGATATCAGCGTTTTCGCAGTATGTAGGGGACGCTTTATGAAGAACTAATATTAATTCACATCAAATAAAATGAAATATCTGTATGATGCGTAGTGGCATTTAATGGAGTATGTCAGTTATTAGATTTTTCATGTTGAATATAAACGTAGAAAATGGTGTATTAGTTGGGTGAAAGATATTAGTACTTACAGGAGAATGTAATTTATGAAGAAAAACGTATTTTTCATTGGAAAAAAACAATTAAAAGTTCCAATCGTGCAGGGGGGGATGGGTGTTGGTATCAGCCTTGGCAGGCTTGCTGGAACGGTTGCAAAAGAAGGTGGTGTCGGAACAATTTCCGCTGCACAGATTGGTTTTAAAGAGCCAGATTTTTATAAGAATCCTATCGAAGCGAATAAACGTGCCATTCATAAAGAAATGCAGAAAGCAAGAAAGATTTCACCAGATGGAGTTGTCGGTTTTAATCTTATGGTAGCTATGAATGATTACGAAACTTATGTCCGTGAAGTAATAGCAGCAGGAGCCGACTTTATCGTATCGGGAGCAGGACTTCCCGTAGATTTACCTGCGTATACAGCAGACAGTGATATTGCAATCGCACCAATTGTATCCACACAGAAATCCGCGCATGTTATTTTAAAATTCTGGGATAAAAAATATAAAAGAACTGCCGATTTTATTGTAATAGAAGGTCCGATGGCTGGAGGACATCTTGGTTTTCACAAAGAACAGCTAGAACAATTTACTTCAGATATTTATGGAGAAGAAGTAAAGAAAATTATTACTGTAGTACAAAAGTATGAAGAAAAATACGAGAAGAAAATACCTGTTATTTTAGCAGGTGGCATTTATGATCATGCCGATTATGAGAGGGCATTTTCTCTTGGTGCAGACGGAGTTCAGATAGCGACCCGTTTTGTGACAACGGAAGAATGCGATGCAGATGAACACTATAAACAAACCTATATTCAAGCAAGTAAAGAAGATATCATTATCGTGAAAAGTCCCGTAGGGATGCCGGGAAGAGCAATAAGAAATCAATTTTTAGATAAAGTAAAATCAGAAGGCAGAATACCGCCGACAAAGTGTCTGCGTTGCATTCATACCTGTGACCCGGCAAAAACACCGTACTGTATTACCGAAGCACTCATTCATGCGGCAAAAGGAGAGGTAGAAAATGCTCTTTTATTCTGTGGAGGACGTGCTTATGAGTCAAAAACAATCGAAACAGTAAAAAAAGTAATTGATTATTTCTGTAGTTCTTGTATATAATGATAATATTAGGTGTAATGCACAGTATTTGATGATACGCTACACGAAAAGATTTAGAGGTTTTTTATAGTAATATGAAGAGCTTTTAAGCTTGAAACAAGAGATAACATTATAGTGGTAGTTTATCATGATGTTAATAAAGAAAAGATACGGTATTAGATAAGGTGAGAATATAGGAATGAACGATGTAAGAGAAACGATAAACACAATGTTAGTAAAGACTTTCCACGAGATTTTAGAGCTGGAAGAAAAAGCAATTATCACAGATGAATTTTCCGATATCAGTAACAATGATATGCATATTATTGAAGCAATCGGGCTTGGAGAGGGAGCACGCATGAGTGTGGTAGCAAGAAGGCTGAATATTACTGTAGGCTCTCTCACAACCTCCATGAACAGTCTTGTGAATAAGGGATATGTAGCAAGAGCCAGAAGTGAGAAGGACAGACGTGTTGTCAATGTTTATCTCCTTGAAAAAGGAATTGCTGCTTATAAACACCATGAAGAATTTCATGAGAAGATGTTAGATGCTATCATGGAAACATTAAGTCAGGAGGAGCTTGTTGTCTGGGCAAAGTCATGTGATCGTTTGACGCAGTTTTTAAAATCTTACGACAAAAGCCACATTAAAAAGGCAAAATAGAACAAAAAGTGAAAAAAGAAGAATAAATCGATGCCTGTTTGCATAAAATTATAATGCAGACAGGTATTTTTTGCGTTTTAAGATAATAAGTATCTAAAAATGATACAAAAATATAGAAAAACATGAATGTAAAAAATAAATGTTAAAAAATTTAAAAAAATTGTTTATTTTTATTTTATTATAGTGTATAATATGTAAAAAAGATGGTGACAAAATAAAGAAGAGGGGAGGAGGGGATGAATGATATCATTATATTCGTTAATATGGACATTTTTAATTAGTTGTCCCATGAGCTTCCTTATATTTATTTTGAGAAGAAGATCAGATTATCTGACAAGGTATGGAGTGGCCTTTATTTTAATCCTTTATATATTTTGTACAGTGAGAATGTTAGTTCCAGTGGAGTTCCCACAGTATCAAAAGGTTCTGCGAGATCCGTATTTGTTTTCTTATATTATGAAGATATATGCGGATTTAGGTCCTGAGAGAAGGATGATTGTTCTATATAGCATACTGGGAATATGGTTAACTGGAATAATAGTGGCTTTTATTTATAATTTGAGAAAGTGGAACAGAGTAATATTTGCTGTAAAAGAACAGGGTTTTGTAGATGATGGAAGAGCAGTGAAAATCTTGAAAACAATTGATTCGGATTGCAAAATAGAGATTCAATATAGTTTTGCTATTACAGAACCATTTATTCGAGGCTTAATTCATCCAACAATTTATTTTCCAGACAAGGAATGTAGTGATAGAGAGTTAGAATTTATATTGATGCATGAATATCTTCATTGGACAAGGAAAGATTTGTGGAAAAAGCTTTTTCTTAATGTAATTAATATTATTTTTTGGTGGAATCCATTAGCCTACCTGCTATGCAGTGATTTGAGTCAGATTATCGAATTAAACTGTGATAATGCTATGTCCCAAAGATATAGTGAGTTGGAACTTTTAGATTATTTAGATACATTGACTTATATGGCAGGAGGTAAGAGAAAAAAGTCGGATGTAGCGTCAGGTGATGCTTTAGGATTTATAAGGAAGATGGAGAGGAAAGCTCTAAGACAGAGATTTCAATATGTTATGTTTAAAAAGGAGAATAAGAAGCAGCAGAGAAAGGCTAATATATTTATTTTCTGTTTTAGTCTCCTTTGGATGATTAGTTCTTATTATTTTATTTTGCAGCCAGATTATAGAAATCCTGATACAGAAAGGGTTCAGGAGAATATGCCATTTGTTTCTGATGATACCAATTCTTATTTGGAAGAATTAGAAGATGGTTCTTATTTATTTCATTATTCCGGATTTACAGATAAAGTCTCAAAAGAGGATGTAGATAGGGGAATATATGAGATTTATCCGATTGTAAAATACAAAGACAGATAATACATAGTTCTTTAGGGATTAAAAGGGTAATTGTTGAATTTTTATGTGTTTTAGTATATGATATATTCAGTACTTAATTAATAAAAAAGAGGGTTATATCATGAAGAGAAAAATTCCGAGAATTACTAACAGTGAAAAACAAATATTAGAAGTATTATGGGATGAGGGACAACCACTCACATCCTCTGAGATTGTTGAAGTTTCCAATGATAGAACATGGAAAGCGAGTTCAGTTCATTTATTATTAAATTCTCTTTTGAATAAAGAAATGGTAGAAGTGGGAGGATTTAAGAAGACAACAAAGAATTATGCAAGAACTTTCCAGCCAGTGATGTCAAGAGAGGAATATTCTATTCTTCAGCTTCGACAGGAACAGAAGAATACGTCTCGTACATTATCCAAATTTGTTACCGCTCTTTTAGGTGATGAAGAAAGCGATACTGTATTACAGGAATTGTCAGCTATGGTTGACGAAAGAAGAAATGCACTAATGAAAAAGGAAACAGAGAAGAAATAACAGCTTTTGCTTTGATTTTTCTATTTCTCTCTGCTGATAAGTTGCTTATGAATATGGTAGTAACCCTATTATAAAGTTTACATAAAGGAGAGAGAAGAATGAAGAAAGCAAAGTGGAGAAAGTTTGTAACTGCAGGAGCGATTGTATTAAGCCTTGGTATGGCAGTACCTTTTACAAATATTCAAGCAGAAGAATGTCCTGTAGAAGTGGCTTCTGAAGGAGATATCAGTACATGTGCGGATGAATATATCATGTACTATCGCATTTATAAAGGAAGAAGACAGAAACGTCTCTGGAATAGAACACAGGGCGAGTGGGCAGATAAAAAGTGGACTGACCTTGGTCCAGCATAGAATATGTAATAATAAATTTTAGTCATTAAAAATAATAGGGATTATTACCCGGCTGTGGTTAAACACAGCCGGGCTTTTTATAGTATTAATAATATTTAAATATGTTGATTACAAAGAGAAGAGACATTGTAATAAATAGAGCCCTATAAATTTTCACGTTCTGTTTTTCGGTGAATATACTGTTGTAGAATAAAACAGGAGTATTAGCCATGCGAAGATATCTCATAATATTAATGATGCCATGTTTTGTAATGCTGTTTGGTATTTGCTGTCTGGCAGGATGTGAGGGAAGCCGCCATCATTTGAAAAAAGTACGTTTGAATGAAGTGGCACATTCTATTTTTTATGCCCCTCAGTATGTAGCTATTGAAAAAGGATATTTTGAAAAAGAGGGGATTAAACTGGAACTTACCACTGGATTTGGTGCAGATAAGACAGCAACGGCAGTAATCAGTGGAGATGCAGATATTGCATTTATGGGGCCGGAAGCGACAATTTATCAGTTTAATCAAGGAAATGCGGACTACTTGATAAATTTTGCCCAACTAACACAGAGAGCAGGCAATTTTGTTGTGAGTCGTGAAAAGGAAGACAGTTTTAAGTGGGGAGATTTAAAAGGGAAAAAAGTCATTGGCGGAAGACCAGGTGGTATGCCAGAAATGGTATTTGAATATGTATTGAAAAAACATGGAATGAATCCACAAAAAGATATTAATCTTGTACAAAATATTGACTTTGCCAATACGTCGGGGGCATTTGTTGCTGGCGAGGCAGACTACACGGTAGAATTTGAGCCAGCGGCAACTTTAATTGAAGAACAGGGAGCAGGTTATGTTGTTGCTTCTGTCGGAAAAGAGAGTGGCTATGTCCCTTACACGGCTTATAGTGTGAAGAAAAGTTATTTGGAAACCCATAAAGAATTATTAGAGGCATTTACTCGTGCTATCGAAAAAGGCCAGAAATATGTTAATACTCATACTCCAAAGCAGATTGCAAAAGTAATTGCACCGCAATTTAAAGACACGGACAGGAAAACACTCGAAAAAATAATAGAACGTTATGCCGAGCAGGACAGCTACAAGGAAAATACAAAATTTGAAAAAGAAAGCTTTACATTAATTCAGGATATATTAGAAGAAGCGGGAGAACTCGAAAAACGTGTAGACTATGAGACTTTAGTAACCACAGAGTTTTCAAAATAAATTCTGATTTGAGAAGCAAAACAAATGAAACCTGAGAATCAAATATGGATGATTTGCTTCTCAGGTTTTTGTTTTCTGGTAGCTGGAACAAATTTAGAGTTTCATGCTAGAGAACGTTTTGGAAAACTCAGCATAGCTGGCAATTCGAGATAAATCCTTTCTTTAGTCTTCAGTGTTAATCTTATCTATGCAAATCAGGAATTCAGCAATTTTTTCGATCTCTGAATTAACGCTGGATCATCGGAACTATTCAAAAACATGACACTGCCTTTCCTTGTTTTGTCGACCTGTGTCAAATCTGCTACAGTCAATCGACGGAGAAGCTCCTTTGCAGTTCCATAGCCACCATCGAAGATAGTAACAGACGGACCAGCAATTTTTTGAATGGTTTCTTTTAAAAATGGATAATGTGTACAGCCTAAAACAATACCAGTAATGTTTTTATCTTTGTATGGATCAAGCAGGTTATGGAGAAAACTTTCAAGTGTCTCACCAGATAAAATACCCTGTTCAACAAATTCCATAAGACCTGGACAAGGCAGTGGATAAATGTTTGCCTGTTTATCGTAAAGACTTTCTAATTTGTGGAACTTTTCTTCTCGTAATGTCATAGGAGTAGCCATGACAACAACTTTTGCGTGTTCAGTAGCGAGCACGGCAGGCTTGATAGCGGGTTCTACACCAACTAAGGGTAAGTCTGGATACATATCTCTTAAAATGCGGACAGCAGCACTGGTTGCAGTGTTACATGCAACAGCAACAGCTTTTACATGTTTTTCTTTGATAAGATATGTAATATGTTCAATAGTAAGTGCACGCACTTCTTCTAGTGTTTTTGTTCCATAAGGGGCATGTTTGGAATCTCCATAATAAATAAAATCTTCATTTGGCATCAGTTTTGTCATCTCTCTTAAAACACTGATACCACCCATGCCAGAATCAAATACTGCAATAGGATCAGATAGTTGGTTCATAAAATTATGTTCCTCCTAATTATATTTTCTTAAAATAGTATAGTGTCTTTTGATAGCGAAATCAAGTGAATTATGCATAAACAGTAGCTAATTTGAACATTTCCGTTGAAAGGTAGCGAGGGATGTGGTATCATTTAATTCGCTTTAATGAAAATGAATTATATTATAGAATGAAAATGAATAAATAAAAGGAACGGACAAGAGTAGAGGAAAGGATGGCGAGTATGGGACAGAAATATTTGGTGGTTAGCGATAATCATGGAAACATGTCAAATCTTGAATATGTGATTGAAAGATTTCGTGGAAAGATTGTGGCTCTCATTCATTGCGGAGATATGGAGATTCCACCGGAGATGTTAGAGGAACTGGCAGGCTGTCCGGTTTATATGGCCGTCGGGAATTGTGATTATAATTTTAGCAGAGATAAAGAAGATATTTTTGAGATGGGAGACCATGTAGCGTTTGTGACACATGGAGATGCCTATGGTGTAAGTTGGGGAGAAGAAGAACTGATAAGCAGAGCTTTAGAGATGGGGGCAGATGTGGTCTTTTATGGACATACGCATTGTCCGGCATACAGTTATCATGAAAAGGAAGGTGTAACTGTATTTAATCCAGGAAGTATTGCATTGCCAAGACAGATGACACCGACGGGACCGACATTTTTAGTTGTAGACTTAGCAGATGACGGAAGTCTGACACCGGAATTATATACGTTATAGAGAATATTTTAGAAGGTGTTGCTACATTTTGGAGGCGGAGAAGTTCGACAGATATTATAGAAAAAGAAAGTAATAACAAGGAAATAAGAGTTGGAGGTAAATAACGCCAATATGAAACGACAGAAAAGAGTAGCGGTGATTAATGATGTGACTGGATTTGGCAGGTGTTCTGCTGCTGTGGCACAGCCAATTATTTCCGCGATGAAGATACAGTGCTGTGTGATGCCAACAGCAATTTTGTCCGTACATACGGGATTTCCGAACTATTTTTTACAGGATTATACGCCATATCTTGAAACATATATGAATAGCTGGGTGGAGACAGGTATTGAATTTGATGGAATTACGACGGGATTTATTGGTTCTAAGGAACAGATAGAACTTGTTATTGAATTTTTTAAACGATTTAAAAAGGAGAATACATTAGCAGTTGTTGATCCGGTTATGGGAGATTATGGTAAGCTGTATTCTTCTTATACAGATGATATGTGTCAGGAGATGAAGAAGCTTCTTCCGTATGCAGATGTGCTTACTCCGAATCTTACAGAAGCCTGCCGTATTCTTGATTTAGACTATCATAAAGTAGATTTGTCTGAAGAAGGGTTAGAGGCTATCTGTGAAGCATTAAGTGATATGGGACCAAACAGAATCGTAATCACAGGCTTACAGCAGGGAGATTTGATATTTAACTATATTTTTGAGAAAAATAAAACTTCGGAACTGTTATCAACAAGAAAAATCGGTGGGGATCGTTCAGGAACAGGAGATGTATTTTCTTCTATCGTAACAGGAGCATTGATTCAGGGACAGGATTTTAAGACAGCAGTAAAAAGGGCAGTTACATTTCTTGATAAAGCGATTGCTTATACAGCACAGATGGAATTGCCATGGAATTACGGAATATGTTTTGAAGAATATTTAGAGGAGATTTAGAGATGATTTTATATACAGTGAAAAAAGGCGTTTACTATAATTTAGAAGATTTTAAAGAAGATTTATCCGATCTTGGAGAGAACGGATTTCCAAATAAGATTTACATTAATATGACAAACAGATGCTCCTGTTCCTGCACATTTTGTTTAAGAAGTTTAAAAGAATTTAATGAGCATAATAGTTTGTGGCTTAAGGAAGAACCTTCTGTGGAACTGGTAAAAGAATTATTTTCTAAGTATGACTGGTCTAAAGTAGCAGAGATTATTTTCTGTGGATTTGGTGAACCTACAATGCGTTTTGACGATGTAGTAGAGGTAGGAAAGTGGTTAAAGAGCGTTCATCCTGATATTCCTCTGCGCATTAATACGAATGGTTTGTCTGATTTAGTATTTGGGGAGCCGACAGCAAGTCGTCTTGCAGGAATTTTTGATACGGTTTCTATCAGTTTAAATTCTTCCACCGCTCAGAAGTATCTTGATGTGACAAGAAACCGTTTTGGACTTGCTTCTTATGATGCAATGCTTAGTTTTGCAAAAGCTTGTCAGCGTTATGTACCAAATGTAGTAATGACAGTTGTTGATATTATTGGCGAAGAAGAAGTTGCAGCTTGTCAGAAAGTTTGTGATACACACGGATTAAATCTTCGTGTACGTCCTTATGAAGCGAATTAATATAGTTCATTTATGAAAACTTTTTTGAGACAGTAGTACATTAAGTGCTGTTATAATTGAGTAATATAATCCATTTATAAAACTATATGTATATTTTAAGGATTTTGCAGATGATACAGAATTGAATTTGAAAAATTCCTGTATACATTTTATATGTATGAAATGTTTTGCATATTTTCTTTGAAAATAGCAGAGAATACCTCCGGTAAGGAGGTATTTTTTTATGGAAAAAACAGATAAAAGAAAAATTGTTTTAGTCGGAACCGGAATGGTAGGAATGAGCTATGCCTACGCACTTTTAAACCAGAATTTATGTGATGAACTTGTCCTCATTGATATTAATAAAAAAAGAGCCGAGGGAGAGGCAATGGACTTAAATCACGGGGTGGCATTTAGTGGTGGAAATATGGAAATCTATGCGGGAGAATATACCGACTGCCGGGATGCAGATTTAGTTGTTCTGACAGCAGGTCTACCGCAAAAAGAAGGGCAGAACCGTTTGGATTTATTAAAGGAAAATCGGAAAATATTTGAGATGATTCTTCAATCCGTCCTAGAAAATGGATTTCATGGTATTTTTCTTGTTGCGACGAATCCGGTAGATATTATGACAAGAATTGTATATGAAATCAGCGGATTTCCGCCAGAAAAAGTGATTGGCACGGGAACAGCACTTGATACGGCAAGACTCAGGTATCTTCTTGGAGAAAAATTTATGATAGACCCGAGAAATATGCATGCATATGTCATGGGAGAACACGGGGACAGTGAATTTGTTCCGTGGAGTCAGGCAATGATGGCAACAAAACCGATTTTTGATTTATGTGGAGAGACAGAAGGGTGTCATTTTCAGGAATTACTTGAGTTAGAAGAGGAGGTACGTATGGCAGCCTATAAAATTATTGAGGCAAAAAAGGCGACGTATTATGGAATCGGTATGGCGATGGCACGTATTACAAAAGCTATTTTTGGAAATGAATATAGCGTGCTTACGGTTTCTGCATATTTACAGGGAGAATATGGAGAGAGAGGAATTTATATTGGAATTCCATGTGTTGTAAATCGGATGGGAATACAACGAATTGTGGAGCTTCCATTAGGCAGTGAGGAAAAACAACGACTGCATTCTTCCTGTGAAACATTAGAAAACACATATCAGGAAATTTAACTATAAAAATTTTAGAAAATATGATATACTATGAAACTGTGATGATTTATTACGTTAATGTATGAGTGAGGTTCCCGTATTTTCCGGGAACCTGCCAGTTTAAAAAAGTAATGTGATTATATGAATCGGATTCTTCAAAGAATATCTGTAGTAATGAGGATTGAAGAGATAAACAGTTTCAATAGTATGATTATAAACAGTATAAAGGATGAAGTGAAAATGGATTATTTATTAGATGTGCATACCCACACGATTGCCAGTGGTCATGCATATAACACAATTATGGAGATGGCGAAAGCAGGTTTTGATAAAGGATTAAAACTAATTGGAATTACTGAACATGCACCGATGATGCCAGGAAGCTGTCATGCAATGTATTTTCATAATTTAAAGGTAGTTCCAAGGACGATGTGTGGTATTGAGTTAATGCTTGGGGTGGAACTTAACATTTTAGATTATGACGGGCATATAGATTTAGATACCCGTGTATTAAAACAGTTAGATCTTAAGATTGCAAGTCTGCATAGCGTTTGCATTCAGCCGGGAACAAAGAAAGAAAATACGCAGGCAGTTTTAGGGGCAATTCATAATCCATTAGTGGATATTATCGGGCATCCAGATGATGGAATTTATCCTCTTGAATATGAACCAATCGTGGAAGCGGCAAAAGAAACAAACACGCTTCTTGAGGTAAATAATAACTCTTTAAATCCAGCAGGTTCCAGAAAGCATACAAAAGAGAATCTCATTGCGATGTTAGAGTTGTGCAAAGAATATAAACAGCCAGTCATTATGAATAGTGATTCACATGTATTTTGTGATGTGGCAAGAAGAGATTTCTCAGAAAAATTAATAAAAGAAATAGATTTTCCAGAAGAATTAATTGTAAACAGTTCTGTCGATGTATTTAAAGAATATATCCATCGAAAATATGAAGAAAAATAAATACAAAGAAAAATAAATTAAGACGATAAAAGTTTTAAAGGAAGAGGTGAAACTTTATGGGGAAAAGTGTACATAATGAGGAAACCGGGAAGTTAATGGAGGGAATTTTAAAACTACAGTCCGTAGAGGAATGCTATGCTTTTTTTGAAGATTTGTGCACAGTTAATGAATTACTGTCATTAGGACAGCGTTTTGAAGTGGCAAATATGCTTCGTAATCATAAGACTTACAATGAAGTAGCAGAAGCAACAGGGGCATCTACTGCGACAATCAGCAGGGTAAATCGTTGCCTGAATTATGGGACAGACGGTTACCAGTTAGTACTTGGTCGCATGGAAGAAGATAAATAATTGAGTTTATCTGATAAGTAAATGGATTCCGAAAGCACAATAATCCATCTCCGTAACTTTATAGGCATTGTGTTGTGGTGAAGGTTCTTTTGAATCTTATATTTCAACACATGCTTTGTGTTATAGATATGGATTATTGTGCTTTTAAGCTTTTTTTGTCTGTTAGATCAGAGAGCTATTTTTTCTTTGAAGACTTCTTTTTTTGGGGATTTTCGTCCCGTCTTTTATCGATAAGCTTCTCAATGATTTGTTTTCGAATATAAATATCGTATCCAAGCTGGTAGATGAAAGAAAAATCATCAAGGTATTCAGCCTCTTCTCTAGAAGGTGAATGCTCGGCAAAGGAATTACGGCTTCGTTCCCACGTTTTTATAATATCTTCGGAAATAGACTGTTCATTCGATGCGTTATCGTCAATAATCTTTTGATAAATGTCAGAAAGTGTTAATCCATTTTCTGTATTCTCCGGAAAATACTTCTCAGAAAGCGGCTCTAACAAACTTTGAATATCTGAGATGGACAACATACTCTTCAGATAATAAATCATAATAAGAAGAAAAATGTGTTCTCTGGAGTACTTCTTCTTATCAGAAGGGGGAAGAAGATGGTTCTTTGTATAGTTGTTGATCATCGTTTTAGTGAGAATTTTATCGTCGGGATATCTTTTTGAATCAGCTAATCTCGTATCCATTAATGTTGTTACCTGATCCATATATAATCCGATATCTGGGATATCTTCCGGTGGAATCGCTTCGGTTTTTAATAAGGTGTATAACCAATCTCTATAATTATCCAAAATGGTACCTCCATATGTTTTGCAAATGTTTGTGTAACTATATTATATGGTTTTTATTACTATATAGCAAGGGAAAATATCGAGAAAATAAAATTCAGAACTTAAGTGACAAGGATGAGAAAGTAATGTATAATAAAATATAAAGATGTAATTTTACAGCAGATGTAAAAAATGTAATATGTGTGCAAGGAGGTAAATTATGGGATTATTCAAAAGTCAGCTTGCCAATGTAATAGAATGGGAAGAATATAGAGATGATGTTATTTTTTATAAATGGAATAACAGCGAAATTAAAAAGGGTTCCCGTTTAATTATCCGTCCGGGTCAGGGCGCTATTTTTTTATACAATGGAGTTACAGAAGGCGTTTTTGAAAAAGAAGGAAACTATGATATAGAGTCAGATATCATTCCATTCCTCTCTACACTGAAGGGATTTAAGTTCGGGTTTAACAGCGGTATCCGTGCAGAAGTGATTTTCATTAATACAAAGGAATTTACCATGAAGTGGGGAACCAAGCAGGCTGTCAATATTCCAACGCAGGCACTTCCAGGTGGGATGCCAATTCGTGCAAACGGTACGTTTCAGTTTAAAGTAGGAGACTATCAGATGCTGATTGATAAAGTGGCAGGAATTAAAAAGCAGTATACAATAGATGAAGTAAGGGAGCGTGTATTATCTGTACTTAATCAGCTTCTTCTTCGCTGGATTGTCCGTGAAGGGAAGGATATGTTTAATATTCAGGCCAATGCTCTGGAGATTTCGCAGGGAATTTTGGGAGAACTGGATATAGAGATACAAAAAATCGGTCTTACTGCAACGGGGTTTCAGATTGATTCTGTAAGCTATCCGGAAGAAGTACAGAATATGGTAACAAAGGTAGCAAGTCAGAGTATGGTAGGTGATATGGGCAGATATCAGCAGATGGCAATGATTGATGCCATGACGAATACAAGCAATAATGGCGGAAATAATATGGCGGCAGATATGGCTTCTATGCAGATGGGAATGATGATGGGTCAGCAGATGGTAAATCAGATGCAAAATACGATGCAGCAGAGCCAAAATAATCAAGATCAGCAGATGCAGAATAATGCTTCGGTATCACAGAATGCGGCAACGCAACAGACAGGCAATATACCAAACTTCTGTCCGAACTGCGGACAAAAAATAGAAGGAAGTAAGTTCTGTCCAAACTGTGGTCAAAAGTTAGTGAATTAAAAGGTTGATATCGTGCTTAACTTATCCATGTACTAGTTTTAGAAAGGTTGAACAATGAGTATTTACGATACTTTAAATAACGAACAAAGGGAGGCGGTCTTCTGCACAGAAGGCCCCCTTTTAATGCTTGCGGGTGCAGGCTCAGGAAAGACACGGTCATTAACACACCGTATTGCGTATTTAATAGAAGAAAAAAATGTGGCACCGTGGAATATTTTAGCAATTACTTTTACCAATAAAGCGGCGCAGGAGATGAGAGAGAGAGTAGATGCATTAGTAGGGTATGGTTCTGAAGACATCTGGATTAGTACCTTCCATGCAACTTGTAGTCGGATTTTACGTAGACATATCGATTTATTAGGATACGATAGAAACTTTACGATTTATGATGCAAGTGATCAAAAATCCCTCATGAAAGAAGTCTTAAAAGAGATGAAAATTGATACAAAGCAGTTTCCAGAAAGGGCTGTGATGTCAGAAATCTCTTCTGCAAAGAATGAATATAAATCTCCTCTTGATTATCGTAATGAATATGGAAGTAATTTTAGAAATCAGAGAATTGCAGATATTTATGAACGTTATCAGAAGCGTTTAAAGGAAAACAATGCATTAGATTTTGATGATTTGCTTGTGAAGATGGTAGATTTGTTTCAGACTAATCCAGAAGTATTAGAGCATTATCAGGATCGATTTCGGTATATTATGGTGGATGAATACCAGGATACAAATACAGTACAGTTTCTTTTGGTAAGTCTTCTTGCAAAAAAATACAGAAATCTTTGTGTAGTTGGAGATGATGATCAGTCTATTTACAAGTTTAGAGGAGCAAATATTTATAATATTTTAAACTTTGAAAAGGTATTTCCAGATGCACAGGTGATTCGCTTAGAGCAGAATTACCGTTCTACGCAGAATATCTTAAATGCAGCGAATGGTGTAATTGCGAATAATAAAGGAAGGAAAGAAAAGAGGCTGTGGACAAAGAATCCGAAAGGAGAGCTGGTTCATTTTAAGCAGTATGATACAGAATATGAAGAAGCGGAAGGAGTAGTTTCTGGAATTAAATTTCTCTCTATGCGAGGGGTAGAATATAAAGATATGGCTATTTTATATAGGACAAATGCTCAGTCTCGTATTTTTGAGGAAAAGTTAAAACAGAAAAATATCCCTTATGCAATTGTAAGGGGAATTAGCTTCTATGACAGAAAAGAAATCAAAGATTTGATGAGCTATTTAAAAGTAGTAGACAGTGGACTGGACGACCTTTCTGTAAAACGAATAATTAATGTGCCAAAGCGAGGCATTGGACAGACAACAATTAACCGTTTGCAGGAATTTGCGATTTTAAACCAGATGAGTTTCCTTGATGCAGTATTTAATGCAGATGAAATTCCAGAAGTAGCACGGGCACTTGCAAAGCTTCGTAAATTTGCAGAAATGATTGAGGAGTTTCGGGAATATAGCAGTGAACATGGAATTAGTGAATTGTTAGAACATATTCTTGAGGTGACACAGTACAGGGCAGAGTTAGAAACAGAAGGAACGGATGAGTCAATAAGTCGTTTAGAAGACATTGAAGAATTATTTAATGATATTATTTATTATGAAGAAGAAGAGGAAAAACCTAATCTTCGCGATTTTCTTGCAGAGAAAGATATGTATACTTTAAATGCAGGAATTGATAATTTGGAAGAAGAGAATAATAAGGTACTGCTTATGACCCTTCATAATGCAAAAGGACTTGAATTTGATAATGTTTTTCTTGGTGGAATGGAAGAAGGTGTCTTTCCGGGCTTTGGAGCAATGCTATCTGGCGATGAATCAGAAATAGAAGAAGAACGTCGTCTTTGTTATGTAGGTATTACTAGAGCAAAGCAAAGACTGTTCCTGAGTGCAGCAAAACGCAGAATGCTTAGAGGACAGACACAGTACAACCGGCATTCCCGTTTTATTGACGAAATTCCGGCACAGTACCTTGATACACCAAAGCGTGCTTCTGAACAGAGTGTTGTCAAAAACACAGAACGTTCATCAAAATATCAATATGGAGCTCGTGCGGGTAAACCATATAATTTGAGTGATTTTAAAGTAAAACCAGTGGGCGAGCTAGACTATCAGGTAGGTGATCGCGTGAAGCATATTAAGTTTGGTGTGGGAACTGTGCAGGAAATCACAAAAGGCGGGAGAGATTTTGAAGTGGCAGTAGATTTTGAAAGAGTGGGACGTAAAAAAATGTTTGCATCCTTTGCAAAATTGAAAAAAGTAAAATAGAAATCCAATTTTGTTGTGCTGTAAACTAGTATTTAATAAATATTTTGTTGGTAAAGTCTTTCGTCTCGTGATATACTAAAGACAAAATCAATAAGGAGGATTGCACAATGAAAAATATTGATGAATTACTCGGTGTTGCAAAATTATCAGAATTAATGAGTAACGACAAAAAAGATGAATCAAAGAAAGTTTTATGGGTTCTGGCAATTATCGGAGCAGTTGCAGCAGTTGCAGGAATCGCAGCCGTAGTTTACAAATATCTTTCCCCAGATTATTTAGAAGATATTGATGATGACTATGACGATTTTGAAGATGATTTCTTTGATGAAGATGATGAAGTAGAAGAAGCAGAGAAAGAAGAAGAGAAAAAATCTGAAGAATCTACAGAAGAAAAATAGGAATAGGAATTGTACAGATTCGAAGCAAAGAGTCGGCGTAACAGTGTAAAGTTACGTCGGCTCTTTTAATAATAAGCCAATGAAGAATGTTATCAGATGGCTCTTTTATGCGGCAGATTGAAGAAAAAACAGAAAAATTAAAATATCATAAAATAAGCAGTTAGTTGAGTTAATTGTCTAAAAAAAATATATTATTAAAAAAATTAAAAAAAGTTGAAAAAAACTGTTGACATTTCCTTTGGGGTGGTATATAATGCATATTGTCAGCGCGAGAGAACAGCGCAGACAAAGAAGTGAATATCGGGGTGTGGCTCAGCTTGGCTAGAGCGCTTGATTTGGGATCAAGAGGCCGCAGGTTCGAATCCTGTCACCCCGATATCTGCGGGTGTAGTTCAATGGTAGAACACTAGCCTTCCAAGCTAGATACGTGGGTTCGATTCCCATCACCCGCTTCTGCAAGAGCAGAGTTTGCAATTATATATTGTAACTAACTATTTATGCGTGTCCGTAGCTCAGCTGGATAGAGCAACGGCCTTCTAAGCCGTGGGTCGGGGGTTCGAATCCCTTCGGGCACGTTTGTCAGGTTGTCCTGGCTATGGTGGGTGTGGCGCAGTTGGTTAGCGCGCCAGATTGTGGCTCTGGAGGCCGAGGGTTCGAATCCCTCTACCCACCTTATAATGGGCTATCGCCAAGCGGTAAGGCACAGGACTTTGACTCCTGCATTCGCTGGTTCGAATCCAGCTAGTCCAGTAGGATCAGTGATTCGAAAAGCTGGCTTATTAATAATTTAATATGGGATATTAGCTCAGTTGGTAGAGCACTTGACTTTTAATCAAGTTGTCCGGGGTTCGAATCCCCGATGTCTCATTCGAAAATCGTTGCTATAGCGGTTTTGGATTTTAAACAATATTATATAGTATACCGGGGTGTGGCTCAGCTTGGCTAGAGCGCTTGATTTGGGATCAAGAGGCCGCAGGTTCGAATCCTGTCACCCCGATATTTGCGGGTGTAGTTCAATGGTAGAACACTAGCCTTCCAAGCTAGATACGTGGGTTCGATTCCCATCACCCGCTTTCTTTTTTCGCCTGCGAGAAAAGATAATTGAATTACAGGATATGCGGATATGGCGGAACTGGCAGACGCGCTAGACTTAGGATCTAGTTCTTCGGAGTGCAGGTTCGATTCCTGTTATCCGCATAGTAAAAGCCGGAGAGCCGCTATTTTAGTAGGTTTCCGGTTTTTATTTTTTGGTAGTGGTAATAAAATGGTAATATTTTTTTTGAACGGTTAGAATCAAAAGGCATTATCAAAATCATAGTCAAAACCCTCAGAAGTTTTGATAATATGTTTTGATAAAGCGAGTACCGCTTGTTTCTGTGTATTCGCTGCCTTTATCAAAACTTAACAGTATTGACAATGTGCAAGAAATTCCTCTATTGATGGCAGTCAGTAGGGGTTTTTTATTGTCTAGAGATTATTAATGTTCTCGGACACTTCATCCCAATGCTGATTCATACTAATAACATAATCTGGCCCGTAGTTGGTTCTTTTGTATCCTGCGTAACAACTTGCTGTTGCCACAAGGCTATCCCAACTTTTGATAATATCATCTTTTTCATGTGCCAGTTTGGCGGAAAAAGACAGCAGGGAAGCACGAGAACCTTCAAATTTTGTATCGTCTGCCATTTTGCCGGCATGGTCCGCAATAAGGCGGCGCATAGTAGGATTGTCGGAATATTTATCACTCATTCGGAATACATCTTCCGGGGTCATAATTCCCGAATTGAGTAAAGATAAGGCGTTATCGTCAACAAGTTCCGGTTTAACAGAATAATAAGATGCGGCCGCTTCGTTGAATTCCTCAGTAATTTTTGATACGGTATTTTCGTAATCGTCCCAGATGTTTCTTGAAGCGTTCTTAAAAATATTTTCAGCATAAAGATAATTTGCTTTAGTTGATGCTATTCGGGCTGCTCGTTCACCTGAAAAAACCTCTGGTCTGTCAGAAGTGGACGCTTTGTCATAAGCTTCTTTTGCCTCTGTTAATTCGGCGAATGCTTCTAAATAGTTGGCTCTGGCTCTTTTAAATGCTTTGTCTAATTTGATTGCATTTTCTTTGTATGGATTCATTTTTTACTCCTTTTCTGTATTATATGTTTTTTTGGGACTCGGGTATAAAGTTACAGTGTATATTTTTTCTACCACCCCCTTTAAGTGAAAACGCCTTTATAATCTTGTTACGCCTTTACCTGCCAAAGCACGAATATGAACTAATACAATTCTCTGGCGTCTTTCGTCTAAAGAATCAAACAGTTGCATGATTTCTTCTTTTTGTCTTACCTTTGCGGTATCTTCCTGTGGTAACTTGTTTACTGTGTTCGACATGATAATTTCTTTCTTGTAACCTGTGTTACAATTCTCTTTGTAAACGCATCCACGTTGTAAGCCTAAGTAGTATGATGTTGTAACCAAATCTAATTTGTCCCGGCTATAGTCCCGTATAGCGTTGGTTTCTGGTATGGTGAGGTCATATTCTTCATTGGCTAAAGCAAGTTCTAAGCCTTTTCGGGACAGTTCAATTATTTGTTCTGTGTTCATGTTTTTATGTTCTCCTTTCTTGGTAAATGGTGGGGTGTTCCGTATGGGGTTATTGTTAGTCTAAAGTGCATAATATGCACTTCCGAAAATTACGGTGGGGTATTCCGTATGAGGTCTCATTTCAGTGACTCCCCTTATCTTTAAAACTCTAGCAAAAACCTGTTCCGGCGTGTTCCATGCTTTCTCAAGGTCGAGAAAATATTGTCTGTATAATCTGCCTTTTTCGGAACGCTGAATCATGCAAATCTGTTTTGCCATGTCAACTGAAATTTGATAGTCTATGATTTCCCGTTCAGCACCATTGTTTACAAGTGTGGAACTTTTCACGCTTGTAAAATCATTACCCTCGTTGAAGCCATAAGCTGACATTCTCTCGAACCACCTTGAAAATCTATCCGTAATTCCCAAGCCAGTATGCAAATCTCTTGCAGAAACAGTTGGCTGCTCCGCATCATAGTTGACAGGAATTAAATTTTCCATCTAGTCACCATTGCAACCGTACTTGATGTACACTTGTTAAAATTTTAGGATAAAAAAATATCAATTTTTTCTTTTCCTGTCATTCCAAGAAAATCCCCTAAATTGTTAGCTTCTTCAATGCCAAACATTGATGAACCATGCATTTTTTTAGTAAATGTCTGCGGACTAACATGGATTACAGCCGCACATTTTTTATAGGTTTGTCCCTTTTCTGCAATCATTTCTTTTAATCTGGTAAGTTTTATCATAACACTCCTTTTCGTCTATATCTGACGATGTTAGATTCTCTGAAAGCATTTTTATCTGCTCCTTTATGTTTGGTTTAGGGTAACAGCCATATTTTCTGATAGTTGGTAAGACATCATCAAATACCCAATCTTTGAAACGTTCTAATTTTTCAATTCTGGAATTTATCCGGGCATCGTTTTGTGTCACACCCCTAGCACGTTGGGGTTCCATTGCGAACAAGAGAGAATAGAATCCGGATTCGTTAACTATAGTCATTTGCTGTTTGCCGCCTTTAGTTTGAATTGGTGCAGTTCTTTTGTCGTCATCGGGTACTCTGGCAAGGCTCCGGCGATAGTGAGTATCACCGAACGCAGTGCAAACATCTTTACCAACAAACCAGGATTCTTCATCAATGAGGATTGTTCTCATGGTCCCAAACTCTTTATTAATACAGGTTAAATAGTCCATGCTGTTAGTGGTACACCCCTTTCTATACAATCAATTTTAAATACCATGCGTGGCGGTCAATATCTCGACTACCATTTCGGTACCTGTCAAAATTGGTATGCTCTATACAACTGATTTCAAATACCATGTATTGATATACAGATACATCCGGGCGACTTCTTCATCTGGCAGGAGTGCCAGTAAGTTCGCTAACTCTTTTATCATGGTTTCTTTGTCCTTTATCTTTGTCATTTGTTTCAAGTTCATTGTTGCTCACCTTCGTTCTTTGCTTGATTTTCAGATTTTATAGCCTTAGAGGATAAATAACACCTTGAAGGGATTATATACTCCGTAATTTGAGTTATTTATGCATCTACGAGAAATAGAATGCATTTTGTGAGGTAGCCTCTTGCCCTACAGTTCGTAAATGATATAGAACTCTAAGGCAAGTGTATGTTTTACTGGTAATTCTCTGTCAGTAATACAAAGGCATTTAGAGGGGCGTAGTTATGAGACCCCGATATAGGGTCATTGTGTGCGACTATATCGCCCCAACTTAGGAAGACCCAAAGAATGAAAGCCGCTGACAGTGTTATAATTAAATTCTTTGTTACGGTAAATATTATGTTTTTCATGGTTTCCTCTTTTCTTTCTACAGAAACCATGATAAATTATATGTGTGTGTTAATTTATACGGTTTCGTGTAGATGCTTTCCCCGTCCAGAAGTGGCTGCTTCTGTATGGGGATTTTTTTAGTTATCGAAGGCTCCGTCTTTGATTTCTTTTGAATGTTCTAAAATCCAACCAAAATCAACAGGGGATTCTTCGTCATGTATTCTTGCTTTCAAGGTGCTACTTTGTTCTGCTTTTTGAAAAATAGTAGAGTAGTCGGCTTTTGAATATCTATCAAACATTAAGCTGTTTGATAATGCTGTAGAATATTGAGTGATGTCATTGACTGTGGGGTATGTAGTACATATGCCATTGAATAAGCCTGCAATGTCATCGGCTGTCAGTTGTTGAGATTGTGGATAACTAGGAGAGGAGCATTGTGGACAACTTGTCTCGTTTGGTTCCTTCCTCTCTCTTTCCTTCTTTCCCCCATACCCCCTATTATCTATACTCTCTCTATCTTCTACTTTCTCTATACTATCTCTATACTTACCTAACTCTATACTACTCTTATCTATACTATCCTTATCTATACTATACTTACCTATACTAACCTGTTCCGACGTTTTGTCGGCAACTCGTTGACATTCTTCCGACATTTTGTCGGCATCTTGTTGACAAGGTTCTGACGAGTTATTAAAAATCAAGTATTTCCCTTGTTCATCAACAAGCAGTAGTCCCTTTTCATCAGTGAATATGGTTTTAGTTTTTCTACTTGGCTGTATCTTGTTTTGCATTTCCCAGTGAGTTACAACTACTACGCCGCTTTGAAAACTTATCAAGAATCCTTTGGCAATAAGCAATCTTAACGAGTCCTTGCTAAAGCCGGTCATTCTTCTAATAGTCTCTGGATTTCCTACAAATCCCTCATCGTCTGCATTTAAAACAAGATGCATATACAAAGCCTGTGAGTCTGCTGGCATTTCAAAAAATGGGTCTGATTCAACGACCGTTTTGTTTAACATTCGTCTATTTGCCATTATTCGTTATTATCCTTCCTTCCGCTGTACATTCTTTCGTGAAAATAAGTTTTGTTCACTTTGCCTTGAAAAATCAAGAACCCTTTGGCTGCCAGCTCACTATTAAGTTCCCTGATAACAGAATATGCTTTTGACTGTTTGCAGCCGCATATTGCCATAATGTCATTCACATCATAAAAAGTGTTATTCCCCATTGTGCTTCATCTCCTTTCTGGCGTCTTCAATCATCTGCATGAGTTCATTATGCTGCTTCATTAATTCCTCATGACGTTTTTTCTCTTGTTCAAGTAAATCATGAAGAAATTCTTCTAAGCTTTTGTCTTCTTCTGCCATATTGCTCCTTTCGCTTGATTTTCGCATTTTACAGTTTTAGAGGATAAATAACACCTTGAAGGGGTTATATACTCCGTAATTTGAGTTATTTATGCATCTGTGAAAGCTGAAAGCCAACAGGAGCACTAGGTTTCTTGTTACCTTTACGGAAAGAAATACAATCTTTGGGGCAGGTATAAGTTTTACCAATAATTTCTCCTGTGTCTTGCAAGCTGTGAGTTTCTTTCAGTTTCCATTTTCCTTCTGGTAAAGCAATTAATTTATCTAATTTTGTCATGGTTGTGCTGTCAGAAGTATAAATAACTGCCATGTCACTGTTTCTTGTGAAAATTATATTAGTTTCTTGTTCGTGGACTGGTAAAGCCACACTATCACTCCTTTCATCCGATACCGCCGCCCGGCTGGTGTTATTAGTTATCGGTGTCAATAAGGTAGGTTTCTCCTAATTCTGGGAAAAACTCATTTCCCTGTGTTATTAGTTATCGGTGTCGATAAGGTCTAGGACATCAACTCCAAGAACTTTAGCAAGTCTTCCGGCTGTTTCTGGCTTAACGTTCTTACCTGTCATAGCGTTGGTAAGTGTTCCGGCTGGAAATCCTGCCGCCACAATCTCTTTCTGTCCCATACAGGCTCTCGCTTTAGCAAGTTCTAATTTCTTTCTGTTGATTCTCATTTGTTTTACCACCTTTCAAAGTTGTATTTTCTACACTTTGAATATTATCACCACTTTTTATGGTTGTCAATCATTTTTCACAACTTTTTTTGGTTGTATTTGACGTTATTGCGTGGTAATATATAATCAAAAAGGAGTGCATAAAAATTTATGAGTTTTTCAGATAGATTAAGACAAGCACGCAAAAGACAGGGGTTAACACAAGAAGAACTTGGTAAAAAAAGCGGACTTTCAACATATACCATTCAACGCTATGAATACGGGAAATTAAATCCAAAGAAAAATACAGTAGCCAAACTTGCTACAGCTTTAAATCTTGGATATGATTACACAAAAAGCGGTGAGCCATATTTTTACACTTTCGTTGATACCGTACCAAGTCCAGAATATGAAGATGCCGAAGATTTTAACCAAGAACAGTACCGAAATGCAATAGAAAAAGCATTAGAAGATGTAACTTTGTCAACGATAGGAGAAAAAATAAAATGGTTACGAAAGAATAAAAAAATCAGTCAGAGAGAACTTGCTCAAAAAACCGGACTTTCCATTGGTTCCATACAGGGATTCGAGCAAGGGCGATATAATCCGAAATTAGAGACAGTTTTAAAAATAGCGGATGCGTTGGAGATTAGTATAAATGTTTTTTATGAGAATTTATCTAAAGATGAATACCAAAATATTTTAGAGACAAAAGCCAGGAAAGCAGATATAGACAATTTCAACAGCGTTGTAAATATTTTAAGTAACCTTAATGATAGTTATTCCTTGTATAACAAAGAAGAGGATTGCTATATTTTTGGAACAGGTGATAATGCTTTTGTATTAAAGTCGAAATCAGTTCGAGCATTACAAAAAGCAATAGAAAGTTTTATTCCATGTATTACAGAACAACTAAAAGATATGGAGCCTGTACCGAAAATATTAGAAAGTATGTTTGGTAATGAAGAAAACTGTATTAGAGCATTTTCAAAAGACGAACAACTTTTTGATAAATGTTGTAAGAATATATCATTGCTATTATGTATGGACTATGGTGTTGTTGGTGAGGAAATATCTGGTTATTTAGAACAATATTGTATAGAGAAAGATATAACTCGAAAAATTATAGCTGGACAAGGAGAAGAATGGATTATCAATCCACATGCTGGTGATAAAACTAAGACAAATTAAAAAACTCATGAAAAAGGAGAGAAAAAGCATGAACGAACCGCCAAGAAGCGAATATGTTGCAAGATTGCTTGCTACCCTCTTGGGTGCAGAACACGGTTGCGAATATGATGAGGTGTCCTACATCGACAAAGAGGGCGTAGAGCATGAAGTAAAAAAGGAAGAGCCTTACCATTAATTTTGGTTTACTAAGGCATATTAATTTAAAGCTCGTAAAACCAAAAAAAGTGCAGAAAAATATAATATATTTAATTAGGCAGCCGGGGACGGCTTCACCTGTTCCGAGTCTTGCGGAAGGGGTGATATTATGGTTACATACACAGACCTTTTTACATACACCATCATGCTATGTGCTGTAATCACGCTAGCTATTAATATACACAAAAAATAGCCGTCCTGCTCCCTGCAAAGAAACGGACGACTACTTTTTAAACTAAATCTTTACCGGGACAGGTGCCGCACACCTTCCGGCTGTCTTGTTAAGTATATTATATTCTAAACACTTATATTAGTCAATAATAAAAAGCACTTCATTACCCCTAATGAAGTGCCTGTCAAGTATGAGGGACGCTAGAAGTGACAAAGAAAGAAACTTTGATAGCTTCTAGGTGAGCCTGTTTTGAACGTAATATACAATATAAACTGACACATTGTCAATATGCAATATGTTTTTATCTATCCGATACCGCCGCCCGGTCATCAAAGAATAGGAGTGATAACGATATGTCCGCATATTATGACAAGATAACAAAGAACTGGTATTGTATTTTTTATTTTACAGACTGGAAAGGAACCAAGAAACAGAAGAAAAAGAGAGGGTTCAGCCGAAAAAAAGATGCTTTAGAGTATGAGAGAGAGTTTCTTGATAAATTATCAAGTAGCCCGGATATAGCTTTTTCTGGCATGGTAGAGCTTTATCTGGCTGATAAAAAGATGCATACAAAACTAAAGACGTACAAGACGAAGAAAAGTAGAATTTTCACCTGGATATTGCCATATTTCAACGATAAGGCTATAAATGCAATTACAGCCGCAGACATACGCCAATGGCAGGGGGAACTAAAAGAAGCCGTAGGAGCAACCGGGGAAGTGTTAAGTCCTGCATATATGCAAAATTTAGTTACGGAACTTTCTGGAATATTTAATTTTGCAGTACGTTTTTATAATCTTCCTGCTAATCCCTGCAGGGTTGCCGGGAATCTGGTTGGAAAGAAGGGAAAAAGCCTTGATTTCTGGACAAGAGAAGAATTTGACCGCTTTGTAGATACCTTTGACAAGACAGACCCTTATTATGCGGCATTCATGACGCTGTATTATACAGGAATGCGAATAGGAGAGTTGCAGGCTCTTACCATTGCGGATGTAGATTTGAAAGAGGGTGTAATACATATATCCAAGACGTATTCAGTAATTGACGGCAAAGAAGTGATAACCGCTCCCAAAACTGAAAAGTCGAATAGAGATGTATTAATACCGCATTTTCTCTGTGAGATATTAAAAGAGCAGGTGCAACGCTACTATAAGGTGCCCCCAAATACTAGGCTCTTTCAAATGTCCCGGCAGCCGTACCGGGAACAAATGAAAAAACATTGTAGACTGGCAGGAGTGAAGAAGATAAGGCTTCACGACCTGCGACATTCTCACGCTTCTCTGCTCATTGAGTTGGGATTCTCTGCCCTGTTGGTGTCAGAAAGGTTAGGGCATGAAAGTGTATCCACGACTTTAGACATATATGCTCATTTATTCCCATCGAAGCAAGTGCAAGTAGTAGAGCGTTTGAATAAGCTGTACGATGGAACTTTACAGTGGTAATATTTTGGTAATAAAAAAGTGTGCAAACAGAATAATAGTCGTAAATTATATTAGATAAGGCGTGAAAAAGTGGCTAAAATAAAGGGTTATAACAGGAAAAAATAGCAATGTGGTTTCCTGTTATCCGCATAGTAAAAGCCTAATAACTACTGATATAGTGGTTGTTAGGTTTTTCTTGTTTTGGGGAGGTAAGAGAGTGTTCTTGATAATTTAGTTGTCGGGTTTTATTGCAGCGGGCAATAATGAACAGAAAAAAACGATTATGAAGCAAAATGCCAAAATAAATATTACAAAAAGGTTTCTAAAGTGTTAACTTTTACTATAGAAAAATTTAAAAACAGGTGCTATAATCAGATGCAAATATTTGATACAAAGAGGTATAAAGATGAGTGAAGCAGTGAAAGAAAGCACAAAGCGCATTTATAAGTGGGATAATCTGAAGTGTTTTTTAATTGTTATGGTTGTTATTGGACATTTTGTAAATCAATATGCCCCGATATCGAATACAATGAAAAGTATTTCTCTTTTTATTTATTCCTTCCATATGCCGCTTTTTATTTTTTTGTCTGGATTACTACAAAAAAAGTGGACGCAGAGATGTCCGTTCCGTTGGGATAAACCGTTATATTATATTATGATAGGGTATACATTGAAAGTTTGTATTTATGGAATTAAAATTTTGTTCCATCAGAAAGCAGTTTTTCAGTGGTTTGGGGATACGGGGATTCCATGGTATATGTTTGCAATGGCAGCATTTATGATTATCACATATCTGATTAAAGAACTGCCGTTATGGTTTGTACTGCCGATAAGTATTTTGGCGGCGTGTCTTGCCGGATATGATGAAAATATTGGAAGCTTTTTGTATCTTTCAAGAATTCTTGTTTTTTTCCCTTTTTATTATACGGGGTATTGCCTGGATATAAAGAAGCTGCAGGAAGTGTTGAATAAAACATGGATAAAGTGTTTGTCAGCAATTTTTCTTACGGACGTGATTTTATATACATTAGCAAAGATTGAAGATAACTATTCGTACATCCGGCTTTTTACAGGGAGAAATGCGTATTCGCTTATTAATGTAGAGGGTTGTGGAGCGGTACATAGGTTAATATTCTATGTAATTGCATTTTTGATGGGAATTGCAATCATAAGCCTGACACCGAACTGCAAAGTACCGGTGCTAGGGACGGTGGGAAAGAGGACATTACAAATATATTTCTGGCATCGTCTGTTTTTATATGTACTTACTTTTTCTGGTGTGACAGGCAGTCTTATAAAAAATGTTCCATTGGGATGGGTATGGATTTATCTTGCGATAGCAATGGTTCTTCCGTTCGTGTTGTCAGCGAAGATTTTTTCGGTACCGCTTACTGCACTTAAAAATGGAGAGAACGTTATGATTGTTGGAGTAGAAAAGTTAAGTATAAATTTTTACAAATGGAAAGAGAGCACCCTTACGGTACTCCCTGTGTTAGAATTTATTACAATTGTCCTAATGCTCATCTATTATGGTGAGGATGTCGGCATCCTGTAATACTTTTAGAAGCTGTTGGCAAAAAGATATGCCCAGCTGGTTTTGCATCTTGTTATAATGAAGAAACTTCATCTGTAAAATGTCTGGCTGTTCTGTTAGTATATCATACAGGGCATCCAGATTATTTCCAAAATATTCAGGAGCATCTAGTTCTTTTTTTATATTCTGATAAAAATCTTTTTTCTTTTTCATGGATAAACCATCGATTGTAATTATCATTGTATATCATCTCCATAGAGTAAAGTGAAGGTTTTATAGTGATTGTCTGTGTAATAAATCTGTCCGTCATTGGAATATATGATTCGTTTGGCACCGCGGCTGTTGGCATTAAGGGTATCAATGTCGCATTCGTGGTAAGTTCTGCCAGAAACAACAGGGAGAACTTTTTCATAGTTACCAAAATAATCTCCGCCAATGCATTTGCCGGGAGCGTAAGGTTCCAGGTTGCCGCCGGACCAGCCAAGTTTCTTTGCTTCCTTTTTTGTAATAAAATTGCTTGGAAGCTGTCCATATTCGATGAGGTAATTCATGACATCTTCCTTGGAAGTGTAACTGCCATCTTTATCAAGATAACCGTCAGTCTCATCAATCTGTTTTTTCTCAATGGTAGATGTATTTTTACTTCCTGTTTTACTTTGTTCAGTGGCAGAATCTAAAGCAGAGTTATTGTCCGTGGTTTCCGAAAGAGTAGTGTAAGTTTCTGTTTTAGTAGTACTTTCCTCACTGAAAGAATAGTCACATCCGGAAATCGGAAGAATAACAAGTAATAAAGTAGAAAGAACGGATAACAATCGCCATAATTTCTTTTTAAAGTTCATAAAATTCCTCCTATGTTATTTATATGTACGCCTGGAGCTTTCCCTACAAATTGTAACGCACATCTTACAGAAAGCATTTTTCAAACACGCTCTGGCAGTTGTACTTGAATTCCTGTAAAATTAAGTAGAGAAAGATTGCAAGAATACATTATGTTATGATTAAATTTAGTATATCAAAAAGAAAAGAGGCAGTAAAGAAGATGTAAAGAAATTCGTTTACACAAATTTACACTTCTTTGCTGCCTGTTTTGTTAGAGTGCATAGAGTGCAGGAATGATTTTTAAACACGCTCTAGAATATAAATGTTGTTAGAGCATAAAAATAGAGGGAATAGAATATAGATGCTTACATATCGCGTCCGATTCGGCCAAATAAGGTAAGTAAATATAAACCGGATAAGCCGACGAGGTCATAAATGAGTCTGGAAAACCAGCTATTTTCTCCGAAAAAGAAGGAGACAAGATTAAACTGGAATACACCAATCAATCCCCATACAATAGCTCCGATGATAGCCAGAGTCAGTGCGGTATAGTCAATCCATTTCATAATAAATAAACTCCTTTCTGTGTTTGGTTTTATCAGTATAACCGTTTTCTATAAATTTATGAAAAAGGAAAGAAAAAATTATATTTTTTGAAAAAATGCAGATAATACTTTTAAAATCAATGGAAGGAGTTTTGTTATGAAAAAACAAAAAACTTATGTAGCAATGTTGTTAGCAGTGTTTGTGATTTTATCACTTGTTGGTTGTGGGATGAAAAATTCAAAAGATAATGCAGAGACAACAACAGGATGGAGTGTGGCGGATTCTGATAATACAACAGAAAATAAGAAAACGACGGAATCCACAGGTACAGACAATAATGCACAGAATAATGTAGAAGAAGATACGGATGGCATTATGGACAACCTGGGAGCAGGAACCTTTGACACGTATGAAGATGCCAAAAATTATCTTATGGATAAATTGACAGCAGATAATGAAGATATTGCTTATGAATTTAGGGAGGAAGACGAGAATCTGACTTCTTATGATAGTAATAATCCAGGAGCAGAAGGCTATCAGTTCCATGTATATGAGTCGGAAGGTGGAAAAAAAACAGGGGATTATTATGTAGATAAAGATACAGGAAAAGTGTATCGTTATACAAAGGATAATAAAATTACAGAGTTTTAAAGAGATGTTGGCAGGTTGATTTTTTTCTCCAACCTGCCATAAAATAAATGAAATAGAAAAAATAGAAAAATACTGGAAAAATATTGCAATATAAGGTATAATTATGTCCATAATAAATAAAAAAAGAAATATTATGGAAAGGAAGAAAGAAAAATGACATTTGAAATGTTTCAGTTATACATAAGGGAGCATATTCTTGAAGGATGGAAGGAGGATGCAGATGTTGAGACATCAATTGTAAAGAAAAATAATGGTATTGAATTGTGTGGTCTTTATATAAAGAGAAAGGAAGAACAGATTTCTCCTACTATTTATTTAGACGAATACTATGATTATTATTTAAAGGGAGAGGGTTTAGAGGAGATTATCATAAGAATCAGGGAAGAATATGAATGGAAAGTATCCAGAGTGACAAGTTATCATTTTAATTTGGAGAAGTTTGAATATGTTCGTGACAGGATTGTATACCGACTTGTTAATTATGAGAAGAATCGGGAGATATTAGAGGAATGCCCACATTTGAAGCTATATGATCTTGCACTGACGTTTCGATGGGTAGCGCACAGTGATGATATTGGGATTTCTACAGCCTTAGTAACAAATCAGGAGATGAGAGCATGGGAGATTTCTATGAATGAACTGTTATTAGCGGCCAGGGAGAATACACCTCGATTATTTCCTGCGCACATGATTGATATGGAGGAAATGATTCAGAAGGCAGGAATTCATGTGCCTGAAGATGAATCTTCAATTCCTATGTATATTATGACGAATCAACAGGAAGTGAATGGAGCCTCCGTTCTTTTGTATGATAATGTTTTAGAAAGATTTGCACAAAGAAAAAAGACGGATTTTTATATTTTGCCAAGCAGCATACATGAAGTTATATTAGTGCCATCAGATCGGATTGATGATCCTTCTTTGCTTTTTACAATGGTAGAGGATGCCAATAATACGGTGGTTGCATTGGGAGATATTTTATCAGATTCTGTGTATTATTATAGTAGGAGAAAGAATCAGATTATTCCGGTGAAGGAAGGACGAAAGATTATGTAAAAAGGATAGAACATTCAAAGTCTTTCAATTTTCTGTTGCTAAGTATATTTTCTTGAAAATACAGAGTGCTGTGATATACTTGTATTTATGTATTTTACTAAGAGCAGGTGATTAGAATGAGAAAGTGGAAGATATTATTTAATATAGTCATGGAAACAGTTATATTTTTGGGTATAGCAATACTGTTGATTATAGGAATTCCTAAATTGATGGGGTTTTTCTGGCCTTTTGTGGCAAGTTGGATACTGGCATTACTGGCAACGCCGTTATGCAACCTTTTGGAGAAGCATATTAAGCTTAATAAAAAGTGGGCTTCGGCAGTTATTATTATTCTTGTTCTGGTGGCAATTGCAGGAATCGGTTATCTTGCTGTAACGAAACTTGGGCGGGAGCTGATGGGATTATTTTCAGGAGCACCGGAATACTATGTTTATGTACAGAGAACGATTAAGGTCTTTGGAGACAGTCTTACGAATATTGTATCTCCGATTTCTGCTGATTTTGGAAAGCAGATACAGGGATTTTTTACGGACTTTTTGAGTCAGATGGGAGGCATTATTAATAAATTTGCTCCGAAAGGAGTTAAGATGATGGGGTCTGCGGCAGCAGATTTAACCAATGGCTTTATTGGAACGGTTGTTATGATTATTTCTGCATACTTTTTTATTGCAGATAGAGAACGGCTTACAGAAGGGTTTTGGAGAATCGTTCCAGAAGATTTGAAATCGACTGTCCGTGATATTAAAGATAAAGTAATTGCGGCGTTGGGTGGATTTCTTCTTGCACAATTTAAGATTATGTGTATTGTATTTGTGATTTTGCTGGCAGGATTTTTTCTGATGGGTAATCCATATGCATTACTGCTTGCTCTGGTAATTTCGTTTGTTGATTTATTGCCTATTCTGGGGACGGGTACGATATTAATCCCGTGGACGTTATTCTGTTTTGTACAGAGAGATTATCGTCAGGCGGTGTTTCTGGTTGTTCTTTATGTAATTTGTCTTGTGGCACGTCAGTTTCTGCAGCCCAAAATGATTGCAGATAGTATGGGGCTTGATTCTATGGCAACACTGGTGTTGATTTATACAGGATACAAGTTGGATGGAATGAAGGGAATGATTCTTGCATTGCTGGCAGGGGTAATTATTTTGAGCCTTTATCGACTAGGTTTGTTCGATCGAAAAATAAAACGAATGAGTAAGTTATTATATGAATACAGACATTGCGAAGAAAATATTACTCGAAAAATGTAAAATAAGATAAAAAAACAGAAAATTATATCTAATAAATGAAATTGTCAGAAAATATATTGACTTGTATTATATACTATGCTAAAATAGAGGTGTCCTGAAAGGAAGAGAGCAGGAATTTTTGATTATGGAGGTATTCCGATGTTTAAGGGAACAGTGAAATGGTTTAACAATCAGAAGGGGTATGGCTTTATACAGGATGAGAGTGGCAAAGATATCTTTGTACATTATACAGGACTGAATATGCCAGGCTTTAAGTCATTAGAAGAAGGGAATGAAGTAGAGTTTGACATTGTTCAGGGAGAGAAAGGACCTCAGGCTTCGAACGTAGTGAAGCTGTAAGGATAAGATACATGGAACATTGCCGTTGCAGGAATTGATTTGCAGCGGCTTTTTTCGTATAATAAATAAGTGCAGGATAACAAAATAATCATATAAAATAAAAGCTTGAAGAGTTTTTAAATACACTCTGGAATAATACCTTTAAGGGAATATAAGAGTTTTTATTTTATATAAAAAATACGAAGTAGATAATGTGTTAGATTGAGGAAAAAGGATGAAACTTTATTTGGTTCGGCATGGAGAAACGGCCCTGAATGAGAAAGGGTGTTATTATGGAAAAACAGATGCAATTCTTTCTGCAAAAGGAATGGAACAGGCAAAATATTTGCAGCATATTTTTAAGAATATTTCTTTTGACTATGTGGTGGCAAGTCCGTTGGTTCGTGCTTATAATACGGCACAGTTTATAATAGAAGAAAGAGAACAACAGATCTTTGGAGATAGTCGTTTGATGGAACAGGATTTTGGTATTTTTGAAGGTCTTACTTATAAGGAGATTAAAGAAAAATATCCGCAGGAATTAGCACGCTGGAATAAAGAATTTTCTACATATCAGATTCCAGAAGGAGAGAGTTTTCTTGATGTGAGAAGAAGAGTGGAAGCGTTTCTTAAAGATATCCCGTCGGGAGAGGAGAACAAATCGGAGAAGATGCTGGTTACTGCACATAAAGGAACATTAGGGCATTTGTTAGCTGCAATGTTGAAGCTTCCGCCAGAAGGTTACTGGAACTTTGTATTTGATCAGGGATGTTACAGCGAGGTGGATTTAGAAGATGGTTACGCAATTATACGAAAATTAAACGCAAAGGAAATTCCTATGAATATTTAAAGAATAGTGAAAGTATTTTTGATATAGAATAGTGTGGAACAAAAATGCGGCGTATTGCAATATATAGTGCAATAAATTTTTATAGTATGATTGTTGTTGGTTATTTATTTACATAATACATTTATGTAAGATGGAGAAATGGAAAGAGGCAAAAGATGGATTTATTTGAGTATATGAGTATGCAGAGGAAAAAGGAAGAATCCCCTCTTGCAGTGAGAATGCGTCCAAAGAATCTTGATGAGGTTGTAGGACAGCAACACATTATAGGGAAGGACAAATTATTATATCGGGCGATTAGGGCAGACAAGATCAGTTCTTTGATTTTTTATGGTCCACCGGGGACGGGAAAGACTACGTTGGCAAAGGTTATTGCGAATACAACGAGTGCTAATTTTGTGCAGATGAATGCAACTACTTCTGGGAAGAAAGATATGGAGCAGGCGGTATCACAGGCAAAAGATGCTTTTGGAATGTATGGAAAGAAAACAATATTATTTATTGATGAGATACACCGCTTTAATAAAGCACAGCAGGATTATCTTCTGCCGTTTGTGGAAGATGGTACAGTGATTTTGATTGGTGCGACAACAGAAAATCCATACTTTGAAGTAAATAGTGCGCTTCTTTCAAGATCCCAGATTTTTCATTTGGAGCCACTCGCAGAGAATGATATTTATAACTTAGTAAAAACTGCAGTGCAGGATAATGAGAGAGGTATGGGTGCATATGGGGCAGTAATTACTGAAGAGGCTGCCAAGTTTATTGCTGAGATGGCGTGTGGAGATGCCAGAAGAGCGTTGAATGCGGTAGAGCTTGGTGTACTTACTACACAGCCGAATGATAAAGGAAAACTGGTCATCGATTTGTCTGTAGCAGAAGAGTGTATTCAGCGTAAAGCAATTAACTATGATAGAGATGGAGATAATCACTATGATAATATTTCGGCGTTTATTAAAAGTATGCGGGGGACAGATCCAGATGCTGCAGTCTTTTATCTTGCCAGAATGCTTGATGCAGGAGAAGATCCCAAGTTTATAGCCAGAAGAATTATGATATGTGCTTCAGAAGATGTGGGAAATGCAGATCCTCAGGCATTGGTTGTTGCGGTAGCGGCATCACAGGGCATAGAACGAATCGGAATGCCGGAAGCAAGAATTTTATTATCACAGGCAGCAGCTTATGTTGCCAGTGCACCGAAAAGTAATGCGTGCATTATGGCAGTGGATAAGGCCTTAGAGCTGGTAAGAAGCCAGAATACCGGTCAGGTACCACCATATTTAAGAGATGCACATTATGGAGGGGCAAAGAAGTTAGGATATGGCATTGGATACAAATATGCCCACGACTACCCGGAACATTATGTAAAGCAGCAATATCTGCCAGATGAACTGAAGGAAGAAAGATTTTATCTTCCAACAGAGAATGGATACGAAAAAAGAATAAAAGCACATCTGAAACATTTAAGAGAACGAGAAGAGTAGAGAAAATAAAGAATAAAAAAGAAAGAA
Organism: uncultured Anaerobutyricum sp.; assembly: GCF_934307085.1. Classification (GTDB taxonomy): domain Bacteria; phylum Bacillota; class Clostridia; order Lachnospirales; family Lachnospiraceae; genus Anaerobutyricum. The sequence continues at coordinate 52,297 of NZ_CAKRCF010000010.1, forward strand.
GAATGAGAAGAAACATGAAGAAAATAAAGCGAATATTGGCGTTGTTGCTGGTGATTTTTCTGATAGCAATGGTTTTTGTTACATTGTATTGTGCACTTACGGGAAGTCCATATTTTATGGCATCTCTTTTTGTGATGTTGGGATTACCGTTATTAATCTATGCCTATATGTTCATTTATCGCCTTGTAAAAGATAAAGATGAGAGATAAATATGAAAAATCCTTCTTGACAATTATTTATTAATAAGGTAAAATATAAATAGTAAAAGTTACTATTATTAAAAGTGACGAGGAGTAATCAAAATATGTTACAATAATGCATATTGCATAGAAGAAAGGGGTTAATTATGCCAGAATTAAAAGGAACAAAAACAGAACAGAACTTAATGACAGCTTTTGCAGGAGAATCTCAGGCAAGAAATAAATATACTTACTTTGCAAGCAAAGCAAAAAAAGAAGGTTATGTTCAGATTGCAAGTATTTTTGAAGAGACAGCCAACAACGAGAAAGAACATGCTAAGATGTGGTTTAAACTTCTTGAAGGCGGCGCTATCCGCTCTACAATTGAGAATCTTCAGGCAGCAGCAGATGGCGAGAACTATGAGTGGACAGATATGTATGCTACATTTGCAAAAGAAGCAAGAGAAGAAGGATTCGATGATATTGCAGAGAAGTTTGAAGGTGTAGGAGCAATCGAGAAAGAACATGAAGCAAGATACTTAAAACTTCTTGATAACGTAAAAAAAGAAATCGTATTCTCAAGAGATGGAGATACAATTTGGCAGTGTGCAAACTGTGGACATATCTGCATCGGAAAGAAAGCTCCAGATGTATGCCCTGTATGTGATCACCCACAGGCTTATTTCCAGATTAAAGCAGAGAATTTCTAGTTTCGCTGGCAAAACTGGCGAGGCCGGATGAACTTAGAAAATAAAAAAGTCTATATTTGTGACCTAAGAACAAAGGTTGGATGTAAGTGTTTATAAGCGAGCATTCAACCTGCAGCGACTAAAGTCACAAATATAGACTTTTTTATTCTTTGAGATTTTATCTGTTGATATGTAGAAAAATAGAAAGTTTGTCAGAAGTTTTAAAAAATTAAAGTGCGGTGAAAAAATGTTTCAGATTTGTAGATTTATAGATGAAGGAATACATTCGAGCGAGGAATGTGGAAGAGTTATGAAAAAGGGGGATTTAGCACACGATTTGCAGAAAGAAACTCTAAAAAATATTCTATTTTAAAGAAAAAAGCAAGGGAAAGTACTTGACAAAGTTTTCTGATTCATATATAATACCCAACTGTAAAGCAAAACTACTTTACATGACATGAGGTGAGAGACTATTGGATAGAATAGTAGAGAAGTCATTACTTTTTGATTTTTATGGTGAGTTGTTAACGCAGCACCAGAAAGAAGTGTATGGAGAATATATTCAGAATGATTTATCTCCTACAGAGATTGCGGCTCTTCGAGGTATCAGTCGACAGGGAGCACATGATTTGATTAAAAGATGTGAGAAGATTCTTTCGGATTATGAGAATCGCCTGCATCTTGTAGAACATTTTCAAAAAGTAAAGAAGACAGTAGCTTCCATTCATACCTGTGCAGAAGAGATTGCGGAGTGTGATGATAAGTCCATTATTCGTGAGAAGATTGCACAGATTGCAGAACTATCCAGTAATATACTGGAAGAGTATTAAGAACAGGGAGATTTTGTTATGGCATTTGAGAGCCTTACCGATAAATTACAGAATGTCTTTAAGAATTTGAGAAGCAAGGGTCGTCTGACAGAAGCTGACGTAAAGGAAGCGATGAAAGAAGTAAAGAGAGCCCTGCTGGAAGCGGATGTTAACTTCCGTGTAGTTAAGTCTTTTGTCAAGACAGTGACGGACAGAGCGATAGGACAGGATGTTCTGACTGGTTTGAATCCAGGGCAGATGGTAATAAAGATTGTAAAAGAAGAGATGGAATCTTTGATGGGTTCCGAGATGACAGAGCTGGTAATCAAGCCAGGGAATGAGATTACGGTTTTCCTTATGGCCGGTCTTCAGGGGGCTGGTAAGACAACAACCTGTGCCAAGATTGCAGGACAGCTCAAGAAAAAAGGTAAGAAACCTTTATTAGTTGCCTGTGACGTATATCGTCCGGCAGCGATTAAGCAGTTGGAAGTGAATGGTGCAAAGCAGGGAGTTCCTGTGTTCACTATGGGAGATAAGCAGAATCCTGTAGATATTGCTAAAGCTTCTATTGAACATGCCAGAGAGAATGACAATAATATTGTTATTTTGGATACTGCAGGTCGTCTTCATGTAGATGAATCTATGATGGAGGAGCTGCAGAATATAAAAGCGAACGTTGATGTGACACAGACTGTATTAGTTGTAGATGCTATGACTGGTCAGGATGCGGTGAATGTAGCTAAGACTTTCGAGGAGAAAGTTGGCATTGACGGCGTTATCTTAACCAAGCTTGACGGTGATACCAGAGGTGGTGCAGCACTTTCTATCCGTGCAGTAACAGGTAAGCCGATATTATATGTAGGTATGGGTGAGAAACTTGAAGATTTACAGCAGTTTTACCCAGATCGTATGACAAGCCGAATTCTTGGAATGGGAGATGTATTTACTCTTATCGAGAAGGCGGAGAATGCAGTGGATGAGGAAGAGGCAAGAAAGTTAGAGCAAAAGCTTCGCAAGGCAGAGTTTGGCTTTGACGATTTCCTTTCTCAGATGCAGCAGATTAAGAAGATGGGCGGTCTTACAGACCTGCTTTCCATGATTCCAGGTGTGGGAAGTCAGCTTAAGAATGTGGATATTGATGACAGTGCGATGGACAGCATTGAGGCGATTATTTACTCCATGACACCGGAAGAGAGAGCGAACCCTAACATTTTAAATCCTTCCAGAAAGAAGCGAATTGCAGCTGGAGCTGGAGTAAAGCTTCAGGATGTGAATAAGCTTTGCAAGCAGTTTGAACAGTCACGTAAGATGATGAAGCAGATGAATGGAATGATGGGCAAGGGCGGCCGCAGAAAAGGCGGATTTAACCTTGGTGGAATGAAGCTTCCATTTTAAAAAGCTTTGATGAATGATGGTATCCGGGGTACCGGTTCCAATATAGATGAATTAATTTATACACAAATATTATGAAAGAGGTGAATCACATGGCAGTAAAAATGAGATTAAAAAGAATGGGTAAAAAGAGAAATCCTATCTATAGAATTGTAGTTGCAGATGCAAGATCTCCAAGAGATGGAAGAAACATCGACGAAATCGGTTTATACGATCCTAACCAGGAACCATGCGTAGTTAAAATCGACGAAGAAGCAGCAAAAGACTGGCTTTCTAAAGGAGCTCAGCCTACAGATACAGTTGCAAGATTATTAAAGAATGCCGGTATTGAGAAATAATAACTGGAGGCTAATATAATGAAAGAATTAGTAAGAGTTATAGCAGTTTCTCTTGTTGATCATCCGGATGAGATTGTTGTTACAGAGAAGGAGACAGAGAGCTCCATTATCTTAGAATTACATGTTGCCCCAGATGATATGGGAAAGGTAATCGGAAAGCAAGGACGTATTGCCAAGGCAATTCGTACTGTTGTAAAGGCAGCAGCATCTCGCGATGATAAAAAAGTGATAGTTGATATCGCACAGTAATAGGCATTTGAAATGTTACCTGTAAACGTTTGAACAGGTAACATTTTTTTCTATATAACAAAGTATATATATTAGATTGACTTCAGCGGGGGCGGAGTAAAATCGGTATCCCCTTCTGATAAGATATTAATCACCAGTTGTATCTGGTTGTTCAGACTCCGTAAATTATCGATTGTGGATTGAAACGACGGAAGAATGGAGATAACAAAGGTATGGAAGATTTATTTCAAGTTGGTATCATCACAGGAACACATGGACTGAAGGGTGAGGTCAAAGTTTTTCCTACAACAGATGATAAGGAGAGATTTCTTGACTTAGATACAGTTCTGATTGATACAGGAAAAGAATTGATTGAGAAAAAAGTGCAATACTGTAAGTTTTTTAAACAGTTTGTATTTGTAAAGTTTGAGGGAATTGATGATATTAATGATGTAGAAAAATATAAGAGATGCCCTCTTAAAGTTACCAGAGAGAATGCTGTTCCTTTGGAAGAAGATGAATATTATGTTGCAGATTTGCTTGGGCTTACAATTGTAGACGAGAGTGGTGTAACAATCGGTGAACTTGTTGATGTAATAGAAACAGGTGCGAATGATGTGTATGAGGTGAAAACTCCAGATGGAGGACATGTACTTCTTCCTGCGATCAAGGATTGTATTTTAGATGTAGATATGGAAGAAAAGATTATTTTAGTTCATATGCTGAAAGGTCTGGTGGATTAATGAATTTCCACGTACTCACCCTGTTTCCAGATATGATTGAGGCAGGGCTTCATACGAGTGTAACAGGAAGAGCATTAAAGAATGGATATATTCATCTGAATGCGGTAAATATCCGGGATTATTCCAAAGATAAGCATAAACATGTAGATGATTATCCTTATGGCGGAGGAGCGGGAATGGTGATGCAGCCGGAGCCGATTTATCTTGCCTATGAGGATGTGACTCAGAATATAGAGAAAAAGCCTCGGGTGGTTTATGTGACACCGCAAGGGTCTGTATTTAACCAGTCAATGGCGGAAGAATTTTCGAAAGAAGAAGATCTGATTTTTCTATGTGGACATTATGAGGGCGTAGATGAGAGAATTTTAGAAGAAATCGTTACAGACTATGTGTCTATTGGTGACTATGTGCTCACGGGGGGAGAACTTCCGGCAATGGTTATGATTGATGCGGTTTCCCGTCTTGTACCTGGTGTTCTTAATAATGAGGAATCTGCAGAGTTTGAATCGTTCCATGACAATCTTTTAGAACATCCCCAGTATACACGTCCGGTAGAATTTCTGAGAAGAAAGGTACCAGATGTACTTCTTTCCGGTCACCATGGCAATATAGATAAATGGAGAAGAGAACAGTCGTTAAAAAGAACATTAGAAAGACGGCCAGATCTCCTCGAAACAGCTATTTTATCTAAAGAAGATGAAAAGTATTTAAAAAAGCTAAAAAAAAGCTTGCATGAGCCGGAATAATATGTTATTATTAAAAAGTTGTGAAAAAAGGTGGTCCGCTTTTACGTTTAGGTATTAAGAACACCGAGAATATATAGGAGGTCACACATGAAAGATATTATTAAAAGCATTGAAGATGCCCAGTTAAAAGCAGAAGTTGACAGCTTCCGTGTTGGAGATACAGTTCGTGTTTCCGCTAAGGTAGTAGAAGGTTCCCGTGAAAGAATCCAGGTATTCGAAGGAACTGTTATTAAGAGACAGAACGGTGGAGCAAAAGAAACTTTCACAGTAAGAAAGTTCTCTAACGGTGTTGGTGTTGAAAAAACATGGCCATTACATTCTCCAATCGTTACAAAGATTCAGGTAGTAAGAAGAGGTAAAGTAAGAAGAGCTAAACTTTACTACTTACGTGATAGAATCGGTAAGAGAGCTAAGGTAAAAGAATTAGTTAAATAGTATCACAAAAATCGGGGCGAGTATTTATACTTGCCCTATTTTTCCATACAGATTTCCGGGAAAAAGGTGAAAGCAGATGAAAAATTATCGGTATTTAGAAAGAAGAAACATGATGATTCGTCGAATTGGTCTCTGGGTTGGAGAGGTTGTTGTAGCAATCCTGTTAGCATTTTTAGTGATTCAGTTTTGCTTTCAGACAGTAACAGTGCACGGAGACTCCATGCAGCCGGCATATTATGACGGAGATACTGTGTTGGTGAATAAGCTGGATTATCGAATTGGAAGCCCGAAAAGGCTTGATGCAGTCATTTTAGAGCTGGAGAATGGCTCTACCACGCACTATTCAGTAAAAAGAGTTGTGGGATTACCGGGTGAGACCGTTAAGATAGAGAATGGACAGATTTATATAAATAATAAAGAATTAGAAGGGTTTTCAGAAGAAGACATCCTTTCAGCGGGACTTGCTGCCTACGATGTAGAACTTGGTGAGGATGAGTATTTTGTAATGGGAGATAATTGCAATAACAGCGAAGATTCCAGAGTATCCAATATTGGAAACATCAAACGTTCACAATTTGTAGGTAAAATAGCAGGAACGCTTCATAAAGTAACAAGACAGTAAAAAGTTAAGCATAGATTAATGTATAGAAGGAGGAAAAAAGATGCATTTTCAGTGGTATCCTGGCCACATGACGAAGGCCAGAAGAATGATGCAGGAGAATATCAAGCTGATTGATATTGTGGTAGAATTAGTAGATGCCAGAGTACCATTTAGCAGCAAGAATCCGGATATAGATGAACTGGCAAAGAATAAATATCGTCTTATCGTGCTGAATAAAGCAGATATGGCAGATGCTAAGACAACAGCAGCATGGCAGAATTATTTTGAGGCAAAGGGTTTCTTTGTAGCGAAGGTGAACTCACAAAAGGGTGCTGGAATGAAGGAAGTAAAGTCTCTGATTGAGAAGGCGTGTCAGGAAAAAAAAGCAAGAGATAAAAAGAGAGGAATCTTAAATCGTCCGCTTCGTGCGATGGTAGTGGGAATCCCGAATGTTGGAAAGTCTACCTTTATTAACTCTTTTGCAGGAAAAGCCTGTGCAAAAACAGGAAATAAGCCAGGTGTCACAAAGGGAAAACAGTGGATTAAGATTAATAAGAATGTAGAACTTTTGGATACTCCGGGTATTTTATGGCCAAAGTTTGAAGACCAGGCAGTAGGACTTCGTCTGGCACTTATTGGTTCTATTAAGGAAGAGATTCTTAATACGACAGAGATGGCGATGGAATTCATCAGCTTTTTGAAAAAAGTTTATCCGGGAGTGTTAACAGAACGTTATTCTGTAGATGAGAGTAAGGAAAACTTAGAGATTCTTGAAGAGATTGCAAGAATAAGAGGCTGTCTGATGAAAGGAAATCAGACAGATATTGATAAAGCGGGCAGACTGCTTTTAGAAGATTTCCGCGCTTTACGTCTTGGGAAGTTATCTTTGGAGGTGCCAGATGAGCAGTAAGGAGATTGAGACAGAAAAGAAAAAGGAAAGTGAACAACCAGAAAAAAGTACTGCTAAGAATATTTTAGGTACGATTGCATACATAGTTGGAGTTTGTGTTTTTGTATTTTTAATTTTGCATTTTGTAGGTCAGAGGACAGTTGTAAATGGAAGTTCTATGGATACAACTCTGGCCAATGGACAAAATCTCATTATGGATAAGTTTTCCTATCGATTCCATGATCCAGAAAGATATGATATTATTATTTTCCCGGGTCCAGAAGAATACGGACAGCATCCATATTATATTAAGCGAATTATTGGGATGCCAGGAGAGACTGTACAGATTAAAGATGGCAAAGTATATATCAATGATAAAGAGTTGAAGAGTGATGTGTATGGTATCACAGATTATATCGATTATCCGGGAATTGCGGAAGAACCGATTACGCTTGGTGATGATGAATATTTTTGTTTAGGAGATAACCGTCCGGTTAGTCAGGACAGCCGTTATGAACAAGTTGGACCAGTAAAACGGTCGATTATTGTTGGTAAGGTATGGATAAGAATCTGGCCATTAAATAAGTTTGGTAAAGTATCTTAGATATCGAAGAGTATTTTAAATATTTACAAAGTATCTTATAAAAATGTTTTACAGAAGTATTTTATAAGGAAAGGTGTCTGCGAAGTATGGGTAGGAGAACAAAGAAAGCCCCGGAAGTAACGCTGGGAAGACGACAACGCAGAAGAAAAGAGCAGAAAAGGAAGAACGTGAAAGAGATTATCAGTACAGTTCTGTATCTGATTATTCTATGTGCAGCAGTCTATTTTATTCTTCATTATGTAGGACAGAGAACGGTTGTACGCGGAGACTCAATGGATACAACATTGTCAGATGGACAAAATCTCATTATGGATAGGATGAGCTATCATTTCCATGACCCGGAAAGATATGATATTGTTATTTTCCCGGGTCCGGAGGAGTATGGGGAACATCCATATTATATTAAAAGGGTGATAGCCTTGCCAGGGGAGACGGTTCAGATAAAAAAGGGTAAAGTTTATATTGACGGAAAGAAACTAAAAAGTGATGTTTACGGTATTACTGATTATATTGATGAGCCGGGAATTGCAAAAGAATCGTTGAAACTTGGCGAAAATGAATATTTTTGTCTGGGAGATAACCGCCCGGTAAGTTATGACAGCCGTTATGAGGAAGTTGGACCAGTAAATCGCTCAGAGATTATTGGTAAGGTGTGGATAAGAATCTGGCCTTTAAGTAAGTTTGGAAAGGTTTCTTAAAAATGAAAAGCATTAGTGTGATAAAAGAGGAGTTTAAAAATCTGACTCCAGAGCAGATTACGGCACAGATTGCACTGTATCAGGAAGATGAGAGAAAAGGCGTACAGAGTTTTTTACTCTCTCAGCAAAAGAAAGTAGACAAATACTATCAGGAAGTGGAACGGATAGAGAAATTGTGCCAGTATGAGAAAGAGTACGAGCAGTATGACTTTATTTGTGGGATTGATGAAGTAGGACGAGGACCATTAGCTGGTCCGGTTGTGGCAGGAGCTGTCGTTTTGCCAAAAGGAAGTCGTATTTTGTATATTAATGATTCAAAGAAGCTTTCAGCAAAGAAGAGAGAAGAATTATTTGATATTATAAAGGAAGAAGCGGTATCTGTAGGTATTGGCATGGCTTCGCCAGAACGAATTGATGAAATCAATATTTTACAGGCAACTTATGAGGCGATGCGTCAGGCGATTGCCAATCTTTCTGTAAAGCCGGGCCTTTTGCTTAATGATGCGGTGACAATTCCAGGAGTAGATATAAAGCAGGTGCCGATTATCAAAGGAGATGCAAAAAGTATTTCTGTTGGAGCAGCGAGCATTATGGCAAAGGTTTACCGAGATCACATGATGGAAGAATACGATAAAGTTTTTCCAGGATATGATTTTGCTTCAAATAAGGGGTATGGTTCGAAGGAACATATCGAGGCATTGCACCGTCTTGGGCCATGTTCGATTCATCGTCGTAGTTTTCTAAAGAATATTTGTGGAGAACAATAATCTGTATGGATAATTGGTCAGTTAGTTCTGAGAATTTAATGATTTATAATATCTATTTTAGAGTGTGTTTGGAAAATCATTTCTGCAATTTGCACGTCCCAATGTGTGGTATGTTTTACAGAAAGCATTTTTCAAATACATTCTAGAAAAAATAGAGAAATCTTTAACGAAAAATTTGGTTTTGTAATAAAAAGAATGGAGACATAGACTGTGCGAAAGAATCTTGGAGGTGCTGCGGAGAAAGCAGCAGTCCTTTTTCTTGAGGGAAAGGGAATTCGCATACTGGAGAGAAACTTTCGAAGTTACCACGGAGAAATTGACATTATTGCATTAGAAAAGCATACAATTCTTGTTGTAGAAGTGAAGATGCGAAGTCATAGAGATTGTGGAACGGCAGCAGAGGCAGTAGATTTTAAAAAACAGAAAAGAATCTGCTATACATTTAATTATTATCGTATGAAGAAGCAAATAGCAGAAAATACAGAAGTGAGATTTGATGTAATAGAGGTGAATCGAGCTTTTCAGTGTCACTGGATAAAGAATGCATTTGAATTTCGAGAGTGATTGGAGGAAAAATATGGATTTTGTATATGCCAATGAGAATCATTCAACAATTATAAATGAGAAAAACGGAGTGATATTTTTTACATTTCCCAAGCTTGTGAAGGCAGGAGTCTGTCATGGATTTTCTACAAGAATCGGCGGAGTGAGTGAGGGATACCTTTCTTCTATGAATCTGTCTTTTACCCGTGGGGATGACCCGGAAAAAGTACAGGAGAATTTCCGAAGAATCGGAGAGGCGATAGGATTTGATGCAAAAGATTTGGTGTTGTCATCTCAGATTCATGAGACAAAAATCCGCAAAGTTACAGCGAAGGATAAAGGTGATGGTATTGTAAGAGAAACTATGCCGGGAATCGATGCTCTTGTGACGGACGAGCTGGGAATTCCAATGTATACTTCTTACGCTGACTGTGTTCCACTTCTTTTTTATGATCCGGAACACCATGTTGTTGGGATGGCACATTCCGGTTGGAGAGGAACAGTAGCGAAAATCGGTGCGAAGTTTATTGCATATATGCAGCAGGAATACGGAAGTAAGCCTGAGAATATTATCGCGGCAATTGGACCGTCTATCTGCCGAAGCTGTTATGAAGTTGGAGAAGAAGTTGCTGAAGAGTTTAAAAAGATATTTTCTTCAGAGGAAATTCTATTAATTATGGACGACAAAGGTAACGGTAAATACCAGCTGGATTTGTGGAAAGTAAATGAACTGATACTCACACAGGCAGGTATTCGTAAGGAAAATCTAGATATTACCGATATTTGTACCTGCTGTAATAGCGATAAACTGTTTTCTCACCGGGCAAGTCACGGGAAAAGAGGAAATCTTGGCTGTTTTATGTGTCTATAATTCTTTAAAATAATACAGAACTGCGGAACGAGCGAAGTAGATTACTTGTAAAGTCTAAATAATAGTATATACAATTTATAATAGAATCTTTGAAGATGAGGAAAGAAAATGAAGAAACATTTGCATAAAATCGCCTCAATCGCGCCAGGAAGTATTGCGGAAGAGCTTGGATTAGAGCCGGGAGATGCGATAGAAGAAATTAATGGAAATGAAATAGAGGATATATTTGATTATCAGTATTATGTGGAAGATGAATATTTAGATGTTCTAGTTCTCACAAAGGACGGCGAAGAGTGTGTTCTGGAAATTGAAAAGGACGAGGATGAAGATTTAGGAATCACCTTTGAATCTTCTCTTATGGACGAATATCATTCCTGTTGTAATAAGTGTATGTTCTGCTTTATCGACCAGATGCCGCCGGGAATGAGAGATACGCTTTATTTTAAGGATGATGATTCTCGCCTTTCTTTCTTGCAGGGAAATTATATTACCCTTACGAATATGAGAGATAAAGATATTGACAGAGTAATCAAATATCATCTTTCTCCGATTAATATTTCTGTGCATACAACGAACCCGGAACTTCGCTGTAAGATGCTCCATAACCGTTTTGCCGGCGATGTTTTAGAGAAAATAGGACGTTTCTATGAGGCAGGTATCCGCATGAATAGCCAGGTAGTACTATGTCAGGGGTTAAATGATGAGGAAGAACTTGACCGTACCATTTCTGATTTGGGCAAATTTATTCCACATATGGAAAGTCTGTCTGTTGTTCCAGTTGGACTTACGAAATACAGAGAGGGACTTGCACCACTTAAGCTTTTTGGAAAAGAGGATGCCGAAAAGGTATTAAAGCAGATTCATAAATGGCAGGATTACTTTCGTGAGAATTATGGAACAACCTTTGTTCATGCCAGTGATGAGTGGTTTATCCTTGCCGGGCAGGAATTTCCGGATGAGGCTTACTATGAAGGCTATGGACAGCTTGAAAATGGTGTGGGAATGATGCGACTTTTATTAGAAGAGGTAAAGGAACGTTTAGAAGAGCTTTCCGGAGATGACAGGGAAAAGACAGTATCCATTGCAACAGCAAAACTTGCTTTCCCAACCATTGAGAAACTTGCGAGAGATGTGGAGAAAAAGTTTCCACACATAAAAGTACATGTGTACTGTATTAAGAATGAATTTTTTGGCGAACATATCACAGTTTCTGGTCTTTTGACAGGTGGCGATATTATCGCTCAGTTAAAAGATAAAGAACTTGGGGAGGAGTTGCTCCTTCCGTGTAATGTATTAAAAGCAGATGAGGATATTTTCTTAGATGATATTTCATTAAAGGGACTTTCCGATTCTTTACAAGTTCCCGTGAATATTATACAATCAGAGGGACGAGACTTTGTAGATAAAATTATTGCAATAGAGAATGGAGGAAATTATGAGTAAACCGGTTGTTGCGGTGGTAGGCCGCCCGAATGTAGGAAAATCTACACTGTTTAATGCGTTAGCAGGAAGCAGAATTTCTATAGTAGAAGACACACCAGGAGTAACAAGAGACCGTATCTATGCGGAGGTTAGCTGGTTAGACTATCAGTTTACCCTGATTGATACCGGCGGAATCGAGCCGGAATCCGATGATATTATTATCTCACGAATGAGAGAACAGGCAGAAACAGCAATTATGACAGCAGATGTTATTCTGTTCCTTGTGGATGTACGTCAGGGACTTGTAGATGCAGACTTCAAAGTGGCAGATATGTTACGCCGTTCTCATCGTCCGGTTGTTCTTGTTGTAAATAAAGTAGATAATTTTGATAAATTTATGCCGGATGTGTATGAATTCTATAATCTTGGACTCGGTGATCCGATTCCAGTTTCTGCACAGGGCAAGCTTGGAATTGGTGATATGCTTGATCAGGTTGTTGAAAAATTTGAAGCACCAGTACAGGAAGAAGAGGAAGAAGATGATCGTCCTAAGATTGCGGTAATCGGTAAGCCAAATGCAGGAAAGTCTTCTATTATCAACAAACTTCTTGGAGAGGAGCGTGTGATTGTATCCCCAGTTGCAGGAACAACAAGAGATGCGATTGATACAACTGTAAAGCGTAATGGACAGGAATATGTATTTATCGATACAGCAGGACTTCGAAGAAAGAGTAAGATTAAAGAAGAATTGGAAAGATACAGTATCATTCGTACTGTTACAGCCGTAGAACGTTGCGATGTTGCCGTCTTAATTATTGATGCGACAGAGGGAATTACTGAGCAGGATGCTAAGATTGCTGGAATTGCCCACGAACGTGGAAAAGGGATGATCATCGCAGTTAATAAGTGGGACTTGGTAGAAAAAGATAACACAACAATGAAGAAGTTTACAGAAAAGATTCGCGAGAAACTTTCCTATATGCCTTATGCAGAACTTATTTTCCTTTCTGCAAAAACAGGACAGAGACTTCCTAAGCTTTTTGAAATGATTGATGCTGTAATCGAAAACTGTGCATTACGAGTGCAGACTGGTGTATTGAATGAGATTCTTACTGAGGCAATGGCGATGAAGCAGCCACCTTCAGATAAAGGTAAGCGTTTAAGAATCTACTATATTACACAGGTTTCTGTAAAGCCACCTACATTTGTTATGTTCATTAACGAGAAGAAGCTGACACACTTCTCCTATACAAGATACATTGAAAATCAGATTCGCACCACTTTTGGTTTCCGTGGAACTCCGATTCACTTCATTTATCGTGAGAGAAAGGAGAAGTAAATGAATAACGCTGTATATTATGTGATTGTAATCGTTGCTGGCTATTTCTGTGGCTGCATTGAGAGTGGTTACCTTGTAGGAAAGTTATGCGGAATGGATATCCGTGACTATGGAAGCGGTAATTCTGGTACAACAAACGTACTTCGTGTACTTGGCAAGACCCGTGCACTCCTTACTTTCTTAGGGGATGCTTTAAAAAGCTTTATTCCTGTACTTGTGGTAAAGTTTGTACTCTGTCCGGCAGTACCGACATTGAATGCAGATCTTATCCAGCTCGTTACAGGATTTGCCGCAGTAATGGGACACGACTACCCTGTTTTCTTAAAATTTAAGGGAGGTAAGGGAATCGCGACAACTGCTGCAGCCATGATGGCATTTGACTGGAGAATCGGTCTATGCTGTTTTATTATTTTTGTAGCTGTGACAACAGCAACAAGATATGTATCTTTAGCATCCATTCTCTTATCTGCCGGAATCGTGGTGGAAATTCTTATTTTCCATCCGGGAAGATGGGACTTATTTGCTATGTGTGTACTCTATGCATTCTTTGCAATCTATAGACATAGAGCTAATATTGGAAGACTTCTATCTGGAACCGAAAGCAAAATTGGGCAAAAGGTGGATGTGAAGAAATAGTAATTTGTGGAGTTGAACAGACGCTACCAGAGAAGAATGAGCAGCCAGATTTCCAGAAAAACTTAGAAAGGCACCAAAAAATTATTTTATTTTGCCTAACGGAATAAAATAATTTTTTTGGTGCCTTCTCCATTTTCTTTGTGTGCTTTGGAAGAAATTCCCTTAATGCGGCTGTTTAACCATGTTTTTTTTCATAGTCTTCTGATGAATTCTCTTCTCTCTCTAATTGTAATTTGTAAATTCAGATGAAAATTCCTACAGTATATATGAATTAAACAAGAAAATCTATCACTGTGCAACAGTAAAGTAAATGCAGTTCTGCTTCTTTTATTATGCGAAAAAATGACGTAGAAAGACTATCTCTTGACAAATTTAACTTTAATGATAGAATAGTAACGGGAATAAAATGAAGTTTTTACATTTGAATTATGCAATTTAGGCAAGGGTTTAGGGCTGGGTACTTATGATTTTGAAGGAAAGCTCTGAATGATTGTTAATCTATGAATAAAAGAAATGGAGAGAGAACTATGGAAATGAATAACCGCTCAGTTCGGCTGAACAAGAAATCAAATTTATTGAAATTAGATGAATATATGTACCCACTGGTTGATACAGATAAGCCTAATGTATTCCGTAACCTTTTCCCTTATGAGGAAGTACCAAAGATTGCGTTTAATGATAGAATTGTGCCGCATGAGATGCCGGAAGATATCTGGATTACTGATACAACATTTCGTGATGGACAGCAGTCAAGAACACCATATTCAACAGATCAGATTGTACATATTTATGATGCGTTTCATCGCTTGGGAGGACCGAAAGGAATTATCCGCCAGTGTGAATTTTTCTTATACAGCAAAAAGGACAGAGATGCCGTATATAAATGTATGGAAAAAGGTTATAAGTTTCCAGAGATTACAAGCTGGATTCGTGCCAGCAAGAAAGACTTTGAATTAGTAAAAGAAATTGGCTTAAAAGAGACAGGTATTTTAGTAAGCTGTTCTGACTATCACATTTTCTATAAAATGAAAATGACGAGAAAACAGGCATTAGAGCATTACTTAGGTGTTGTAAGAGAATGTCTCGAAACAGGAATCAGTCCAAGATGTCATTTAGAGGATATCACTCGTTCAGATATTTACGGATTTGTTATTCCGTTCTGTTTAGAGTTAATGAAGTTAAAAGATGAATATGGAATTCCAGTAAAAATTCGTGCCTGCGATACAATGGGATATGGCGTGAATTTCCCAGGAGCTGTAATTCCTCGTTCCGTACCAGGAATCATTTACGGATTAAAAGAACATGCCGGAGTACCATCTGAACTTCTTGAGTGGCATGGACACAATGATTTCTATAAGGCCGTTAACAACTCCACAACAGCATGGCTTTATGGAGCATCCGCCGTAAACAGTGCGTTATTTGGAATTGGAGAGCGTACTGGAAACACACCACTTGAGGCGATGGTATTTGAATATGCACAGCTTCGTGGAACATTAGACGGAATGGATACAACTGTTATTACAGAACTTGCAGAGTATTACGAAAAAGAAATCGGTTATCATATTCCAGAAAGGACACCGTTTGTTGGAAAGAACTTCAACGTAACAAGAGCCGGAATTCATGCAGACGGTCTTCTCAAAAATGAAGAAATCTATAATATTTTTGACACAGATAAATTATTAAACCGCCCGGTACTCGTAGCGGTATCTAACACAAGTGGTCTTGCAGGAATTGCACATTGGATGAATACTTACTATCGTCTAAAAGGGGATAAAGCGGTAGATAAAAAGAGTCCACTGGTAGAAGAAGTAAAAAAATGGGTTGACAAAGAATATGAAACTGGCCGAGTAACTGCGATTACAGACAGTGAATTAGAAAAGGTAATCAAAGAAAGCAGTGAAAAATTGGGGATTAAATTCTAATTTGTCGAGTTGGTAACAGACGCCGCTATAAAGGCAGTGGCAGTCGGATTGCCAGAAGTAATACTGAAAAAAGAGACGAAACAATATCCTCTTTTGAGCTGTTGTGCTAAACGTTCCATGTTGCCTGATAAAACAACCTTGCTCGAAAACGAGCTCGCAAGGTTACAGTCAACACTCCACAGCACAACGGAACAAAATGGGATATGTTTTATGTTTCTTATCTAAATACTTCTGAAAGTCCGGCTACAGTGCCTTAAATAACGGCGTCTATTCAGCTCAACAAATCAAAAGTTATTCAGAAAGCTCCTCCCATTTGTCATAGAGCTCTAATAGAGCAGCCTCATTTTCCTCAAATTTAGAGTTGAGTTCCATAAGCTTAGACACATTAGTGGCATTCTCAGGGAGTGCCATTTCTTCTTTTAAACGGTCGTTTTCTTCTTCTAAACGGCTGATTTCTTTTTCTGTTTTCTTTAGGTCATTCGCACGTTTTCGCTGTTTGGCAGCTTCTTCGCGGGAACGCTTCCAGTCTTCTTTTGCCTTTTCAGGAGAAGGAGCAGGAGCGGTATCTGCAGCAGAAGTAAATGTGATGTTATCACTGTCCGCAGAGATATTTCCTGCCTCTTTTTGCTCTAAATAGTAGTTATAGTTGCCTTTATAGTTTACGATGCCTTCTGGGGATAAATCCAGAATTCTCGTGGCAGTCTGATTGATGAAATAACGGTCATGGGAAACGTAGAATACCGTTCCCTCATAGTTGTTGATGGCTTCTTCCAAAATCTCACGGGACTGGATATCCAAATGGTTGGTTGGCTCATCGAGGATGATGAAGTTGGCATTGGAGAGCATCAGTTTTGCGAGAGAAACTCGTCCTTTTTCTCCACCACTCAAAGTTCCGATAATTTGAAATACGTCGTCTCCAGTAAAAAGGAAGGCGGCAAGCACATTACGGATGCGGGTGTTTGTGAGCTTTGGATATGCGTCAGAAATTTCATCAAAAATCGTTTTAGAATCGTCCAATACATGTTGTTCCTGATCATAGTAGCCAATAGAAACTTTAGATCCATAGCGAATCTTACCGGAGTCGGCACGAAGCTGTCGGTTGATGATTTTTAAAAGAGTGGTTTTTCCAGTGCCGTTAGCGCCGAGGAGACCAACAACCTCACCACGCTTAATCTGCACATTTAAGTTGCGGAATAAAGCCTTATCTCCAAAAGATTTGGAAAGCCCCTCGATGGTAAGTACATCATTACCACTGAGAACTTCTGGCTCTAAAGTGATACGCATTTTGCTGTTTAAGACAACTGGTTTATCTACAAGTTCAATTTTACTGAGCATTTTTTCACGGCTTTCCGCTCTTTTAATAGACTTTTCGCGGTTGAAGGAACGAAGCTTTGTGATAACTTCTTCCTGATGATGGATTTCCTGCTGCTGGTTCATGTAGATCTTCATCTGTGCGTCACGCTGTGCCTTTTTCTTTTCAGCATAAGCACTGTAATTGCCGTTAAATACCTGGCTGGTTCCCCTCTCGATTTCGATAACCTTATCTACAACTTTATCAAGAAAATAACGGTCATGGGAAACAATTAATACGGATCCACGATAGTTAGAAAGGAAGGTTTCTAACCAGCGAATGGATTCCATATCCAGGTGGTTAGTCGGCTCATCGAGTAAAATTAAGTCAGGGTGCATCAAGAGGATGCGACTCAATGCTACACGGGTTTTCTGTCCACCGGAAAGGGTATGGATAGGGGTGTCAAACTGGCTTTCATCGAAGCCAAGCCCCTTCAATACTCCGGTAATCTCACTTTTCCAGGCGTAACCGTTCGCTTTTTCAAAACGGTCAGTAAGGCGGGAGTAGCTTTCCATCGCACTTTCTAATGCTTCACCGGATAATGTGCTGATATCCTTTTCGAGCTGGCGAATCTTTTTCTCCATCTCGATAATCTCTTTTTTTGCTTCGAGCATCTCTTCGTAAATGCTGCGTCGGGAACTTACATCAATGACCTGAGATAAATAGCCATAAGTAGAGCCCTTTTGGAAAATAACTTCTCCACTGTCTGCCTCATATTCTCCGGTGATAATTTTAAAAAGGGTAGTTTTTCCAGCACCATTGATACCAATAACAGCTGCTTTTTCTCCCTCATTAATTAAAAAATTAACATTATTTAATACGGATTTGCCGCCAAATGCTTTTTCGATTTTCTGACAGGCTAAAATCATAATAACCTCCAAATTTGTTATATTATTATAAAGTAGAAATATTTCTGATGTATTTTATCATGAAAGAAAAAATAAGTAAATAAGCGTTATAATTTTTAACAATCTTATTTGACATTAAAAGAATTTTTGTATATAATTGATTCATTAGAGCTTAAGAATGGGAATTTTTTATCAAAGGGAGGAGCTTATGCCAGATAGTAAAGCAGTTATAAAATCAGGAAGTGAAAAGTCTATTTCTCCGGCAGTGATAAAAAGATTGCCCCGGTACTATCGGTACCTTGGAGATTTATTGAAGAATAATGTTGTCCGTATTTCTTCTAAGGAACTGAGTCAGAGAATGAATGTCACTGCTTCCCAGATTCGTCAGGATTTAAACAATTTCGGTGGATTTGGTCAGCAGGGATATGGTTATAATGTAGAGTATCTTTATAATGAGATGGGTAAGATTCTGGGACTGGATAAGACGAATAACATTATTATTGTTGGTGCTGGTAATCTTGGTCAGGCATTGGCAAATAACCAGGATTTTGACAGTAATGGATTTAAGATTATTGGACTTTTCGATGTGAATCCAAGATTAGTTGGTATGACAGTGCGGGGCGTGGAAGTATATGATATCGACATGCTGGAGACATTCTTAAAGGAACATGAGGTTATGATTGCCGCATTGACATTACCTAAGTCGAAAGCAACTAAGGTTGCAGAACAGTTAGTTGATTTGGGAATTAAGGCATTATGGAACTTTGCACCGGTAGACTTACATTTTCCAGAAGAGATACTGGTAGAAAATGTACACCTTGCCGAGAGTATCATGACATTGTCTTATCGAATTCACAGTCAGAATCAGTAAGCATAAAGTTTATATTGTAAAAAAGAACGAAGAGATGAGAAGCTGTGTTATAGGAAGCATTGTTTTTCATCTCTTTTTGGTAACTGTTCAGAATAAGCAGTTTTTTCTCCATTTTAATTGGAAATCATAGGGTGGGATTATGTGTGGTTGCCAGATAATGGAGTTGACTTTATTTGTACTATTTTTGTAGTACATGACAGATGTGTTTTACAGAGAGGTTCTCAATAGACATTGGGAAATAAGGAGGATGAGAGATGCGTTACGTTGCTTCAAGAGAAGAAATGCAAAACATTGATGCATATAGTATAAATAATGTGGGAATTCCGGGTATTGTTTTAATGGAAAAGGCAGCTCTTGCGTTAGAAGAAGTTTTTTTGGAGAGGATTCCGACGGACAGCCGGGTGCTGATTGTCACAGAAAAAGGAAACAATGGTGGTGATGGATTGGCACTTGGAAGACTTCTGTTAGAAGAGGGATATACAGTGGATTTTTATGAAATAGGAGTCATTTCACATGATTCCGATTCCCATCAGATTCAGAAACACATTTTGGAGCAGATGGAAGCGGACTTTTTGATGAAGTTTCCAGAAGAAGAATATGATGTTATTGTGGATGCTATTTTTGGTGTGGGATTAAAGCGGGAAGTAGCAGGACGTCATAGGGAGGTTATCGAACGTCTGAATCAAATGGAGGCATTGAAAGTTGCGGTAGATGTTCCATCCGGCGTCGATGCCTCTACTGGACAGATTCTTGGCATCGCATTTGAGGCGGATATGACGATTACTTTTGGACTTCCCAAGGTGGGATTGCTTCTTTATCCGGGAGCAGATGTCAGCGGCGAAGTCATTGTGAAAGAAATAGGTTTTCCTAATAAGGCGGTTGAAGAAATTGCACCGAAGATGGTTTCTTTTGCAATAGATGATTTGGAACTTTTGCCAGAAAGAAAGGCATGGACAAATAAAGGAAGTTACGGAAAAGTTCTTCTGATTGCCGGATCAAAAAATATGGCAGGAGCTGCCATTTTGAGTGGAACAGCTGCATATAAGAGTGGAAGTGGTCTGGTACGCATTTTTTCCTGTGAGGAGAATCGTGTGATTTTGCAGGAAAAGTTGCCGGAGGCAATTCTTACGACCTATGATTCCGAAGATAAAGCGTGGAAATTGTTGCCAGAATCTCTTTCGTGGGCATCTGTTATCGGAATCGGACCGGGAATCGGACAGAGCGACTTTGCAAAGAAGATGGTAAAGCAGGTTCTTATGTTGGGAAAGGCACCGCTTGTCATTGACGCAGACGGATTAAATAATCTGGCGGTACTGTTAAAAGAGAATGAAGAGTTAAAACAACTATTTCATGAATATGAAGGTGGAATGATTCTTACACCACATTTGAAAGAAATGTCCAGATTGACAGGAGAAGAAATTGCAGAGATTTGCAGTAATCTGCCCAAAGCGGCAGCAAGTATCGCAGATAAAGGTCATGTTATCGTGTTAAAAGATGCCAGAACGATTGTGTCCGATGGAAGCGTTCCTTCATACATTAATATGAGTGGGAACAACGGAATGGCAACCGGTGGAAGCGGCGATGTGTTAACAGGAATTATCTGCGGTTTTCTTGCGGGAGGGCTTGATATATTAACAGCGGCACGACTCGGCGTGTACTGCCACGGACTTGCCGGAGACGTTGCGGCAAAAGAAAAGGGATATTATAGTGTTCTTGCTGGAGATTTGCTGAATTATCTCGAAAACATTTTGAAGCGGAAACATTTTCCAGAAGAAATATAAAAACAAAGGAAATCATCAGAATACTCATGACGTTTACTGGAAATACTTCATTTAGAAAGAAAAGTAAAATGGAGTGAGTGAAAATGATGATAAAACGTGGAGATATTTATTATGCAGACCTTCGCCCTGTTGTAGGCTCTGAGCAGGGCGGTGTCCGTCCAGTACTTATTATTCAAAATGATGCAGGCAACCGCCACAGTCCTACTGTAATCTGTGCGGCAATCACAAGCCGGATGAATAAGGCAAAGCTGCCGACTCATGTGGAATTGTCCACAACGGAGTGCGATATTACAAAGGATTCTGTTGTACTATTAGAACAAATTCGCACAATTGACAAACAACGTTTAAAAGAACGTGTGTGCCATCTTGACACAGCAACGTTAAAGAGAGTAAACTATGCCTTAAAAATCAGTTTAGAACTGATTACATAAAGGACAACACAAAGGAGTAGCAAAAATATGAATTTTGAACCAGCAGAGAAAATGAAAAATTTTGAAGCAGGAATTTTTCAGATTTTAGATGAGAAAAAGAAAGAATTGCAAAAGCAGGGGAAGAAGATTTATAATTTTTCTGTAGGAACCCCAGATTTTGAAACCCCAGAATGCGTTATGAAAGCTGTATCCGAAGCCTGTCTTTACCCAGAGAATTATCACTATTCTTTAGGAGAAACCGATGAACTTTTAGATGCATTAGTTGCACGTTATAAAAATAGATATAATACAGAGATTGAGAAGAATGAGATTATGTCTGTTTACGGTTCACAGGAAGGAATGGCACACATTTTCCTGCCGCTCATTAATCCGGGAGACATTGTACTTTTACCAAATCCGGGTTACCCAATCTTTTCAACAGGAGCGTTTATCGCACAGAGCAATCAATGGTTTTATCCGCTAACAGAGGAGAACGACTATCTTCCAGACTTTGATGCCATTCCAGCAGATGTAAAAAAGGCAGCAAAAGTAATGGTAGTATCTTATCCGGCAAACCCAATCTGCAAGACCGCACCAGATGAGTTCTACGAAAAGTTGATTGCATTTGCAAAAGAAAATAATATTTTAATCATTCATGATAATGCATACTCTGATATTATTTATGATGGAAGAAAGGGTAAATCTTTTCTTTCCTTCCCAGGAGCAAAGGAAGTGGGTGTAGAATTTTATTCCTTGTCAAAGAGTTATAATTACACAGGTGCGCGTATGTCTTTCGTTATCGGAAATGCAGCAGTTATTGAAGTATTTAAACGTTTCCGTTCCCAGATTGACTACGGTATCTTTCTTCCGGTACAGGCAGGTGCAGTAGCAGCATTAAAATCCGATGATGCTGCCGTACAGGAACAGTGCACCAAATATCAAGAAAGAAGAGATGCACTTTGCGGAGGACTTCGTGAGATTGGCTGGAACATTCCAGACAGCGAAGGAACGATGTTTGCGTGGGGACCATTGCCAGATGGCTATGATAATTCCAACAAGTTTGTTATGGAACTTATGGAAAAGACAGGAGTAATCTGTACACCGGGAAGCAGCTTTGGAAGTCTTGGCGAAGGTTATGTTCGCTTTGCTCTCGTACTTCCGCCAGAAGAAATTAAGAAAGCGATTGTGAGTATAAAAGAGTCTGGAATATTAAAATGATTGTAAAAGAGTTTTTGGCATATTTATCAATATACAAGTACAGTAGTCTTTTTGTCAAAATATAAAAGAAAAATAAAAAAATGGATGCAAATTGAAAATTTTTGTAGACAGGTAAATCAGAAAAGATAAAGCCAGAACACTTGACTACATAATAAAACGGTGATAAACTTAGAAAAGTTATGCCTATAAGAGTATTTAAATATCATAGAGAAGTG